>JAQTOP010000008.1 GCA_028713285.1 Terrimicrobiaceae bacterium
GTCCCACGCTCCACTGCCCCTGGTCGTAGGCACTCATCACTCGTTCACGCAAATCCAGCGAATAGGCTTTCATGCCCCCAAAGCCTATCCACTTTCAAATATGTGCACAATATATTAACATTCTCTAAATTGCTCCATCGGCGATACCCGCGAGGAATGCGTTGACATTGCGGTCGTTGTTGTGGAGCTCACCAACAAACTGCGCGCAGCCAGCCTGCGCGACCCGCAATGTTTGCGGCGAAAGCAACAACCTGCCTGCGCCGGCGGACAGTGCTCTAAAATCCCCCGCCGCGAAAATCCCGGGCGAGAACCGTTCAAAGAGGTGGTCGGGATTCACATCGAGTGAGAGCAATGCTCCCGCGCCAAGCCCCGCCTGAATGAAGCTGTTCGGCCAGCCTTCAGCCGACGAGGTGTTCACGAAAACATTCGCGGCATCGTAATGCGATTGAATCTCCCGGTATGGCACCCGCTCGACGAATTCGAGATTGGCAATGCCCCTGGCGCGAGCCGCGATCGATTCCCACAGAACGACGTCCTCACGCGGGCAAATCATCCGGCAGCGCGCGTGCGGCATTTGTTCCGCGAGGTCCAGAAAGAGGTGCGGACGCTTGATCGGCTGGCACCGCGCGACCCAAAGCAGATCGACGGTCTTGATCGCGCCCCGCGGTGCGGTGCGGTGCAGGATCAGGTTGCGGTACAGGCCACAGGAGAGCCCCTGCCTGGCAAATTGTTCCGCCTGATACTCGCTCATCGCGAACCGGATGTCCGCGCCTCGCACGCCCGCCTCGAAGAGCGCGCCGCGCAGTGGATTTTCGCGGCGAAACAATCCGTTCACCTCGGTGTCGAGGCCGCAAATGAAAACCAGCCTGCAACCCTTCGTCCGAACCCGATGCAGCAGATACAACCATGTCGTCCAGCCGAGGATGAGGGCGAAATCGGGCCGCTCCTCGCGCAGGATCGACAGGACACGCGGCACCGCGCGCAGGGTGTCGAACCACCCGCCGCTTTGAAACGGGCCGCCGTTCCGCGTGCGCACGCCCTCGAAGAGCAAATCATCCCGCTGGCCCATGTCGCCGCCGATGATCACGGTTTCGTGCCCGCGCCGCACCAGCTCGCGGGCGAGCAGGGCCACCTGCAACTCCGCCCCGCCCGACACCCGGCTCGAAGCCGGATCGAGCGCGAGATGTGCATGGCTCGACAGAAAGCAGAACTTCATTTTCGCAGCGACGCAGCGAGCATTCTCAGCCAGGGCAGGCGAGGCAGCAGCGCGGCGTCGGCCCTCGCAAGCGCGCGAAGGAATTGCCCGCCGCCCCCCGTCCGGCAGACACGGCAATAGAGCGCGTAGTGTTGTTCGCCCAATATTCGCGCGAATCCGGGCGGAGAGCGGCGGCCACGCAGGAATCCCAGCTCCAGAGCCTTGAGCGCCTCAAAATACCGGTCCCATCCACCAGGCATCCCGCCGCTCCACACTTCCGCGATGAGGCCGCATTCCTGCGCTCCGGTTCCCGGCGCCACCCTCTCCATGTGACGAATCAAAACGTCACGCACTGCGCTGGTTCGCTCGGGATCGGCGGTTGCTCCCGCCATGATCGATGCGCCGTGGAGCCGATACTTCACAAGTGGCCGCCGCAGGGAAATGACTGGAAATTCCGCCGCCACCCGCGTCCACAAATCCATGTCCTCGCAGGCGGGCCGCTCGCGATAGCCGCCGAAGCGCTCGGTCACGATGCTGCGCCGAAACAAAGCGCTGCCGTGCGCAAAGGGCGCGCGAAAGCACATATCCCACGCCACCAGATCGGCGTGGCCGCCCGTTCGCCACCGCCCGCGGTATCGACCTGCGTCATCGACCAGCCACGCGTCGGCACCGATGAGAGGCACGGCGGGATTGCCCCGCGCGACGGCGATTTGCGCGGCCAGCCTGCCGGGCGCGCTCAGATCGTCCGCATCCTGCCGGGCGATCCATTCGCCCCGCGCCTCGGCCAGGCCTCGATTGAGTGTCGCCACGAGGCCCAGATTGCGCTCGTTTCTCAACACGCGCACACGGGAATCGCGCACGGAAGCGAGCTCATCCGGCGATCCATCCGTGGAGCCATCATCGATCGCCAGCACCTCAAAATCGCAAAATCGCTGGCGCAGGATGCTTTCCACGGCTGCGCGCAAATACCGCCCGCCATTGAAAACCGGCAGCAGCACGGTGACCGCAGGATCGTTCATCGCGCACGCTTCGCGAGCTGGCCCGCGAAGATCTCGGCGTGCCGGTCCACCCATTTCTCCCGGTCGAAATTCGCTTCCGCACGCGCCCGCGCCGCACGCGCAAACTGGCCGTGCCGCTCCATGATCCCGGCCACGGCATCCGCCACACGTTCTGCGTCGGGGGCATGATCGCGCGTCCAGTCATCCGGCACATCGACCAGCCTGCCCGCTTCCCCGCCGACGAGCTCCGGCATGCCGCCGCTGCGCGATCCCACGACGGGCACACCGCAGGCCATTGCCTCGATGGGCACCGTGGGACACGGATCGTTGTATTTCGGGTGCAGCAGGACGTGCGCCTGCCGGTAGATCGCCGGCGCCTCCTCCTGCGTAAAGCGTGGAAGCAACCGCACCTGATCGGACAGGCCAGCCCGCTTGATGCAGTCGGCAACCTGGCGCGCGCCTCCCTCCCAGCGAAACTCGCCGGCAATCGTCAATCGCACCGACATTCCGCGATGCATCAATGCCGCGAGCGCATCAAGCGATGCGCGCACCCGATAGAACGCATGATTCGTTCCCATCGCGAGCAACTCCCACACGTTCGCCGGCGGCGGTTGCGAGCCGGGAGTGAATCGCGCAAGGTTCACGGGATTCCATAGCACCTCGGATGGCGCATCCACCCGGCCGAGGTAGCGATCCGCGCAGTCCCGGCAAAACGCGCTTTGATAGACGACGTGGTCCGCCTGCGCGATCAAGCGCCGCATCGGCTCGTTGAACCATGGATAACCCGGACCGCACCACGCGGGATACGCGACGCCATTTTGATTCCACACGATCGCGATCCCCCGCCGCTTCGCCCACGCCGCGAGTTCGCCGGCGTGCGGCACGAGATGGAGCACGCTGCTCACGAGATACAGCACGTTGAATCCCTCCGCCGCCTCGCCGAATCGCTCGCGCAAATGCTCCAGCTTCACCCCTCCGCCGATCCGCGTTTCCTCCGCGCGCGGCGGCGGTTCGATCCAGCCGAAGTTGAGGCGGATGCCCTCTTTCGCAGGCGGCGGCAATGCCTCCAGCTGCCGGCGAAATGCCGCGCGGCCTGGCGCATGGTAAAGCTCGCCGGCCCTCGCGATGGCCTCCCGCATCGCCCAATCGAGCGCCGGCACGGGCTCGACGATTCTCACGCCCATGGCAAATCGCGTCCGAGCAAGCGGGAAAGCTCGCGATTGCGCGGCGCATAGAATGCCCTCAACTCCGCCTCGATTTCGGCCGGCATGGACTCCGCGTAGCATCCTTCGCGCGAGACCGGCAACGGCGGAATGTCCGCCTCCGGCAAACGGATGTGGTGGAGCACGGCGCGCGTCGTCCCAAGCGGATCGGCAAAAAATTCCTCACTGATGAGAAAGAGACATTGTTCACGCGGAAAGACCGCCAGCCAGCGCTCGAGGGCGCGCGCATACCACCCGCACAGCACGTAGCGCGCGGGATGCCACGCCTGGCGCGCGGCCGCATCGACCAGCGGATACACGGAGGGCTCGTCGAGCCAGCGCATCGCACGACGCACGGTCGTCGAGAAATCGGCGGTGTCGGTGCCAAATTTCCGAAACATCTGGTAGTCGGACCATGCACGCACGACCGGATCGCGGAAGAGAAAGACGAGCCGGGCATTCGGCAGGACATCATGCACGTTCCGGGGCGCGACGGGATTCGTGAAGTATTCCACGCTGCCATCGCCGACGATGAAGTTGGCCCCCGGCCATCGAATCGGATAATTCATGGCGGCGCGGAGGCGGCTGCCGGGCCAGTGCACGAAATTCGTCGGCTCCTTGCGGACGCCGCGGCGGATGCGGGGATGCGTCACGAGGAATTCGTAAAGCATCGAGGTGCCGCATTTCGGCGCGCCGGGGATCACAAACGCCGGCAGCGGCCGCAGCAATGCCGTGAACAGCCGCCACGCCTTCTCGATTTCAAAACGCAGGTCCGGTGGTCGCGTCATGGTTCGATCTCCCTTCGCATCCGCGCGGCCATCCTGCCGCAGACCGCCTCCCAGGTGAAGCGATCCCTTGCCATTTCGCGCCCTGCGGCGCCGAATTTTTTGCGCATCTCCGCATCCGACAAAAGCCGCCGGAGCCTGTCGGCAAGCTCATGAGGTTCGCACAGAAAGCCTGTCACACCGTCCACGACGCGCTCGGAGTTGCCGCCCACGCGAGTCGCCACGACCGGCAGCCCTTGCGAGGCCGCCTCGGCCAGCACCGATGCCGACGGATCCATCCGGCTCGGCAGGCAAAAGACATCCGCCTGCCGGTAGAGGTCAGCCATGCGTTCCGATGCGAGCCGCCCGAGCACGCGCACGCCCGGTTCGCTCAATGCAGGCGAACACCCTGCTATCCACAGCTCGGCGTCGGAGGTCGCGGCGCGCACCGCGCGAAATGCCGCGACGAGTTCCGGCCCTCCCTTGCGCTCCCAATCCACGCCGGCAAAGAGGACGATCCGTCCGCTCCGGCGGGCATCGCCGGGCTGCGTCGCAGGCACGTTGCAGCCCGAGAACACACACTCCACGCGCTCCGGCGGCACGGAATAATCCTCGCGCAACGACCGCGCGGCGAACCCGCTCGAAACGAAATTACAATCCGCCATCGCATACAGGTCACGTTCCATCCGCCGCCATTCCGCGGCGACCGGCAATAGCGGCCTCGGCTCGGGATAGCGCAGGTTCGCGAGATACGTGTGGTCGGTGTAAAGAAAATGCGGCACCGCGTCGTGCCGCGCATCGAAGAGCGATTGCGTCTGGAAAACGAACGCCGTTTGAGCCGGGTCGATGTTGGCCCGCACCCATTCGCGCACGGCGGCGATCACCGTGGGAATGCGAGGAAAAAAGTCCCGGGGAGGCCGGCGCTCCCGCAGGACGCGCCCGCCATACCGCAACGCCACCTCGGCCGTGGCGCGAAAACGTAGCGCGGCGCTTCGCCCGACAATGTCGCGTTCGACATCGATGGCCCTCCATTCGAGATCGGAAAATTCCCGGCGAAGGCCGTCCAGAACTGCTTCGTTGATGAGCGAAAAATCACCAATCCGAAAAAAGGCCGCGCGCCGTTTCATCAGTTCGAGCGGGCGCAGGTTTCCCCGATCCAGGCCGCATGCCGCTCCGCGACGACACCCGTTTCGTAATGCTGCCGCACCGCTTCGAAGGCGGCGCGCCCCCCTTCGCGCAAGCGTGAGGAATCCGACAGAAACCCGTCGAAAGCGGATATCCAGTCGGCGAAGGTCTCGCAGAGGGAAACTGCGTCCGGCTCGGACCGCTCAGCGGCATCGACATAACTCGGCACCGGGCTCGCGATGGCGGGCAGGCCGCATGCCATGCCGAGGGTGATTTTCCATTCGGTGTGCGAAAGGTTGTATGGCACGTCGAGAAAGCGCGGGGAGACGATCACTCCGCCCGTGGCGTAGAGCCCAAACAGATGTGGAATGTCGCGATAGCGATGCAGCGCGTGCGGCACGCGACCCAGAAATCGGCCGAACCGTTCGCGCACCTCGACGGGCCAGCGCTTCGCGGCCGTTTCGATATCGTCGGTGACGAGCTGTAGATGAATCCGGTCTGCGAGTGCAAGGAACGCCTCCTCCGCCGCGAGGAACTCGAAGAGCTTCGCCGCCGTGCCGCTCCACCAGACCTGCAGTCGGCCATCGCGAATCGGCTGCGCCTCCGCCGCTGCCGGACGCAGCCGCAGATTCACATTGTCGGGCACCCACGTCGCGGCGGAATTGAAGCTGCGGCACACCTCCGTGAGCCTGCGCGAGGAGCCGATCACCGCGTCGGCGAGTTCCGTGATCTCGACGGCGTCCCTGCGCTGCGAAGCGCCTGGCGCCATGGCGTCGAGGCGCGCCTCGCCCTCGAAGCGCGTGTAATAATCGACGTTCGCCTCGAATAGGACCCGCGTTCCCTCACCTTTCAGTCGCCGGGCAAGCGCGAGGCAGGCCGGTCCCATCGACTTGAGGAAAACCACGGCGTCGTAGCTCCTCCACGGCCGGTAGAGTTCATACCGCCAGCCGGAGTTCGCCGCCCGCAGCGCGTCGGCAATCCAGCGAAAGCGCATCAGTCCCATCGGCGAGGCCGCGTCGTCCCAGCCGGATACCAGCGCCAGCGGCGGCATGCCCGTGCGAAGCGAGGCCACGCCAGGCACCCGGCTGTTGATGATGAACCCGACTCGCTTCACGGGCGGCTCGAAAGAAAGGCGGCGATGCGCTCCGCAACCAGTGGGCCGCGCGCGTATTTCTGCTCCTTCCAATCCGCCCCGGAGCGGCCGCCGGCCATGGCGCGGAGCCGCGCGAGGAGCTTGCCGACGGTCCAAGCGCGGCGGTCCATGATGTTGCGTCGCGGGCGCCCTCCGGCGGCATCCCGCGACGAGCGATCGAGAAAGCAAAGGTGCAGGCAGCGAAAATCCGAGTCGTCCCAATTCGACCGGTCGTGAAGATTCAGGCGCTGCGAGGCAGCAAAGCCGGGGCGAAAGCGGATGTCGCCGCCGTGCAGACGCTCTACGATTTTTCCATCCCACGAATCGATCGCCGCGAAGTTGTAGAGCTTCGTCATGCTGCGGCAGGGCGGCGCGAGATGGCCCTCGGCCCGGGCCGCGGCGAGGTCGAGCCGTTTGACGTTGAGCACATTTCCAAATACCGCCCACCACGCATCGAACTCCCCCGCCTCCAGGCGCGCCCTCAGCCGCGCAAGGCCGGCGGGGTCGTAAATCTCGTCGCCGTCCACGCCGAAGATCCACGTCGCCGTGCCGGCATATCGTTCGATCATCCGGTGCGATTCTGCGGAGTCGCGGCAGCGGCGCAAGGTCAGCTTGCGGCCATATTCCCGGGCGAGCCGCCCGAGCACGACGGGGGTTTCGTCACTCGATTCGTGGTCGCACACGAGGAACTCGTCGCAGAAATCCATCGCGCTGCGAATCGCCCACTCCACGAAGCGGTCTTCGTCGCGCACGAGCATGATACCGACGATCTTCACTCGAAGGTCAGCCGCTGGATCGCCTCAACCCAGTCGTTGCGCCCCACCAGGCTGAGGAAAAAAAGCGCATTGCGATTGACGGCGCCCTTGCGCATGAGCCCGCTCCAGATCAGCGGATAGGGCCCGTGGTAGTAATGATGAGCGCCAAGGATGCGCTCGTCCACAGCCGCGCGCTCCGTCTCGCCGGCGAACTTTCTCACGAGGAAGCGATACAAATCGGTCGCGCTCTTGAACCGTTCGAGCCGTCCGGGATACGGGATGGCTGCATGCGCCCGCCCTTCGATGCGGTAGCTGTGCATCGTGAGCTCCGCCGGGAGACCCGCATCCTTCGCTCCTCCGCGCCGCTCAAACGCCCATGGCGTGTGCTCGGACTCGGGCAGGCCCGCGATCAACCGGTCGAGCAGATCGCGCAACGCATCGAGCCTCCACAGCGCGGGATGAAGCGGATATTTCCACAGCGTATCCGGAAGGCACCGATCGAGCTGCCAGTCGCGCCACTTCACCACTTTGCCGTTTGTCGCGCGCCCCTGCCCGTAGCCCGACAAGGAAATGCTCACCGCGCCGAGCTCGCGCATCATTGCAGGCAGCGTCTCGTTCAAATGCGCGGCGTGGCAACGCCCAAGCGGCGGGTGGTCGTCGAGAATAAGGTAGGCCTGCGCAAAGCCGTCGGCCATCAATGCGTCGCACGCGGACCGCACGACCTTCATCCAGTCGCGCGGATCGTCGTGCAGCGGCAGCGCGCAGGGATCGCCCGAGATCCCGCAGAGCCGCAGGGGCGGAGCGTCTTTCCAAAACTCTTGAATCCGCGCCCGGGTGAAATCCGTAAGCGACCGGTATTTCTCGCAGGTCGAAATGAGGATGCAGGTGTTCACAGCCGCCCCGATTCCACCGCGAGCCGTTGGATGGTGTCCGCAAATTCGAGCACCATGCACTCGCCGGACGGCATCTGTTCCAGCAGGCGATGGCGCAAGTCGGCAAGCCGCACAATGGCCTTGCGGATCGCTCCCGCGACGTCGTCACGAAAGCCGATTCCGTAGCGCATGCCCGCCTCGACGATGCCACCGCCGTCCTCGTGATACACGAGCGGCAGGCCGCACTGCGCGCCCTCGACGTGGTGCATGCCGCACGGCTCCCAGCGCGAGGCCGTGAGGTAGAGATGGCATTCGCGCAGCTTCGCCGCGAGCGGCGGGCCGGTCATCGGCGCGAGCGTCTCCGTCGCCTTCCAGCGGATTTCCTCCGGCCAGCGGCCGATCACCCGAAATGCCACGCCGGGAAGCGCACCCGTCGCGATGATGTCATCGACGCGCTGATAGACGTCGTAGCCCTTGAGCCAGTGCGCGGACCAATGGTGGGTGACGACGCGCACCGTTTCGCCCGGCCCCGGCAGGTGATTGCCAATCGGATGATACACGCGCGGATCGGCGCCATTGTAAATCACCGCATGCGGAAGGGTCGGGTCGAACCATTTCGCGCTGAAGTAATCGCGCAGCCACTCGGAGATGAAAACGGTGTGGTCCGCGAGCGCGTTCGTCCGGCGCAGCAGCTCGTCGATGTCGTCAGTGCCCTTGCGCTGATCGCATTCATTGATCCGGTGCAGGATGGGCACCTGCGGATGCCTCTCGCGAAAGTTTTCCAGTTCCGCCAGACCGAATCGCTTTGCGCGGTGGTCCCGGCGGGGGTCGATCACGAGCACGACATCCGGATCGCGATTCAGATCGAAAACGACGCGCCACCCGCGCCGCCACATGCAACTCGCAAGCTGGGATACGAACGGACTTGCACCGCCCCAAGAAGAGCGCGTGGGCACGAGGCTGATCGCCAGCGTGGGTTTGGGTTTGGAAAAAAACATCGTGAAATCAGCTCGCTGGATCGGCCGGGCCAAACAACGCACCGAGCCGCGAAGCGAAGTCTTCGATGCGTCCGTG
The DNA here is from genome assembly GCA_028713285.1 of Terrimicrobiaceae bacterium. GTDB lineage: Bacteria > Verrucomicrobiota > Verrucomicrobiia > Chthoniobacterales > JAATET01 > JAATET01. The sequence continues at coordinate 9,118 of JAQTOP010000008.1, forward strand.
CCGGAGCACAGCCTCGCGCGCGGAGCGGCCAATCTGCTCGCGGAGAGCCGGGTCGTCCAGCAAGCGTTGCACAAGTTCGCGAAGGACGTCGAACGATGCCGGCGGAACCAGCAGCAGATCGCGGCCGTCCAGATAATCGCCGCCGGTCCACAGCCCGCGGGTGCGCGTGAGGATGACGGGCCGCCCGCACGCCATCGCCTGCAACGCGACGCTCTGACCCGAGGGCTGGATCGAATCCTCGAGCGGGACGACGACCGCCAGGGCCCGCCGATAAAGGTCGCGCAGCTCTTCATCCGTCACCGCCGGCGCGTGCCAGGAGCCGCTCAAATGCTCGACGTGGGCGGGCAGCGGCCGCGGCAAGGGGCGCGCGGTCACGATCTTCACCGGGATGGCGAATTTTGCGATGGCCGCAATCAACGTCGCATAGTCGCGGCGGCCATCGTTGCCCACCGCGAGGAGAAACTCCCCTTCGCGGGAGGCGGGCGACCAGAAATTCACGTCCACGCCAAAGGGATTCGCGTGAAGGCGGGCGGGTTCGACGCCGCACTGGCGGATCGTTTCGTCGCGCTCCGAGCCGGCGAAAAGCACCACCTCCTGGCAGCTCATCGCGCGCCGGGTCGCACGCCGCCTGGCCCCGGCAAGCGCGTAGTTCACGTGCCCGCAATGGATGCCCACGAGTTTGCCGCGAAAAAATCCAAGCCGCTTCCAGAGCGCGAGCGCATTCGCGTGCGATGTGGAAGCCGCCACGACGACATCGGCCGATCGCAAGCGGTGGAGCACCCGGGCCGTTGCGACGAGATGCTCTCCCCGGGTGCGCGCGGGAGTGCGCGCGCCGAACAGCTTGTTGCACACGGCGGCGAGCAGCGAGCGCCCCGGGTCGGGCGCGTCGATGCACAGAATCTCGTTCCCGTTGCGCGCCAGCTCGACCGCGCCATAAAAAAAATCGGACGGCGCGCGCCCGTTCAGCGCCGCCGTCCACCGGACCTCCCGTCCCCCCGCATAAACAAAGGCGATCCTCACGTGCGGCCCATCCGGAGTATTCGACGCTTCACGAAACGAAGCATCCGCTCCGCCCAAACAAACGGAGCGGCAACGGCATGAATCGACGCGCCCACCAGACGTCCCGGTCGCGACAGAATCGTGAAATGTGCCGCCGTGAGCTGCAATGCGCCGGGAAGGAAAAGGCGAATCCGCCGGCTGGCATTCACCCAGCGCTCCAGTTCCGCCATGTCGGGCCCGCGTCCGTGAATGATGCGCACGGTGCAGCGGCCAACCGCCGCCGGCATGACGGTGCGCAGGTTGTATTCCGGCGTGAGCACAAACATCGACACCGTCGAGCGCCAGAGGGCCTCGCGAAAGGCGGGCTGGTCGCTGTCCAGTCTTCCCGTTTTCCGAACCTCCTCTTCGTAGATGCGCTGCCATCTCGAGAGCAGGCTGTCGATTGAAGCTGTTTTTCGATACGCGATGACGCCGGTGTTCAACTCGCAGAAGCTCGCCGGCGCGACGAAGGGCCGGTCGTGCCGATACGGCGCATGGGCGACGGCGATTTCGACCCGGTCGAGCAGGTCGAACAAATCGTCGATCGGAGCGCAGACGCGCGTATCGGTGTCGAGAAAGACCGTGCGCTCGAAAGGCGTCTCACGCATCGGTACGATCTTGTCCATGAACGAATGCCGAGGATTTTCGAGCGGGCGCACGTCCGCAAACAGCGAGGCGGAGAGTCCGCCTTGATCGGTATAAACGACGATCGGCGCGTCGGGCATGTGCCGCTTGAGCGATTCCGCGGACTCGATCATCTCAGCCGTGTGCCGCGCGCCCGTCGCCACATAGAGGAAGCCCCGGCTCGATTGCGAAGCCGTCATTTCCACGTCAGGTCGATGATGGCATCGAGCTTCTCGCTCGCGACGCGCGCGCGCAGCGCATCCGTTTCGGCCTTCAGTTCCGGGATGCGATGATCGTGGGTCTCGACGAAGAGATGCTCGATTCGCGAGATCGCGCCGGAGTCGATGAGGCGATTCACAACGGCGCATTCGACACCTTCGATGTCCATTTTCACAACCTTGACGGGCGAATCGAGCGCGAGAACAAATTCCGCCAGATCGACCAGTTCGACCTGCGCGAAGGTGCCGGTATCCACGTTGGATTTGAAATCCAGCAGGCTGGAGCCGGTGGACCAGAACACCGGATCCTCCGGCGCATTCACGTGCATGAACAGAGGGGCGGTCCCGGCCTGGGGCGCGACGCCCTTGGGAATGCAAACGACATGGGGCCGCTTCGCGAATCGCGCCGCAAGCCGGGCGAAGGCATTCGGATTCGGCTCGAACGCATGGACCGTCGCGCCCCGGCGGGAGAGGATGTCCGTGATGTCGCCGACGTTCGCGCCGCAGTCCACCGCGACATCGCCGGGCCCAAGCGGAATGCGGGACAGCGCGCGGATCGTGTCCTTCGTGGGATCGAGCATCGCCTGGATGCGATGGGCGATATGGCGGATCGGGTTCATCTGGCGGGCGGAGTCTGAAACCATTTCGGCCATCCCTGCACCATCACCGGCGTGGAACCGAAGGCGCGCCGCAGGGCTTCGTCGGTGATTCTTTCTGCCACCCGGGAATCCAGCCGGCTCACCGCGCTGCGAATGCGATAGGAAAGAAAATTCCGGTCGAATACGCCGTTGTGGCGGCGGCCGATTTCCGCAATTTCGCGCATGCGCTTCCAGCCGCCGGTCGAAGTCTTCGTGTCGTCGTAGTAGCGAATCTCGGCGAGCGTCTCGTTGATGGCGATGACCTCGCATTTTGCGGCGAGGCGAATGAGGAGGTCCCAATCCATCGCGTAGTGCAGATCTTCGTCGAGCCCGCCGACTTCCAGATAAAGGTCGCGGCGAAAGAACATCGCAGGCTGCACCACGCGGTAGGCGGTCCTGAGATGCCGGCGATTGAAGGGCCGGAAGGGCACCGTGTAAATCTCGCGCCCGTCTCGCGCGACCTTCGCCCCACGCCCGAATACGACGCCGGCATTCGGATTCGCAAGGAAAGCCTCTCCGACCGCGCGCAGGGCGCCGGGGCGAAACCGATCGTCGGAGTTCAGCCAGCAGGCGATCTCGCCGGTGGCCAGGCGCACGCCCTTGTTGATGCCGTCGCTCTGGCCGCGATCCGCCTCGCGCAGGATGCGCATGGGCAGGCGCTGTGCGTAGCGGGCGAGAATGTCCGGCGTCGCGTCGGTGGAGAGGGCATCGACGACGATGTGTTCGAGATTCGGATACGCCTGCGCCTCGATGCTGAGCAGCGTCTCCTCGATGAACTCCGCCTGATTGCGGGTCGGAGTGATGACCGAAATTTTCGGCGGCACAGAAAGAATCACGCGGCCGCTGCGGCCGTCGGAAAGGGACGCAGTTTGGGAATGTGCTCGTGACGGGGAACGTGTGAGCGCGACTTCATGCTGAGGTTGCTGAAATGCACGGCCCCCGCCGCCTCCCACCCCGGACGTCCATACTCGGCGCACCCCTGCGACTGCTCGAACATCCAGGTATTCTTCGTGAGGATCATCATGTCGGAAACGTGCGGCTTGCCCTGCAGGCGGTCGTCGGATGCGACGGAGTAGGCCGCAAAAAATCGGGCCACGCGCTCATACTCCGCCGCCGTCCCGCTGACGAGGCAGGGCACGCTGCGCTCGTAAAGCGCCATCTTTCCCACCGGACGCGGACGGAAGCCGTAGTTCACCACGTCGTAATCGCACATGAATCCGCCGCCCGCCTGGGCGACCGCGAGCCAGCGCACGTAGCAATAGTAGTCGAGCTTTTTGCGATTGATGCTGGGCAGGGCGCGATAGGCGAGAAGCATGCGGGCGACTTCCTCATCGACAGCCACAGACGATTCGTCGAGCACAACGGCTTCCCAGCCGTTCGCAGTCCAGCTTTCCCTCCACAGATCGACGAGCGCGGCCTCATGCTCGGGAATTTTGCCATGGATAGGCGCGCAGAATGTGTAAACGACCGGGCGCTCGTCCGCGGGCCTCGAACCGGAATCCGAAAAATCGCGCCGCGCGAGCCCGGGAACGTGGGAAGTGGTGATGTTGCGAAAAATGTGGCCGGCCTGTTCACCCTCCTGCATGAGCAACTCGAGGGTCTCGCAGTGCTGGTCGTAATAATCCGTGTAGCTGATTCGGAAAAATCCGGGATGGGACTCCTTCGCGGCGTCCATTTTATCGACGATCTGCGATGGCGCGTGGTGGCTCCAGAAATATGCCTGGGCCTTGTCGGAGCGTCCATCGCAGCCCCCGATGCAAACCTCGCGAGCCAGGGTGGAGGCCACTGGCAGCATGAGCATCGTGAGGATATTGCCCGTTTGATTGACCTCATAATCCGACAGGAGGTCGAAGTTGAAATGGCCGAGCTTATTGATGGGCACTCCGAAAATGCGCTTCATCAGGCTGGCCGGGAAATGCGCTCGATAGTAGGGGTAATGCGTGATCGGCACGACCGCGTAGAGCGGGTGGCGCTGCATCGCATCGGCGAGGTTGCGTCGAAACTCGGCCGCATAGCCGGAGCAGCCGGCGTGGAAGACCGGATCGCCGCAACACACGATGGATGGCCGGATTTTCTCCATCAGCCGCTCGTTCCGCACGAGGCTGTTCGAGACGACGCGCACGCCCTGAAGCAGCTCCATCTCCGCGATCTCCTCGAGACACGGGCCGGTGCCAAAAACATAGGCGCGCTGGCCGCCGCCGAGCGCCGCGGCCATCTCCGCGAATTTCTCCCGGCATTCGGCGACCACCGACGAGCGGGACGAGCCGAGCAGCCGGGGCACGTCGAGCCAGGTCGAGGCTTCGCGGGAATACGTCTGACGATCCACGTTGAAGAATGTGCGCCGGCCCCGCCGAAAAACGCCGTAGGACGACAGGCGCGCCGGCGGATCCCACAGCTTCGAATCCCACACGAGCACGATGTCCGCGTCCGCCACCAGGCTGCGGATATCATCGAGGGTCACGCTCTCGCGAAACTCGAGCAGGTCGCGGATTTGCCCCCGGCAGCGGGCGACTTCTTCGTCCATGTAGGCGGGCGATCCGTCCTGCGCGCCGACTCCCGGCGCAACCGGGAAGACCACTTTTTTGACCTTGTCGAACACCGGACTGAGATACCAGCTCGCACGGTAAACGAGGTCCGCCAGCACGGCGGCATCGGGGATCACGGGCAGGAACGTCACCTTGACGGTTCTCTTGCCGCCCAGGGCCGCGATCGCCGGGCCCATCACGCCGCGGCGCGGCGGAAACGCGATCAGCCGCTCCGCGAGGGAGATGAGACGCGTGTATTTCGGAAGGAAGTCTCGGGTTCGCACGGAATGGTTCTCGGAATTCAAAGGCGGGCCTCCTCATGCATGACACGGATGAGCGGTCCGATCAAAGGCTTCCCGTGGCACGATTTGGGCTGGCAGAGACTTTTCGGCTCTTCACGGCTCGACGGCATGGTATTCCTTAAGCCCGGGCGGTGCAAAGGGCGTGAATGCCCCGGCGCCCATCTGCCTCCCGTTCGCATCCGCCACCTCGATGCGAAGTTGCAGCTTTTCCGCCGGCGTACCGGCAATCGGGAATTCCCTCCCAGCCGAGGACGACCAGTCCGCCGTCGCATCCGCCTTGCCCGGCTCGATCACCGCGTAGCGGAAACAAACCGCGCCTTCGAGTCCCGCCGCGCCAAGCACCAGGGGAGAAATGCGGAGCGTGCGCGCCGCCGGGTTGGTTTCGTCGACGGACGCCTTGAAAACAAGATAGCGCGACCGCGCCCGGGGCATTCGCATGCCGAAGGAGGGCGCATCGCCGAAAACCAATTCCGGACCGTAAGAGCAAAGGATGGTATCGAGATAGACGAGCCCGCGACCGGGCGGAACCGCGACTTTCACGGGCAGAAAGCCATCGAAAGCAGGGTTCGCCTCAATGGCGGTCACCACGGGACCGATCGCGGATATCGAGTTGCTCTTCAAATGATAAGCGACCAATGGCGCGGCTTTCATGATCTCGTAGTAGGGAACGGCCCAGTGCGCAGCGACCAGAGTGACCCGCTCCAATCCAGCCAGCGCCTTCCCGAGGCCAAGGCGCGGCGACGACGAGTCGATGGGTTTGCCCGCCACGATGGCCCGGACGACCTTCGAAAGCGAGCGGTCGTAACCGAACAGAAGAATGTTCCGGCAAAGCGCCAGATGCCCGACCGCCACCACGCCCGCCAGCGCCCAAATACTCCACGTCCCCGCGCGAGACCTGCCCGGACGCAGACCGGCGGCGATGAACGAGCCGCATATGATTACCGGATAGGCGAAATACACGCCGACCGTATCGAAGTATTTCATCGTCGCGCCGTAGGTCACCCACCAGACGAGAAGCGTGATGGCAAGAGCTGCCGCGAACCAATCCCGTGGCGCCCGCGCCGCCGCGAGCACGACGCCGCATGCCACGAAGAGCCATGGCAGCAGCCCCGCCCATTCCGTGTTTTCGAAATGCAAACCCGCCATCGGGTTCGTCACTCCCCGGAAGCGATAGGTGACGTAGGTAAAGGCCGGCGACTGGTCGACACTCCGGAAGACCTGCGCGTTCCACCAAGCATTCCATTCGTCGATGGGCCGCTGACGCACCGCCGCTTTCGGCGAATCCTCGAAGGTCGGGATCGCGCTGAGAAAAAGTTGAGCCGTCAGCAACGACAGCGTCTGCTCCGCCACTCGGATTGAAAATGGCGAGTTCCGCGCCTCGTCGCCGCTGTAGGCGAACTTCGGGCTCGAGAGGCGGTTGTAAATCAGGAAGGGCGTCGACAATGCGACGATCACCACCAGGGCCACCGCCAGATCGCGCAATCGCGCAGGATTCAACGCATAGCTGCGGACCGCCGGATGCCGCGCCGCCGCGATCAGGAGCCAGACGCCGAGCAGCGGCAGCACCGGCCAGAAAAAATAGAAATGCAGCTTCGATCCGAGTCCGCAGCCGAGCGCCAGAGCGGCGGTCGAGAGATCGAGGCGTGATCCCTCGCGAAGATAGCGCAGGCCGAAATAAATTCCCGTGAGGACTCCCGCGCCGGCGATGATTTCGTCGTTCGTCGAGGTCGCCTCGACAAAAACGATCGGCGCGAAGGCGATAAGAAATGCGACAAATGCCGCGAGGTGCCGCCCGCAGCCCATCCACCGCACCATCTGGAAGGTCGTGATCGCGACAACGGTCCACGCCGTGACGGAAGGCAGGTTGAAAACGACCGGCGCCACGCCGAACAGCGCGAAGGGCAGGCAGACCAGCGATACATTGAACGGATAAAAGACGACGCGCGGATCGACGCTTTCGGCGAAGTGCCGCAGATTGCCCTGGCCCAGATACCACCACACGCGCGGCAGCCGATACATGAGCGTGTCGGGATTCACCGGCTCGATCGTGAGCGCCACCAGCAGGTTCCACGCGAAGCCCAGGCAAAGAAAGGTCACCGACGCCGCGAAAAGCGCGCGCGCCCAGGGAGAATGCGCCTCTTCCGCCGGCGGAACCCGCAGCAATCCTTCGACGTCCTCGACCCTGCGCCGGCGCGAAAGCCAGCCGATGCAAAAAGCCGCGCCGATGCTGAATGCGACGAGGAGCGCGGCATATGCGATGTGGTTGCGGAGTTCGCCGGCCGGCGAAAGGACGTTCGCCACCAGCACGAGGAGCGCCCAGGCCCAGGCCAGCGCGGCGGGCACGGCATCCGGCCAGCGCAGGCCGGTCCTCCCGAGCGCGAGCAGCAATGGCAGCAGCACCGCCGTGGCGAGCAGGACCGGCATCATCGGCGGGAAATCGTTCGACGCGGCGCCCACTCGCGCATAGCGTTCTGACTTTCGGATCTGGATGCTTTCACGGAATCTCTACCTGGATGTGCTGCGCGGAATCGCGGTGATTCTCGTCCTGTTCCGCCACGCGACGCTGCCCCCGATGCCGGATGGCTGGGAAAAATCGCTGCTCGACTCGCTCAACGGCGGCGGCTGGTGCGGGGTGGATTTGTTTTTCGTACTGAGCGGCTTCCTCGTCTCGATGCTGCTTTTCAAGGAATACCAGCGCAGCAATACGGTGAGGCTCGGGCGTTTCTTCATGCGGCGCGGATGGAAAATCTATCCGATGTTCTGGCTGTTCATTCTCGCGACGGTGCTCGTGCTGACGTTCCATCCCGGCCAGCGCAAGCCGGAGACGCCGAAACTGATGGCCGAGTTGCTGTTCTATCAAAATTACACCCCGGGCCTCTGGGCGCATACCTGGAGCCTCGCGGTGGAGGAGCACTTCTATCTGCTGGTCGGGATTGGACTCACGGCGCTTCTCGCCTTTCCGCTGCGAGGACGGCGCGGCCTGCATGCGGTGCCGTGGATTTGCCTGGGCGGAATGGCGCTGCTCACCGCAGTCCGCGTCATGCACAGCCTGTGGACGCCTTACGACCACTACACGCATTTGTTTCCCACCCATCTGCGCATCGACTCGCTGCTGATGGGCGTCCTGATTTCGTATCTCTGGTGCTTTCATCGCGAGGCATTTCTCGCGCATGTCACGCGCTGGCGCTGGCCGCTGGCAGTGATGGGCCTGCTACTCTTCGCCCATCCGTTTGTCTTTCTCGAACCGTGGCGCACCTGGTGGCAGAGTTCGCTGGGATTGACGGCGCTGTATCTCGGCGCGGGCATGATCGTGGCGGTGACGCTCTCGCTGCCGGACGTGCGCCAGCCGCTCATTCGCTGGCCCCTGCTCTTCGTCGCCATGGCCGGCGTGTCGTCCTACGCGATCTATCTCTGGCACATGCCGTGGAAGGTCTGGGGCCCCACCTATCTCCAAAAGGCGATGGGCATTCGCCGGCCCGTCCAGCTTGGCCCCGAGGACGCATTCTGGTTTTTCATTTTTGGAAGCCTGCTGCTGGGCATCCTGCTCACGCTGCTCGTCGAGCAGCCCCTGCTGCTGCTGCGCAACAAACTCTTCCCTTCGATTCCCCGGCAAAAGGACGCGGCCCCCTCACCGCCGACGCGCGAGGATCAAATACTGACCGCCGAGGGGAACCCAACCTAGCGCCGCCTCGATGGGCCGCAGGCTGCGCAACGCCGCCGGAAAGTAGAAGTGAAATGACGTTCGCTCCACCTCGAGGCCGCTGTCGCAAAGCAGACGCGCGGCTGCCGGGGGCGGGATCGGCACCGCATCACGGTCGAACTCGCAGCGGCTCATCACCCAGCGCGTGCCGGGATTCCACGGGTTGTTCTCCCAAAATGCGAAGCGGCCGCCGGGGCCCAGAGCATCCCGCACGAGAGCGACGGATGCGGCGCGCTCCGCCGGCGCGATGTGATGAAAGACGCCATTGCAATAGGCGAGGTCGAAGCCCGGCAGCCCGGGCACTTTCTCGATCGGAACGAAGCGGGCGGCGAATTCATTCCATTGCGCGGCGGCCACCTCCAGAGAGGCGAGCGACGGATCGGTGCCGACCAATTCGGCAAGGGGGAGGTGCTCGAATAGAAACGGCGTGGCCGAGCCCGTGCCGCAGCCGAAGTCGAGCATGCGGGCGGGTGCGCAGCCCAGCCCGGCCAGGACGCGCGCCGTGATGACCGCACGACGGCGCGCGAAGTAATTCTTGTCTTCGCCCGTGACGCTCAACGCGCTTTCCAGCGCTTCGTCGTAGTTCGCGGCGTAGGCGTCGAAGTTGACCTTTTCCGGCGTCATCTTCGGCGAAGCCCCAGCACGTCGAGAAAGAAGCTGCCGAAGAGCGTCTGCACCCCGAGCGCGGTGAGCGTCGAGCCGGGAATCACAATGCGCATCGTGAAGGCATAGCTCAGCGCCCCGAAGTCGGACAGAATCCACAGGACGACGGCCCAGCCAAGCAGTGCAAATCCGGTGACCATCAGCAGGGCGCCCGCGACGAGGCCGCGCTCGAGCGGCAGGATGTTCCGCAATTGCCCGATGCGCGCGTCCTCGGGCAGGATGCCTTCGGTGATCGCGAAAACTTTCGTGAAGATGGCAAACCACACCGCCTGATAGCCGCAGAGCATGCTCAGACTGGCAAACAGGAGCGTGTGCGCGTCGAAGGTGGCGGGGCCGATCCGCGCGCCGGGAAGGGCCAGGGCGTATCCCGCAAACCCGAGCAGAATCAGCGCAGCTCCCGGCAAAAGGAACAACCAGCGCGGACTGAAAAGGAGGAAGAATCGCAGCGTGCGCCAGCCGTCGCGGAAGGTTCGCAAATGCGGCGTCCTGCTTTTGCGGCCGTCGGGATGCAGGGTGATCGGCACCTCCGCAAACCTGACCTTCCGCAGGCTCGCCTTGATCACCATTTCCGTGGCGAATTCCATGCCCGTGCAGCGCAGATCCAGCCGGCGGTAGAGATCTTTCGTGAAGCCGCGCAGGCCGCAATAGACATCGTGAATCGGCGCATCAAACCATACGCGCGCCATCTTCGAGAACATCGGATTGCCCCACCAGTAGTGCAGGAACGGCATCGCGCCCGGCAGCACTCTGCCGCCGCCCGCGCGCAGGCGGCAGCCCTGCACGAGCTCCGCTCCGGCGCGCAGTTCCCGCACGAATCCCGAAAGGTCGCCGAAGTCGTAGCTGTCATCCGCGTCGCCCATGATGATCAAATTTCCCCGAGCCGACTCGATGCCGCCCATCAAGGCGTTGCCATAGCCCCTGGCCTCGACCCGCTCGACGCGCGCGCCTTCGCCCTCGGCGAGTTCGATGGATCCGTCCGTGCTGCCATTGTCGGCGAGAATCACCTCGCCCTTCACGCCGTTGTCGCGCAGCCAGGTCACCGCCTTTTTCACGCAAATGCCCACCGTATCCGACTCGTTCAGACACGGGATGATGATCGACAGCTCGACGTCCGAGGCTTCGGCGGCAGGCGGGGGATCCGGCATGGTTTTGTCGCAATTCACGCCGGGATGACCTCCTTCGACATGCGCTTCCGATAGACAGCGATTTTCCCTTCGGCACCGACGGAGTCGAATTCCGCAAAACTCCCGATGCCCCTGTCGCCGGCGGACAAGCCCAGGACCACAAGCGTGCCGCCGTCCTTCACGAGATGAAAAGCGTCGGCGGCGGGCAGCCCCGCGGCATCGACAATCAGCGCATCCACCCGCGCGGCCCGACCGATGGACTCGACCTCGACCCGCTCGAACCAAATGGGCGCCAGCGCTCGCACCAGTGCTGCGAAATCTTTCGAAATATCCCCCGCTGCAAAAACGTGAACCGGCGCGCCCCTCCACCGCAGCAGCGCGATGACTCCGGCGAACAGGTCGGGCGTTTCCAGCCGGATGGGGCCAATGCCGTCCGCCTCGGCCCGCGCGATGGCGCGCGTCAATGCCTCGATCTCCCCGCGCCCGAGCGCCACGCCCAGCGCACCGGCCCATTCCCGCAGGCTCGCGAGCTGGAATTCCCCTGCGAAGCGCGAATTCATCCCCGCGGCGAACGGCGCGAGCCCGCCATGGCGCCGCGCCAGATTCTCCTGGATGCGAATCAGCCCGCGGTGCAATCGCTGCAGTTGCGGCATCGTCGTGTCGCGCTCCAGACCGAGCTTGATGGAAAGGATCGTCCGCTCGGCCTGCAACAGGCGGCGCTCGATGTCGTCGAATTGCCGGGCCAGCCGGCGGCGGGTGGCAAGCAGCAGCGCGACCGTCAAAATCGCGCTGAGGAGGACGGAACAAATTACGGCGGGCATAAGATCGTCTGGGAATGCAAGGCTGTTACGAATCGCGGGATTCCTCCGCGCGTTTGCCGGCTTCCAGCGCGGAAAGCCTGAGGTCGAGGCGGAGACCGACCGCAGCAACTCCGTCCACCATCGCCGCGAGATTGCGCACCTCGTCGGCGTTCGCTTTGCCGGCAAGGGACGGCTCGATTTGCTGAAGCTTCCCGCTCCACATCTTCTCGAGTTCCCGAAGCGAACGCTCGGTGCTCCTGCGCAGCTTCGCGAGCCTGACCGCCAGCGCAATCGTCGCGGCGCTCGAGACGAGTGCGATCAATGAGAGCGCGTAAATCATGGCATGTGTTTCGGCGGCGGCATCATTTCCAGACAATCAATCGTCCCCGCCGCGACGGGGAGAATATTTCCCGAAATTCCGCGACACGATCGCGAAAAAATCCTGAGACCTGATGCCGCACGTTCAACCGCATGAGGGCCGTCCCCCAGGCGCGCAGCCATTGTTGAATTCGATTCGCGACTCCGCCCTGTCCCGCTCCGACGTTCGCAACCTCCGCCGGGTGAACATTGAGGGCGGCAACATACGCTTTCCGCAGGTGGACCACTGCGTCGCCCGCGCCGCGCGGGACCTTGATCACCGACGGATCGAGCAGCAACAGCGTGCCGGGGCGTCCGCGGGGGATCGCCGCGGGATCGGCGATTTCCCGCAACAGGCGATAATCCGGAAGCGGACTCGAGCCCAGTGGCGCATACCGCTCACTCCACACGGCTCGAATGCCGGGATCGATCTTCATGCAGCCGGCCAGCGCCGCCGACCCGTCGCCATCGCCTTCGCAAAAGACAAGCGTCGCCGCGGTGCGAATCGGATGGGGCAGCGGATCCACGCGGCAAAGGTCGGCGGCATTGCACAAAACGACGGCGACGGCATTCTTCCCAAACCGCTGCGCGAGGGTGGAAACATTCCGTTGCGCGGCGGCGGGCGCCGGGCAGGAAATCACGTTCCATTCCCGGCTCAAAAATCGATCGAGCCGGCGCCGCGCCACGTCGCCGACTGCGACGGCGACCGTCGCCGACGCCGCGTCGCGGAAAAATCGCGCGGCAACGTCGCAATCGTCGATGCGTCGGCGATGCAGCCGCGTATAGGGACCGAGCAGCGTTCGCCCTTCGGATTTGTCCCGGCGGACGCGATCCAGCCGAAAGACGGAGTCCTGGAAAATTCGGCGCGAACCCTCCACATCGAGTTCCGCGAGCGCCCTCTTGCGCGCGGCCAGCGCCCGTTCCCGAAAGATCGCCGGCTCCTGCGCGAGCCGTCGGAGTGCGTCGTCGAGGGCGTCCGGATCCGGCTGGGCGACAACAACCGCGGCACCCAGCTCACGGGCTCGTCGAACGGTCGCGATGGTGTCCGGCCCGATGACAATCAAAGGCGCACCCGAAGCGAGACACTCGGGCAATTTATTCGCCATCGAAAACTGCGTGTAGGCGCGGGTGCGGTCGTCGAAATTGTAGGCGATCAACACGGCGCCTGCGGACGAGAGCAGCCCCGGATAATCCGCCTGCTCGACAGACGGCAGCACCTCGACGCCGCGGAACTCGCGGAAGCGCGCCTGCGCGATCTTCAGCGCCGCGGGCAGGGCGTAGATCTCGAAGCGAATCGGCAGCTCCGCGCCCAGCTCGCCCACGGCCCGGGCGAGCATTTCCACGGCCGCCAGCGACATGTCCTCGGTGAGCCCTCCGCAATACCGGATGACAAGGGGTTCGCCCCGCTCGCGATAACGGTCAACGGGCGGCCAATCGGCGGGATCGATGCCGTTTGCGACGGGTGTGAAATCGAATCCGTAACGTTCGCGATAAGCCGCGCTCATCGCATCGGAAATGCTCAGCCGCGCGTCGGATCGCCGCAAAAGCTCGCGCAGCGTGGGATCGACACGGGCATGGAGCGCGGGATTCTCCAGCCGCAGACGTTCCGGCCAATCATCCATGATGTGGGTGATCACGGGCACGCCGAGCCGCTGGACGAGTTCCCATCCGAGTTCGACAAATTCCGGCGGGCTCTCGGTCGGGCGAAAATAGATCACCTGTGGATCGAAATCCCCGCACTCGCGGAGCACGTCCTCGCGGGTGAGTTTCGCCTCCTTGAACGCGGGATGCTCCGCCGGACTGTGCAGGCGGAAAAACGAGCCGTCCCGCGTGCTCAATGGCCGCACCTGAAGGATGCTCTCCGCCGGCCAGTTCCTGAACAGCGCCGACTTCAACTGCCCGGTCGCATTGCGGGCGCCGATCTCGGTGAAGTCGATCACGAGCATCCGGGGGAGATTCGCCGGACGGCTTTGCAGGGCGGGGATGTGGGACGGCGTGACCGTGCCATATTCCCGACCCATCTTCTCGCCCTCGCCGATCAGCTCCTCGAGCTGCCGGCAATGGTCGAGATAGTAGTCGTTGTAATCGATCGCGAAAAATCCCGGATGCACACGGCGGATGTTCTCCATTTGATCATTGATCTGGGTGCGCTGGTTGTGACGCCAGAAATAGCCGTCCTCGTCCAGCGGACGCCCGTCGCAACCGAGCAGGCAAATCCTCCGCGCAAATGTGGAGGCCAGCGGAAGCATGAGGTAGGTGAGAATATTCGCCGTGGTGAAAACGCGAAATTCATTGGAGAGGTCGAGATTGAAGCCGTTGGGCTTGTCGGACGGGATGCCGATCGTGCGCCCGCGCAGCTCGGGCATCGCGTCGGTCAGCAAACCGTAATACCGCATCGGGACGATGATCGTGTAATCGTGCCGCGCGCAGGAGTCGCGCAGTTTCCGGCGGAATTCCGCCGCGTATTTCGACGGGCCGAAATGGAATATCGGATCGGCGAAAACGAGAAGCCTCGGACGCACCCAGGCCATGAGTTCCTCGTCGAGAATCGCGCTGTTGCAGATAATGGAAATCGCACCGTCGAAATTCGTTTCCTTGAACGCCGCGAGCGACGGACCCGTCGCCAGGCAGCAGGCCGTCCCCGCGCCGCCGCACTCCTCCACCAGCCGCGCGAACCGGCTCCGGCATTGCTCGATCTCCGCGTAGCGATCCGCGCGCAACTGGAAATTCAACTCGACCCAGTTTCCGAATTCCTGCCGGGAGCGAATCGGATCGCAGCGGAGAATTTTTTTCCGGTTCAGCGCTTCGATCCATTCGCCTTCGGAGAGCAAATCCCATTGCGGCGGATCTTCCGCAAGCACCACGAAATCGCTCCCGGCCAGATGCTCGATCACTGCCTCCGCCGAAGGCGCTGCGACGAACCGCACCCGCGGCCGCAACGCCGGAAAGTTCCCGGCGATGGCGGGATCCATCAGCTCCGGCACGCTCCACTCGACATCGGCGAGCGACGCATCAGAAATAAAAACAACGCATTCGCGGAACGAGGCGGTTCCGATGGCCCAGGCCATGCGGGCGAGCAGGTCGAGCAGCTCGCTCCCGCTGCGGATGAGCGGCAGCACCGTGAGGCGCGATGCGATCACGAGAAGGACAACGCCCTTTCCGGCGCGGGTGCGGACTTCAGCCACTTCGCGGCGAAGCGCGCCAGCTCGTCGTCGGAATAGAAATGGCGCGCCGTTCGCGAAGCGTATTCGGACTCCAGCAAATTGGCGTCGAGCGTGAGCAAGTTGAGAAATTCTTCGTAGAGCATTGCGTAGGGCTTGTTATCCGAGTCGTTCGCGCGCCGGAGTTCGAGTTCCGCGGAGGGCGCGAATGCCGCCGCCCAGGGCGAGCCCGCCAGCCATTCACGCACTCCCGGAGCGAAGGCGGCGGCCAAATCTTCAAGGCGGAGCAGCAGGAGATGGACGCTTCCGTTTCGATGGATCTCGTATCCCCGCTCTCTCGCGAACGGACGGGCGAACACATCGATGCCGAATACCTGCTTCATTTCCTCATCGAACCATCCGTCGATAAACTCCCGCGGGTAGGTCCGTTGGAAGAGCGCCACGAGCTCGCGAGCCACGCGATGGATCCCATCCGGCGTCGCGCGCACGGGTCTCCTGCGCAGGAGTTCGAGGCACAGGTCGCGCGAATCCTGCGGAAGATGATGCACCCAGCCCCGGCGGAGGTTGTCGAAGAACGCCGAGACGTTGCGCCCGACGGGCTCGCGGACCAGCGAGAGAAGATACCAATCGGCCGCCGCGATGCCCTTTGCCAGACGTCCGCTCAGCTCGATGCTCGCAAGGAGATTCCATTGCGGCTGGAATCCGGGCCTGGCCTGCGAGCGGCCAATCCATTCGCGAATCGACGCCAGCACGGCCCGCTCGCTGAGCACGTGCGTCTGGAAAATCCTCTCCCGTGGCAAATGGCGCCGCAGGGTCTCGAGGACGCTGGTCGAGCCGACCTTGCCCACCTGGTGCACGCAGAGGATTGCGGGCTTCATCGCGGCGCTCATTCGGCGCGGGGAACCAATGCCATCCCGAACAGGCGAAACGCCGCGCGCTCAGGGGCGGCGGCCTGATGGTGGGCTCGCTGCCGGGGATAGAGCGTGATGCGCTGCGTGCCGACCGAGCCGAAGATGGGAATCTCCACGGTGCGGAGGTCGTTCGGGGAAAAGTTCAGCTCGAACTCGCCCAGAAAACGGGCGCCATTGCGAACGGACAAGGCCTGCTGCTTGAGCGGGCAGGTGTAGAGTATCAACAAATGGTAACGGCCGCCGCGTTCGACGGTGAGATCGAATTCCGCTTTCGGGCCGTAAACCCAGGAGCACTTCATCGCCCTGCCGCGGCGGGTGGCGGGCTCGAACCGGTCGAAGCCGGATCCCCAGCGCACGAAACCCTGATGGACGCGCGCAACGGCCGGCTCGGCGGGCTTCGCGACCGGCAGCACGATCTTGCGTCCGAGCCTGCGGCCACGCCCGGCGAGGGCGTCGCCAAGTAGGCGGTGCAATTGGTTGAGCGTTTTCTCCGGAGCGAAGCGGTTCCTTGCGATCACCGGCGCGAGGCCGGAGAAGGAAGCCGCCGTCGCGGCATTGGACCAGATCTCCAGGATCGCTCCGGCGAGGCGTTGCGCGGAAATTTCATCCGCCACGATGCCGGTCCACCCATCGAGGACGGCTTCGGAAACTCCGCCGGTGCGAAAGCCGATCGATGGCGTGCCGCAGGCCGCGGCCTCGGTGAAGACCTGGCCAAACGTCTCGTCGCGACTCGGCCCGACATACACGTCGGAGGCGGAGTAGATGCGCGCGAGCGATTCCGGGTCGTTCACGTAGCCGAAGCAACGCAGATTCTCGCGCGGGAATTGCGCCGCACTCTCCTCGCGACCGAGGCAGCCGAGCAGCAGATTCGGGATGCCCGCGAGCTCGATGGCCTCGAGCAGCAAGTCCACGCCCTTGCGCGGATCGTCGAGGCGGCCGGCGGAGAACAGCACGAGGAACGCGTCTCCCGGGATGCCAAGCATTCGGCGGCAGGTGAGGCGATCCAATGGCTGGAGCGAACCGAGCGGCAGCGGGAGATTCACCACGGCGGCGCGCTGAGCGGCGCCCTGCCGGGCGAGATACGCATCCGCGACATCCGCGACCGCGCGGCTGTTCGTGGCGATGCGCACCGGGGTCCCGCCGAAATGAAGCAGCCTCTTCGCCGCCCAGGCGGCGTGAATTTTCTCCGGGGCGAGCGCCGGGTATTCCGTGGGCGTTGGGCAGGCCGCGTCGCAGCCGGCCAGAAACTTTTCGCAGCCCTGCATGTAGGCGCACCGGCCCGTGATGAGCCAGTAGTCGTGCATGAAGAAAATCGCGGGACATCGCTCGGAAACGAGCGACACGACTTCCTCGCCGAGGTTCGCTCCGTGGAGATTGCCGAAGAACACCACGTCGGGGTCGCCCGCCAGGAGAACGTCCGCAAGCTGGATGGGCGACAACGGATCGGCCGGACGCAGGACGTCCTTCGCGCAGAGACAGGTAACGACATGCCCGCCGAGTTGCAGTGCTTCGACCAGTCGGCGGTGGCCGATTCCCGCGCCGAAGCGAAAGCCGTTGTCGTTGAAAAAAACGATCTTCAGCCGCCTCGTCTCCTCGACGGGCGATGGCTGCGGCACTGCCAGGCCATTCCCGGAGGCGAAGGCATCGCGCAGCCCGCGCAGCTCCGGCTCGTAGTTCTGCGTGAGGAAGGTTTTTTGCTCATCGTGCTTCCGGAAGAGCGCGATGGGCGCGCCGATCACCACAAGACGCGCTCCGGCCAATGCCATGCGCAGCCACAGCTCGTAATCCATGCTGAAGTGCAAATCCTCCCGCACGCGGCTGCCCGCGCGCTCCCAAATCCCGCGGGTGAAGAGCACCTCGGGCTGATAGAAAAACTGCCCGCGCAGCCAGCAATCATCGAGGTTGAGCAAATCCTCCAGGGGCAGTAGGCCATCGCGGCAGCTCGTGAGATGCCGGCTTTCGACGCGGCCGTCCTGCCGGACCTCCGCGACGCCCGCGACCATGTCCGCGCCGCTGGTGACCAGGGCAACGACCGCGGCGGCGAGCGCGCCGGGAGCAAGCATGTCGTCGCTGTTCAACCAGGTGACGATCTCGCCGGTGGCCTGGCGGAATCCCTTGTTCAACGCGTCGCTCTGCCCCTTGTCCGGCTCGCTCACCCACGAGGCGAGATGCGCATCGTAGCGCTTCAGAATCGCAACGGTTCCGTCGGAACTTCCACCGTCGCAAATGATGTGCTCGATGTCCGGATAGTTCTGACGCAGGACGGAGAGGATATTCTCCTCGATGTAACGCCCCTGCTGAAAGGACGCGGTGATGACGGACACGCGCGGCCAGGGCTGGCCATCGGGCATCGCGGAAGGCAGGCAATCTGAAACGGGCGCACGGGGCCATGCCCGCAAATCCCCCTGCCCTCGAACGGCCTCGCGACGCGTTTCGCCCAGGATTTCCTCCACAGCGCGCCGCAATCCATCGTCTGTCCCGTCACCCGCGAAAGCTGCTGCCAGCAGCGATGCCGTTCGCGCAAAGGGTTCCGCCCCGAGTCCGGCGGGCCGCCGGCCATTCACCCGCGTGAGCTCGATCTCACCGCCATCCGATCCGCGGAAATCCGTCGCGTCGGGCATCGCGGAGCCGTCCAGCCCGGCGATCCGCGTGCCGATAGCGCCATACTCCGCCGCCGCGCGCAGCGCCTTCTCCAGTCGATCACCGCGCGGCCTTTCCGCGAACCAGATCCAGGACGGACAAATCGGGACTTCGCGCAAGAAATCCTCAAGGGAAAGCGGCGCGACGACCGGCCGATTTTCGGCCTCGCCGACCTCCGCCAGCGCGGCGCGCGCCGCCGGAACGGAACCGGTCAGCACGTAAACCTCGCGCACACCCGCGGAGGCCAGCTCCCGCCAGACCGGCGAGATCGAGCCGGCGCCGGCCACAACGAGAATGGGACCGGACGATTCGCGCACGGAATGTGGCAGCCTTTCCAGATCGAGCGAAGTCACAAATCAGAATGCCGAAAATTCGGCGGGGCAAATCACTTGCCGCGGAAGAGCAGGCGGCGAGCCTGCCAGAGCACCAGCCGCAGCGTGCCGGAGGCGGATTTATAATCGTTTACAAGCGCCTGCAACCTCCCGAGCCGCTCGGTCATTTTCGCCCGCTCCTCCTTCGCCGCAGCGTGCGCAGCCTCCACTTTGCGCAGCCGCGCCAGATCGTCGGCCTGCGTGCCGCAAATGGATTCGAGTTCGTGATACTGCCGCTCGAGCATCTCGACGCGAATCCGGCCGTCCTGCGCCTCCGCGCGAGCGTGGTTCAGCTCCGAAATCAGATCGGCAATCGCCGCGGGCGGCGCAGGTTGCTCCGGACTCGCCATCGTCAGGCTTCCGCTCCCCGCGGCGAGGTTTTGACGAACAATCCGCTGCAGCCGGATGCGCCGATGAATCGGGCATGACCGGACTCCGCCCATTCGAGCGCGGCCTGTCTTACGCCGTAGCTGCCGTCGTCGTTTTCGGGATTCAAAAAATCGTGGAAGAGCACCGGCACCCCGGCGTCGAGCATGCGGGTGAGCATTTCGCAATCGGCCTTCACACCCTCGTAACGATGATCGCCATCGACAAAGACCATCGTTGGCGAAATCGGATACGCGGCAAAAAACTCCTCGAGATTGCCCTGGAAGAGACGCGCATACGGCGTGAGTTTCCATGCGGCAAGCGTGTCGAACGTGCGCCGGATGGACTCGCTGCTGATATCCACGCCGTAGAAAAAAGTGCGGCCCTCGCGGGCGGGATTCGCCAGGGCGCCGAGGATTTCGCAAACCGCCGAGCGGCCGCCGTAGGTGCCGATCTCGAGAACCAAGTCGCCGGAGTGATACGCGAGTTCGTATTGCTTGAACGAATCGCCGTCCATCGCCCAGCCGGGCACGTCCTTCGTGCGGTCGAAAATCCCTTCATGCCCGGCGTCGATGAATGTCTGCTCGCGGCGATAGGAAGGGCGGAAAATGGCGCCGCCGCTCCTGCATTCATCCGGGTATTCGATCTCCGGGGCGGCGATTTTTCCGCCGGAAGCGCGGCCGCCATTCTTGCGAAAGAAGCAGCACGCCGTGACCTGCGGCCAGCTTCCGCCGGCGGAGGCTTCGGTGACGTAATCAAAATATGGCCTGGCGAACTGGTCGAGCTTCTCGATCAACGCCATCGGATACGACATGCAATATTGCAGATAGCTGCGGAAGAATTCGTAGAAATCGTATTTGCCGATGTGCCTGCCGGAATCCATCGACGCCTCCTGGAAGCTCTGGTTGACATAGAACCGGCTGCTCATCCCCAGATCGGCGGCGACATTTGCAAGCTCCGCCAGATCGAAAAGGTGCTTGTCCTCCCACGTGGATTTGTCGAGGTCGCGCCGGTGATAGCGCCCCATCGTTCTGGCGAATGCTTTCAACAGCCTGGCCTCCTCCGGCTCGAGCGATACTTTGGCGACCTTCGCAAGGCCGGGCAGCGTGTCGGCGAGCGCGCCCATGAGCAGATAGCCCTGGGCGCACGGTTCCTGCACGGCGAGGACTCCTCCCGGCAACAGGACGCGCGCGCATTCGCGCAGGAAGGCGGGAACGTCGAGAATGTGATGCAGAGTCGAGCGCAGGGCGATCAGCGAGAAGGTATCCGCGGGCAATCGATCCAGCTCGTCGCCCAGCAAAACCCCGTAGCGAACCGGCGTCTTTGCATCCGCGCCGAGCGCCTCGATTTTTGACCGGGTAATCGCGAGGAATGCGGGCGACGGATCCGTGAGCAGAATCGCGGGATACCGGCTGGTTGCCGCAAGCCCCACGGACGCAAGGCCGGTTCCGCATCCGATCTCCAGAGCCGGGCCGGTATCCACGCCGCCGCATTCGATCGCCGCGGCAACGAGGCCGAAACCTGTCTCCAGGTCCCGCGGATTCACGCAATATTGCGTGTCGTATGCGCCCTCCTCGTGCGCGTAGGCGCGCGGCGACGAAATTGCCGCAAACCCGTCCGTCTGGGGCGTGGCATCCAGCCAGGCGCTGTAGGAATTCATTGTGTCACTCATCAGCATAAAATCTCGTCGAGGATGAGATAAATTCCCTCCTCCGCTTCAATCCGGTCGATCCAGGCGCCCTGCTCGGGGCTGAGATGGCGCTGCCAGTCTCCCATCACGCCCTTTCGAAAAAAGCGCTTCTCCTCCGGCACGGCGGGACCGCTGAGCTTCGAAAACTGCGTGTTGCTGCGGGCGGTCTGAATGTCGCGCACCGTCAATTCTCTCCCGAGAAACCGTCCGAGCCGCAGCACCTCGTCTTCAAAACAGGTGTGCAGCTTTTGATAGGTCGTGAAAAAAATTGCATCCTCGACGCCCCGATTGTCCCAATACAAATGGTAGCGCGTCAACTGGCGGACGAGGCTCTCGCCGCGCCGCTCGAAAAACTCCTCGATCGTGCCGTCGAACTGCCCAAGTCGCCGAAAATGGAAGTAAGCCGACACCACGACATCCTTCGGGTCGCGATAGACGTTGAGAACCTTCACCCCCGGCGTCGCCAGGAGCAGCGGGCGCACTTCGTCCTCGGGCTTGTAGTGCGACTTGATGAGGTAGTCGTTCGTCGCGATGCCGGCCGTGCGCAGGAAGTCACCCATCCGGGACGGCTCGATCGTATTGTTCTTCCATGCCTCGTTCTTGAACTCCGCCGGCACCTCGATGAACGTCCCAATCTGCCGCACCACCAGGGTAAGCCAGGTCGAACCGCTTTTGAACGCTCCGTTGCTTACGATCAGCATGAAAAAACGGAAAGTCGCGTCAGGCGCTCCAGCGTTCGATGACCAGCGGCATTGCGGCCCGAACCAGAACCAGACCGATGAGCAGCATCACGAGCATGAGCGCCATCACGCCAAAAAATTGGGGCAACACCGTCAAGGACTCGCCCGCCACCAATTGCCGGGTCGTCATGACCAGATAGCTCATCGGATTCAGCCGCGCGACCAGTGCGTAAACACCGCCGGGAGGAAGGTGCTTCGCCGCGAACACGGTCGGCGTCACGACGAGCCACCCCTTCTCGATGATGGGAATGGCGAGCGCGATATCCCGGTAAAGCAGTCCGATGGGCATGACCAAAAGTCCGACCGCCGTTCCGAATGCCGCCACGCCGATCAGGGCCGGTATCCCCATCAGCGTGGTCGGGGTAAACGGGAGACGAAACCAGAGGAAGGCGAAGAAGATCAGCACGATCTGCAAGGCCATGGTGATGCCAAGTTTCACCATACTGGAAAGAATGATCGCCTCGGGCGGCACGACCACCTTGGTCAGCACGCTGCGGTAGCTGCCGACGACCTGGAGCGGCCCGCTGACCGCCGTGGCGAAAACCTGCCAGATGGACACCCCGATCAGGATGTAGGCGCCGTTGGGAATCTTCGCCGTGCCGAAATTGACGAGGTCATTTTGTTGCGCGACCGTGAGGCCGACGGCGATCACGATCGGCGGCGCCAGAATCCAGAACAGCCCGAGCAGCGACTGCCGATACTGCGAACGCAAATCGCGGACCGCGAGAATGATCGCGAGCTGGCGGCTGCCGACAATGTCGCGCCACATCATTCGCAGCAGCTTCGACGGGCGCAGCAGCGTGCTCTCCGCGCCGTATTCGTGGGTCTGCAGATGTCCGCTTTCCAGGCTCATGATTCGATAGTGACGGAATGAAATGTGTTGTCCAACGCTGCGTAAACCCGCGCTTCAATGCGACCTCGCGCGGCCGCCCCTTCCGAGCCGCCGAAGCATTTCGTCGCGCAATCTGACCCGCATGGGCGTGGATTTTTCCCGCCAAAGCTCCTCGGCAAGCGACTCGGCGCGGTGCGTCGCCTCCGCGACCTTTTCCTTGAGCCGCAGCCGATCCTCGCCGGCCTTCTCACGCGCCAGCCGCGCGCGCTCGGTCCATTGCTCCCTCAGTGCGTCCAGTCGCCGCCGCAGATATTCGTTCTGCGTCTGCAGGTGATCCAGGTGCAGGAGCGGGTGCTTCCTGATCTCGTCTTCGGGATCATAACCCGACCAGCCTGCGCGGACGCCTGCGGAGCGACGGCGACATTCGATCGCTTCGCGACAGATCTCGATCAGGCTGTAGGCCCAGCGCTTCCCCCGTTCCCGCTCGAGCTGGAGACTGGCCCGTTCGGCCTCCACGCCCGACCAGCCACCGCACGACCAGTCAATCTCCTGCAGGTGCCCTGCCAGGGGACCGGCGTCGTAGCATGGGAAGAAAAACGCTCCCGGCGCCTGCTCGCGATTGGACTCTATATCCGAACAAGCCACGCGCTTGCCGAGGGCGAGGGAATCCTCGATCGTCGTGTTCCATCCCTCGAATCGCGAGGGTTGCACGACCTCGATCGCGCAGCGCATCAGCGCGATGAGGTCCGGCAGCGGCACCTCGCCCAGCACGCTGATATTCTGAAAGAGCTTTTCCACCGAAAGCCTTCCGAACAATTCCGAGATGTGGGAATTACGCGGATCGCGCGTGTCGTTCGGGACTCCGACCATCACGACATGCACATCGGGTCGCAACCGCCGGGCGAGTGCGACCGCCTCGACAACCAGCCGATGGTTCTTGTGCTTCCAGAACT
Organism: Terrimicrobiaceae bacterium; assembly: GCA_028713285.1. Taxonomy (GTDB): domain Bacteria; phylum Verrucomicrobiota; class Verrucomicrobiia; order Chthoniobacterales; family JAATET01; genus JAATET01. The sequence goes on from JAQTOP010000008.1 coordinate 32,771, forward strand.
GATTCGCAACGAGGACAAACGCCCGCGGCAAACCGTATTTGCCGGAGACGAACCGCGGATCGCCTTCCGTCATGCCGCGGGCGTAGGCGAAACTCGACGGAAAATGCGCGCAGCCGCTCGCCCCTGCATATGATGGATACAATGCCCGGAAATCGGCGAGTACGGCTTCGCTCGAAAACATCATCGCGTCGCAGTTGTCCACCAGATATCCGAAGTAGCGGTCGCGCTGCGAGAGTTCCTCGTCGCTGAAATACTCCGGCAGGTGGCGATGCTGGAAATCCGGTATCCAGCCGACCAGCGCGCAGGCCGTCTGCGGAAGCAGCGCCTCGGTGACCGGGAGCAGCACGTCGAGCCCATGCGCCTCCACCGCCTCCTGGATGTGCGTCAGCGAAACGACATCGGCGTCGAAGCGAATCGCCTTCGCTCCCGCCGGCAATTCCGCAAGCGAACTTGTGCGTCCGCCAAGGACATGCACCTCGCAATCCGCAATCGACGCGTTCGCGAGCGCATGGACCATGCTGCGCGTGTAGCTCGCGCCCGCAGTCCAGTTCGCCTGCGTCCGGTCGAGGAAACCGATCTTCATCCCACGCGAATGCCGAATGCCACGCCGTAGCCCAGGCTGGCATACTCGTGGGTGCGAATCGGGAACGGGGCCTCGGAGATCGCCTGCCGCCAGATCGCCCGCAGGTTCGGATGCTGCGGATGGCTGATGTCGTCGAAGATGACCACGCCGCCCACATCGAGTCGCGGCAGCACGTCGCGCAAATCCTGCAACGCGCCTTCGTCGCTGTGGTCACCATCCACCGTCACCATCGAAAGCTTCCGCTCCGGCTGTCCGGCGAAGAACTTCGGCAGCGTCACATGGCTGTCGCCATCGACAAATTCCGCCGTTCCCGAGTGGCCGATCCTGCGCAACTCGGAGCGGACAAAATCCGGTCCCGGGTTTTCCATTCCGGCGTAATCCGCCATCCACATGTCGAAACCGAACAGCGCGCATTTTCGCGCGGCGGCCGCAGCCGTGGCCATGCTGCGGCCCCGGCGCACGCCGATCTCCAGATAGCTCACGGGCTGCAAAAGCAAGGCTGCCGCCGCAACGACATCGACGATGTCCAGGTAGTGCCAGCATTCGCCGAATTTGCGCTCTCCCTCCCGGCGGAACTCGGAAATATACCGCGAATAGGCGTCGGGGGTGAGCCGCGCAAACATCCGCCGCACGAATCGGCGGCATGCGCCCGAGTGGGCAAATGCCACGATGGTTTCCGGATCCACGAGCACCGGATTATACCACCCCCCAAGGGCCTCATGCCTGGTGAATACCCCGCGATTGGTCGTCATCGAACAGGAGTGGTCGGCCGGAATTCCGGGCCACTGGCAATGCTGGAATTCCGGATTCCCGGACAGATCGAATCGCGTCCGCCGCTGACGGACGTGGCGACAGATAAACGGTTGCAAATACCGCCGCATGTCCGCTGGAATGAAGTCACCATCGATTCCGATTATCCGGCCGTCGTCTTGCTTCCGATCACATCGATAAACTGCCGGAGACTTAGAGTTTCCAGCGTCTCCTCATCGCTAAATCTGATCCCAAACTCCTCCTCCAGGGCCAGGATCAGATTCATTTGCCTCAGGGAATCCCACTCTTCAATCGTTTCCGAGCTTGAGTCGTCTCCAATTTGCGATTCCTCGATTCCGAAGACCGAGGCCATCACCCGCTTAATTCTGGTTTCCATATCGAATGCTTATGTAATGTAAATTCCTGGGTTGATAGACGTCCAATTCCAACCGGTAATTCCTGACTGTCTGCGTGGATTCCATGGTCTGAAATCCGACCCTCTCATAAAAATCGATCACCTGGTTGTTTTTTTGCGTCTGAATGTAGGTTGCCTCGACGGCTTCGATTCCCGCGTCTTTCATAAAGGGAATCAGAAAATCGAAGAAGGCCAATTCGATATTACGTCCAATCGTCCGGCAACTCATCAACAGCGTATCGATCGTTGCACTCCCTGCATCCACCCCGCGACAAACGATGCACAATCCCACCAGTCCATATCCGCCAAACTTATCAGCCACGGAAAAGGAGACTACTGAGTCGGACCGGCTGTCGATGAAGTTCCGAATGTCCGCTTCGGTGTATCGTTTGGTCGTGAGATTGAATTGGTTTGTCTTCTGCGTCAGTTGGGCAAGGCGCGGCGCGTCCCTGATCTCGTCAATGGCAATTGAAACACCCAACTGCAGCGAGGCGAGATATTCCTCGACGTTTTGAAACGCCGAAATTCCCGCCTTGCGTTCGATTTCGCGCTGATACATCGCCCCTCGTTCGGCATCCTCCTTCGAGAGGACACCGGAATAAAAGAGCCGCGAAGTCTTCCTCAGCAGTTCAGGATAATCATGCAGACTTTCAGGAACCCGGACGGCCAGCACCTCCGGCATACCGCTCCGGACCCGCTCAATCTCAAAATCCGAATCATCAATAAACACCAGGCTGTTCAGTCCGATATTCAAGTCCCGGGCGATCGCCGCAAGATTGGATGCTTTGTCTTCCCAATTGATCCTTTTAATTGCAATCGAGGCATCGCGCAGGCAGGCATCGGGGTGATTCTCGATGACATGATTCACATCATCGAGGTTATTCTTGCTGCACAACCCGATCAAAACTCCCTTCCGGCTCAACTCGACCGCGATTTGCTGGATTTCTTCGAATATCGCGCCGGCTTTTGACCTCGCGGACATTTCGATGCCGTCAAACCCGTCTTCTCCGAGCACCCCCTTCCAGAGTGTATTATCGCAGTCGAAGATAAGCGCCTTCCTGGCTTTCCCCGCCACCGATTGGATGATCGCGCCGCAATAGTCCGCATAAGCTCTAAAGAATTCAATCGAGTACAGGGATTTCGAAGAATAAAAAAATCTGAAATCCACCGCTTTCGATACGGACATCGACGCAAGGATCTTTTCGACATCGACGAGGAAAAGATTGCTGCATGCGTCTTCCTTCGCCGTCAGGTGGGCATTGAGCTCTTCGCAAATTCGATCGAAGTTATTCCTTCCAATGACATGGTGATTGAATGCCATGCTCGAGAATTGATTGAAGAAAACAAGCGACGTCCTTGAGAGATTGTTAAGAACAAAGTCAATTTCCGCTTTAACCGCGGAGACCAGGTCCTGAATCTCGACAGCCTCCATTACATTTGCCCTCGCTTGCAGCAAAGGTCTAATGTTGCAAGCCTCCCAAAATACGATGACCAAATCCGCTTCTCGAAACTTTAGAGAATCCTGCGGGATGTTGTCGTAGTCACCCGAAGAAACTCTGGCGTGGATTCCCGCCCGTCGAAGCGGATGCTCGAAAATAGCGTTCAGCTGAGCAACAACGATATTTGACAACACGGCAATTGTGTACGCCGGCGTGCCTTCCATGCTCTTCCCAAGCAGGGCATTCTCACGCAGAATTTCGCTATAACTCAATCCAGCCATTTATCAATTGCACCCAACAATTCGGGGTCACCAGATGTCGTTCCGTCGCTTTTGCAACACCAAGGCCATGGACCGGGGCAAAAAGCGAAAGTCGGACGGATAGGAACCCGGCGATGCCGAGTAGGTGGATACGACGCGAAAGCCGGCGTCTTCCGCCAGTTTGATGATTTCCGATTCGCGTTTGAATTCCGTGATGTGGTCAATTTCAGCGGCGGTTAGCGCCCCCGTTACGAAAGCATATCCGCCGGGGTTAAGATTGCCGGCGAGGCTCGAAAACAGCAAATCCGGCCGCTCGACATGCTCGAGAAGAAAACAGGAGATCGCAGCGTCGTATTGCCCCGCCCCTGTGAACGCCAGCGCGTCCCCGACTATGTAGTTGGTGCGATCCGAGAATCCGATCCTGCGCGTCATGTCAATCGCAAGCTCGACAGATTTTTGGCTAATATCCACGCCATCAAGGGTCCATTGCTGCATCCCGTGCAAAAGCAGCAGACCCCAAACGCCCGAACCCGAGCCGAGTTCCAGCAAGGTTCCTCCCTCATCCGGGAGCACGGGCAGGAAATAGTCCTTGAAAAAGCCGGCGATTTTCAAGTGGTGTTCCCACGCGAAAGTCGTTGTAAAGACTCCCCAGTGGTAGTTTTGCATGTGATCGGCATTGTTATAAACGCTCTGGTAAACTTCCGCGTAGGTCTTGTTTTTGTATGCACCCCGTTTTTCGTATTCCATCTGCGACTTGCCCACATCCAGAACGAAGCTGTTGTATCCGTTGATCAGGACAGACGCGAATTCTTCCGATCCAAGATAATCCGCCGCCCAGCCGACCATAAGGTCGCCCAGCTCGTCGAACAGGGCCGCGTTCCTTTCGCGATTGGCGAGGACCTTCGGCCCAAAGAGCCGGTTCTTTGCAAACTCCGCGAGGAATATTTTCAGGTTGGTTGAGATCATGACTCTTCGTTGGTATTAATGACTGTTTGCCAATCCTTGGGTGGAAAATACCGATGCCCGCAATAGTCGGCAGGCCGACCGGTTCATTCAGAGGGAAGCTTTCCCATCACTCTTGCAGGATTGCCCATGAGGATTGAAAAAGGCGGCGCATCGCTCATCACCACACTTCCCGTGGACACGATGGAGCCCTTTCCGATGCGCACGCCCCTTAGGATGCTGGAATTGGCATAGATTGCCGCGTAATCTTCGATCACAATGGGCGCGGTTGGGATGTCGCCCTTTTCCGTGGGATGACCGGTGGCAAATATTCGTTTAACGCCTTCCGCCCGGGTTATGTAGTGCGTTTCGTGAGCAAAGTCGATGATGTTCACATTGTGGGCAACACCGACGCAATCGCCCATGACGATACTGTCCCCTGACCAGACCCGGGTGCCTTCGCCGATGTAACATCCCTCACCGATCTCTATTTTCCCACCGTAAGCAAAGACGGTGAGCTCGCCCCGAATATGGGTGTTTTTGCCAACACGAACAGACGCTGGATTTTGCTGCAAATTGACGACCCTGGCGGATTCATAGAACCGGGCCGAATCGGCGACGCTCGCCCCTTTGTAACACCTGCCAGCCTTCACTTGATCGAGTTGAGCTTCGATGAATTCAAAATCGATCAGATTTGCATCGACCAACTTCAGAAGGAGTCGCGTCGCCCGCCTCTTCAGCATGCGTTTGATGTTTTCCATCTTTCTTCTGAACAAAGTATCGTTAACTTGCAGGCAGCCTTTTCCGCCTTGCTTTGGAAGGCCCGGTCTCGCGGTCTGTGTTCATATTCGTTGTTCAAGCGCAGGCTCGCCGGCCTGTGCAGGTTCCAAGGGCTTCATCGCAAAGAACGAAAAGATCTCATATCCCTCGCTGCGGGCACGAACCGCGCCGGCGTCGTGCCGGACGCCCTCCACGAAGGGCGCAGGGTAGGTGTTGATGACCGAATCGGGCGGCGCCAGCACTTTTCTCAGGGTCAACTCCGCGTTGACGAACGCGAGGAGGTATTCGTCGAGATAGTAGCAATTCTCGTCCTTCGTGATGAAGTTCAGCGGGTGTTTGGCGAAAAAATCCGCGCGCTGGCTCTCGTTCCAGATCACCACGTCCCGCAGGCAGCAAACCACCCCGCCCGGCTTCAAAATCGTCCGGATTTGCCGAAGGAATTCCACGAGGGAATGAATATGGTGCAGCACCTCGCGGATATAGACCACGTCGAAGGAATTGGGCTCGATGTCGAGCTTCTCGCCGGAGTGAAAGCGAAAGTTGACCTTCACGCCGTCGAGGCCGTTCAACTTCTTTGCCGCGCCGAGGCCGGCAAGCAGCCCGGCTGAGGAATCCATGCCCGTGACGTTGAATCCCTCTCGAGCGAAGGCGTAACTCGCCACGCCGTTGCCACAGCCAAAATCGAGCACCTTGCTGGATGGAGAGGGGGCGACGCCCAGCGCCGCGAGCATGGCAAGCAGCGCGCGAAATTCGTCGCTCGCATGGAACCGCCTGGCATTGTCGGGAAAGTCCGGCGTCTTGTAGCAGAGGCGGAGCAGCTCGCGCATGCCGCCCTCCTCCCATGCCCACAAGTAGGCGCGATCATAGGCATCGTTTTTGTCGATCGCGATCCGGCGGGAGAAAGCGGTGGAGGCCATCTGAAAAAGTCTTTCGATCATCACGCTAAAGAGACGCACCGTCCGGGCACGATGCTGCGGCAGGCTTGCTTCGCGGGCATCATGCTAATCGGTCTCCATGAGGTCGTCGGCGGCTTCGACGGTGTTCAGGATTTTTTCGGTATGCAGCCGGGCGCCATCATGCGCAACAACGCTCCACGTCCTGCGCTGATAATACTCGCCGGCATTCCATGGATCGTCGCACGAGACGAGGAACTGTGCGCTTCGGCGCGCCGCGATGGTGACGCGGATGGGGCGGGAGAATTTGAGGTGGACCTGATAGACACCCTCCCGCAAACCGACGCATGCGAGGTCGATGCGCACTTCGTATTCTCCGGGCTGGACCCTGGACAGGCTTCCGCCATCCCGGCGGGAAAGCATCTTCAGCACCTGTCTTGGTTTCTCATCCAGCTTCATCGCCTCGAGGGAGGGATGGCGATACACAATCGCTGTAAAGTTTAGCTGCTCGATGGGCTGCTTCACCTGGAACCGCGCGACGATCACCGCATCCTCACCCGGCTTCACCGGCCCGCCGGTCGCGGACTGCATGTCCACTCCAAGAATTTCCGCCTCATCGGAGGCTTGCTGATCGCCGTCCTCCGTCTGGTTGACCATCGCCGCCCGATCGCCCTTTTGATCCTCGATCAGGTGACGTTCGTATTGCTGAATCACCGATCCAATGGGCCCGAAGTCCACGACTTCTCCGCGGCGCAAATACAACGCGGTTTCCGCAATCGAGAGCAGGATGCTCGGGGAGTGATGCACCATGACGAGGGACATGCCGCTGGAGCGCATTTCGAAGAGCCGCTCGAGGCACTTCCTGCGAAAATTCATGTCGCCGACGGCCAGCACCTCGTCGAGCAGAAGGATGTCGGGCTGGGTGCTGATGGCGCAGGCAAAACCCAGCCGCGCCACCATCCCCGAGCTGTAGGTTTGCACCGGCGCATCGATCGCGTAGCCGATCTCCGAGAATGCCACCACGTCGTCGAAGCGGTCCTTGATCTCCTGGTAGGTCAGCCCGAGGACCGACATGTTCGCGAAGACGTTCTCGCGGCCGGTCAGCACGGGATTGAACCCAGCGCCCAGCGCGAGCAACGGCGCCAGGCGGCCCCGCACGGTCACCCGCCCGGTGGTGGGCTTGATGAGCCCCGCGACGATGCGCATGAGCGTCGTCTTTCCGCAGCCGTTGATCCCGACGATGCCCACCGCGTCACCCGAGCGCAGTTCGAAGTTCACATCCTGCACCGCCCAGAATTCATTTTTGCGCAGGACACCGGCGCGTTGCGAGAGTCCGACGACTTCGCGCCCGATGTCCTGGACGCCGTAGAAAAGCGATCGCTTCAAGTCGCGGCAAAAGCGCTTCGAGACATTCTCGAGCGCCAGCACGACGTGCTTCCCGGAATTGCCATCGGCAGGCGCCGCAGTTTCGGAGGCCGCAGGGTTGATCAGTTCAGATACGTTCATTGGCAGAAACCATCGTCAATCGTTCGGTCCTCGCGCCGGGCCGGTCTGCGGTATCCCATGCGGCAACGCACGCCGCCAGCGACTTCGCGAAGGGCCGGGGTTGCCATCCGGGCAAAAGACGCCGCAGCTCCGCGACGTCCGCCTGCCAGTGCGCGGGATTCCCACGCAGCATCTCGCGTCCGAATACGATCTTCGCCGGGACATCCGCGCAGTCCCGCACGGCTTCGGCGACGTCACGCACGGCGACACTCGCACCCGACGCCATGTTCACGGCGCGAAAACCGGGCAGCCGTCCGGCGGTCATCGCCTTCACCACGCCGATTGTGGCAGCCGCCGCTTCGTCCTCCGCGAGAAAATCCCGCCGCTCATCGCCCGTTCCCTTCAATCGCAACTCCGGCATCCCGGCCCGCAATTGGTCGAAGATCTCCCACACGAGCAATCGGCGCTGGCGGGGACCGAAGACCGAGAAAAATCGCAACGAGACGATGGACAGACCGAAGCAGCAGGCAAACTCGACGCCCATCTGTTCCGAGAGCAGCTTGTGAAATCCGTAAGGGGACTCGGGCTGGCACGCCGCGGCCTCCGATATCGGAAGCTCCACCGGCGAGCCATACACCGCGGCGCTGGATGCGAGCGCGACCATGGGCCGCCGCCCGGAACGCCGGATCGCCTCCAGCACGCGAAACCACAAGCTCGCGGAAGCTTCGAAATCCTGGAGCGGCGCCGCGAACGACTCGCCGACCGAGGCGGCGCCGGCAAAGTGCAGCACGCAGTCCGGATCCTCTTCGCGCATCACGGCCGCCAGCGTGTCGGGCGAGGAAAAATCCACGGAGCGATAGTCGCCGGGCCAGGCCGGCGGCGGAGTTGCCGCGCGGCCGATCGCGACGACTTCGCATCCCGCGTCGGACGCCGCGCGACCGACCGCGCCGCCGAGGAAGCCGGAAGCGCCTGTGATCACGCATTTCATTGGCCGGACACCTCCTCCGCCAGCGCATCGACTTCGGCCAGCCATGCGGCGGCGCTGGCATCGCTGGGCATGCGCCAGTCGCCGCGCGGCGAGAGCGCGACCGTGCCGACCTTCGGGCCGTCGGGCATCGCCGAACGCTTGAATTGATTCGCAAAAAATCTTCCGACGAACACGCGCAGCCAGCGGAGCAACTCGACTCGCGGGTGGCGGCCGTCGAATGCCATCTCGGCGAGCGCGAGGATTTTCGCGGGGCGGAATCCGCAGCGCACCATCTGGAACAGGAAGAAATCGTGGAGTTCGTAGGGGCCGACCGTTTCCTCGGTCTTCTGCACGAGACCCGCGTCCGGATCGAGCGGCAGGAGCTCGGGAGTGATCGGGGTGGCCGCGATATCGAGCAGCAGCCCGCGAATCGGCTCGGCAAACTCCTCCTCCGCGCACCACTCGACCAGATGCCGCACGAGCGTCTTCGGCACGCCGGCGTTCACGTGATACATCGACATGTGATCGCCGTTGAAGGTACACCAGCCGAGCGCCGCCTCGGAAAGATCGCCCGTGCCGACGACGATGCCGCCGCATTGATTCGCGATGTCCATCAAAATCTGCGTGCGCTCCCGGGCCTGCGCGTTTTCGTAGGTGGGATCGTGCAGTCCCGCCGGGTGCCCGATATCCGCAAGGTGCCGATCCACGGCCGGACCGATGGGAATCACGCGGGACGATACGCCCAGCGCGGCAGTCAGCGCCGTGGCGTTGTCTTGCGTGCGGTCCGTGCTGCCCGGGCCGGGCATGACCACGGCGATCAGGTCGGCCGGGCCGCGCCCGAGCTTCCCGAGGGCGCGCACCCCGACGAGCGCCGCGAGGGTGGAATCGAGCCCGCCCGAGAGCCCGAGCACCAGCTTCGCCGATCCCGTATGCAGCAGACGCCGCGCGAGGCCCGTCGATTGAATCGAAAAGATTTCCCGGCAATTTTCCGCGCGCCGGCCGGCATCGTCGGGAACAAATGGACGCGGCGGCACGGGACGGCGCAGCGCGATCTCGCGTGTCGCGGAGGCGCCGCCGAGCGTGAAGCGGACGCGGCGGAACCCACTCTCGCCCGCCGCCGAGAAGCTGCTGTTCTGCAGGCGTTCGTGGGTCACGCGCTCGAGATCGAAGTCTGCCGTCACCGCATCCGTCTCGAACGAAAATGCCCGCGTCTCGGCCAGGACGATTCCGCACTCGGCAAGAATCCCGTGCCCGGAGGATACGAGGTCGGTGCTCGATTCCCACGGTCCGGCGGCGGCGTAGGCGTAGGCCGCCAGGCAGCGGGCGGACTGCTGGCGCACGAGGTCGCGGCGGTAGGCGGCCTTGCCCAGCAACTCGTCGCTGGCAGAGGGATTGAGAATGAGGGTGGCTCCGGCGAGCGTGAGCCGCCCGCTGCACGGTTCAACGGCCCACAAGTCCTCGCAGATTTCAAGGCCGATGCAGGCATGCGGGCGATCCGTCGCCTCGAATAACAGGTCGGCCCCAACCGGCACGAGCGCGCCATCCAGCAAAACGGTCTCGCGCCCGAGCGCTCCAGCGCGCGAAAACCAGCGCTCCTCGTAGTATTCCTGCGAATTCGGCAGATAAGTCTTCGGCACGATGCCGCACACGACGCCGCCCGCCACAAGCGCGGCGCAATTGAAAAGCCGCCCGTCGATTTCCAATGGCAATCCGACGACTGCCGCGATGGCATGGTCGTGCGTCGCTTCCGCAACCCGGAGCAACGCAGCCACCGCGGCGAGTTGGAGCGTTCGTTGAAAGAACAGGTCGCCGCAGGTGTAGCCCGTGAGGCACATCTCGGGAAAAAGAGCGACGGCGCAGTCGTCACCCGCAAGCCGGTCGATGGCCTCGATGACGCGCGCCGCATTGAACGCCGGGTCGCCGACGCGCAACTCGGGCGCGACCGACGCCACGCGCAGGTAGCCGAAATCCGCATGTTCACGGGCGTTCATCGTATGGAGGCCGGCGTTTGCGGCGCGCGGGCATGCTGCCGCCCGTGGTCAGGAGCCGGAGCCTGCGACCGGAGAAAATTCGACTGTTCGCCGAGGATCGGCACAAATTCGGACCGCTTCGAGGAGGAACGGTCAGGCGAGGAGCTTGAGAGCCACGGGCAGCATCGTCCGGCCCCGGTTGAGCCAGCGACTTAGTTCATTGATGCGAGCCCGCGTCTCACGGCGCTCCGCTTCGGGCAGCTCAGCCAGCGCGGCCTCCATGCGCTCGACGCGCGAGGAAGCCACCTCGAGTTTCGGCAAAATCTGTTCCTTGATGAAGGAAGCGGCGAAGCGGCTGAGTTCCAGGTCGGCGACAAAATGGTCGCGCCGCTCGCCGGGGCTGTAAACGGCCTTCACGGCGCCCACGGAGCGCAGGGTCTTCAATCCCTGGCTCGCCGCGCCGAGGCTGATGTCCAGACGCGTCATCAGGTCGTCCATCGTGAGCGGATGCGGGGAGACGAAAAGCAGGCCGTAAATCTCGCCGATGGACTTGGGCAGGCCGAGGAGCCGGAAGAAATTGATGAACATCTCGATGGCCTCCCTCTCAATCGGGCCCAGGTGGCCCCCCTTGACGATCGACTGTTCCGCGGGTCTCGACTCCGACAACATCGTGGCACCAAATTTGCGCAATCCCTTCAGGGACTTCAATATAAAATGAAATGCGTCGCGGGGTTAGTTGCCGATGCGCATGACGATCCGCTGCGCGACTTTCACCCGCTTTCCGGCCACCGTGTAAACCTGGAGCCGGATCGTGTTCGAGCCCGGCTTGAGAGGCACGAAGCGATGCCATGTCTGCACGCCGTAGGCCTTGATGAATCTGCGGGCGCCCAGTCGCGAGCTGGAAAGATAGACCGCCGTGACCTGCCCGATGTCGGCATGTCCGCGGAACGTGTAGCCTGGCCCGCCGGTCTCGGTCTGGCGCTTCGCCGGGGCGGTGAACGCGGCCCGTGGCTGCCCGGCCCGCGCGCCGTAAAGGGCCTGGCCGCCGCGGATGTCGTCCGCCTGGAGAGAATCGAGGTTCGACACCCTGCTGTTCATTATGGCCTTGACGGACTGCCCATGGTCGTCGGGATGATCGAGCCCGAGGGTGTGGCCGAACTCGTGCAACGCGACCCGGCGCAGGTCATACAACGTATCACCGCTCGCGGTGCGTTTGAGGTTCCCGCGATAGGAGTTCCAGCTCAAGGTCGAGTTGAAAACGGTGTCCGCTTCGATGCGCTGCCGTCCACCGTTCCGGGTCCACTCCGTCGTGATCGCCACCGCATCGCCGAAGGAAAAACCATACACCGAGTTGTCGAAGAAAACGTTGTTCACGCCGTCGCCGTCACCCGGCGGCGTGTTCGAGCTGGTCACGACGGAAAATTGCAGGTTCGCGAGATATTGATTCCAAATCGCGAGCGCGCCCCGGGCCACGGCGTTCCATGAGCGCGAGCCGTCGATCAGGCGCCCGCTCGACGAGCCGAGCTGGAGTTGCATGACGACGGGGCTCGTGGTCCATTTGGAGCCCAGGAATGCGTAGGCCCAGGCCACGGCGCCGGTGCCCACAAACAGGACCACCGCGATGAAGATGCGCAGCGGTCGAATCACGGCTTGTTCGAGAGTTCAGCGATGCGGGTCCTCAGCCGGCGCTCGAATTCCGGCAGCTCGATTGCCCCGGTAAGAATCGTGCGGCCGCGGGCCGAAACGGCGGGTTCCTTCGACCCTGCGACATCCGGCGAAACCGCGACCGTGGCCACGCCCGCCCGCCGATCCACCGTCAAGCTGCCCTCGCCCCAGCCCACCACCGGGCAGGCGCGGTGCGGATCGCCGGACACAAAAAGCACAACCTCCTGCCCGACCTGGAATTCCGGCATGCCGCCGACTTTCATCTCCATGTCGCCGAGCCTCCCTCCGAGAAACTTGAGCGAAACCGGCTGCGCCGCATCGCCCTTATAGACGGCGAGCGGAACGAATCGCACCGTGGACACAATCGCCGACCCGCGCACGGTCGCCTCCCGCGCCACGTCGATCTGCTCGACCCGGCCGCGAAAAATCGTCCCCGATTGTTGAATTTGTTCGTCCTCGGAAATCGGCTGCAAGGTCGTCGCAAAAAGCGAACCCAGCAGCGAGGCAGCGGCAAATCCGGCCACGCCGGCGCGCCGGCGCAAAGTCCGCGCGGAGAGAGATATCTGCCGATCCACGGCAGACCATTCGCCCGGGTTCTGGCGCGCGCAATGAGATATTGGAATCCGGTCCCGCATTCAGACTCCAACCACGCGAAAGCCCTCAGCCTCAAAAAACCGCCGCACGCGCGCGGGCTCGTCGCCCTGCAACTCGATCTCGCGCCCCGCCACCGTGCCGCCGCAGCCGCAGGCCTGCTTCGCCCGACGGGCCAGCATTTCGAGATCGGAATCCGAAAAATGCGACGCGAAATCGCCGGCCACAACGACGGTCTTTCCTCCGCGCCGCGATTTTTCGCGCCGCAGCACGACGCGCCCCTTCTTCGCCGCGCGTCCGGGCGCAGGTTCCGGCCCGGCAGGCAGCCCGCCGATCTCGAGGCCGGCAAACGGATTCACCGCCAGCGGTTGCTGCAAGTGCGAGATCGGGATCTTTTTCGCCATCCCCGCGCCGAATGGAAGCTAGGCCACCTTCCCCGCGGCCCGCTTGCGCATGTTCGCATCGAGAATTTTCTTACGCAGCCGCAGCGATTTCGGCGTGGCCTCGACGTATTCGTCGGGCGCGATGTATTCGAGCGAGCGCTCGAGGCTCATGACGAGCGGAGGCGCGAGCGAGATGCCTTTGCCATCGCCCTGCGAGCGCATGTTCGTGAGCTTCTTCGCCTTGCAGGGGTTCACAGGCATGTCGTCGGTGCGGGCATTCTCCCCCACGATCATGCCTTCGTAGATTTCCTCCTGCGGCCCGATGAAGAGGCGGCCGCGTTCCTGGATCGTGTCGAGCGCGTAAGCCATGCTGGTGCCGCCCTCCATGGAAACGAGCACGCCGCGGCCCCGGCTGGGAATGTCGCCCTTGTGCGGACCGTATTCCTTGAAAAGATGCGAGGCAATGCCGTGGCCCTTCGTCACGTTCACGAGTTCCGTCTCGAAACCAATCAAGCCGCGCGTCGGGATCGCCGCCTCGACAAGGACGCTGTGCGGATTGTGCTCCATGCTCGTAATCTCGGCCTTGCGGGTGGCGAGCGATTGCAGAATGTCGCCCAGGTTCTCCGGCGGCACGTCCACGTAAAGTGTCTCGATGGGCTCGACGAGATTTCCCGCCTCGTCCCGCTTGAAGATCACTTCCGGCCGCGAAACAAGGATCTCGAAACCCTCGCGGCGCATCTGCTCGACGAGCACGGCGATCTGCATTTCACCGCGCGCCTTCACGTCGAATTGCGCGGCGTTGTCCGTGTCGGAAACGAGGATCGATACGTTGGTGCGCGTCTCGCGGGTGAGGCGATCGCGAATCTGGCGCGCCGTCAGCAGCTTGCCCTCGCGGCCCGCGAGCGGTCCGTCGTTCACGCAAATTTTCATCGCGATGGTCGGCGGATCGATATCGACGAAGGGCAACCCCTCGCGCTCTTCGCTATCGACGAGCGTCTCGCCGATGAAAACATCTTCAAATCCCGTGATGCCCACGATGTCGCCCGCGCCGGCGGACTCGACCTGGACCTTTTCAAGGCCTTCGTGACTGAAGAGCGCCGTGACGTTCGCCCGCTTTTTGCCGCCGTCCTTGTTGATGCAGACCAGGCTCTGGCCGACCTTCACGGAGCCGCTGATGATGCGTCCGTAGGCGATGCGGCCGAGATAATCGCTGTAGTCGAGGTTCGAAACGAGAAACTGGAAGAAATCCTGATCGGCCTTCGGCGGCGGCGGGATGTGCTGCACGATGGCCTCGTAAAGCGGCTCCATCGTGTCGCTCGGGTCGGTGAGTTCCTTCTTTGCGTAGCCCTGCTTGGCGCTCGCGTAAATGTGCGGGAAATCGAGCTGTTCGTCGGTCGCATTGAGTTCGAGGAAGAGCTCAAAAACCATGTCGAGCACCTTGTGTGGACGGGCGTTTTCGCGGTCGATCTTGTTGATCACGACGATGGGCTTGAGGCCGTTTTCCATCGCCTTGCGCAGCACGAACTTCGTCTGCGCCTGCGGCCCGTCGTGCGAATCGACGACCAGCAGCACGCCATCGACCATTTTCATGATCCGCTCGACCTCGCCGCCAAAATCGGCGTGGCCCGGGGTATCGACGATGTTTACGTGGTAATTCTTCCAGCGGAAGGCGGCGTTCTTGGCGCGGATGGTGATGCCCTTCTCCTTCTCGAGATCCATCGAGTCCATCATGCGCTCGTCCGTCTTCTGGTTCGCGCGGAAGGTGCCGGCCTGCTTGAGCAACTGGTCCACGAGCGTCGTCTTGCCGTGGTCCACGTGTGCGATGATGGCGATGTTGCGAATGTTATCCATAGTCCCGCCCCGAAAAGCGGACGCGCACTATGTCGGCGGTTCCCCGGCGTGTCAATGGGGGCTCCGAATATACCGCGACGTCCTTCATTCGATCAGCGGTCGCGAACGACTTGCCACCCGCCCCGGCATCAAGCAACACCGGACGATTCGCGTGCGTTTCGTCGGAGGCGTCGAATGAGAAACGCTCCGCACGCTGCGGAAAGCGCCAGGGCCGTGGCGTCCAGTTCCGGCACGGCCTGGATGTTGTCCACGCCCAGATGGGAGGCAATCGGGTCGCCGTTCAGGTTCGTCGCCCCCACCTCATTGATGATCCGCAGTTCGGCTTCGCCATTCGTGAAGAACGCGCTGAAGCTGGAAGGGCCGCCGATAGCCGTAAGCGACTCCGGCGTGATCGAAAAAACCGCGCGGTGCCAGCTCGCATCCGCAGGGAGATCGAAACCCTCCGAGAGATAGCCTGGCGAACTGCCGGAGGTCGTCTGTTTGAACGCAATCCGAATCGTCAGAGTGGTCGCGCCGAGATTTTCCAGATCCATGCTGATCCCACTGATTGCCTGTCCGATGTAATCGCCGAGCCACTGGGCGTGATTGAAGACCGTGAGTTTTCCCCCGGCCCCGCTCCCATTCGCAGTGATATCGAGGAAGTGGTCCCCAATCCCGTCGGGTCCCCCGGTCGAGAGGATCGGTTGCGGAACGACGCCGCCATTCGCCCAGCTCAGCGTCGTGCCGGTTTCGAAGGTGTCGATTTGGCCGGGAGTGACCGCAGAGCCGACGCGAAGCGGTCCGCCGAACAGGCAGAAGACGAGCAGAGCCAGAGCCCGGATTTGGAAATTCATTGGAGAATCAGGCGGGTGAATTCGTCTTCCCGGATATCGCCGCGGCGCCCGCAACGCCACTCAAGGGTTCCCTACCGAATGCCCGACGCGGAGACCAGCGAAATCCTCCAATCGTCAGGCGGCCCGAATGCGGGTGCCTACTGCATGCAGCAGCAACCCGTCAGGAATGCGAACACGACGAGCAGGACAAGGTATTTCCAAAGCGCGGACACCGCGCGAATCTTCCCGCGCGGCGGACCCGAGTAAAGCGGAGAATTTGTCGCGCGATATGCTACGTTTCGCATCATGTTCCGGCCATTCCTTCTCTTCGCCTCGCTGATGCTTTGCGTCCCGGCCGCCCTCGGCGCGCAGCTCCCGCTCAACAGGACGTTCAAGGGCCAGGCGAGATTCCAGCGGCTCGTCGCGCAGGCGCAATCGGAGAACTGGCGCGCGCTGCCCATCGGCGAGCGCACCGCGCGCGTGGGCATGGCGCTGCTCGGTACGCCCTACGCGAACTACACACTCGAAATCGACGATCACATCGAGGCGCCGAGCGTGAACCTCAACGGGCTCGACTGCTGGACCTTCTACGAGACTTCGCTCGCATTCGCCCGCATGATCAAGCAAAAGCCCGTCGGCGCGACGCCGGAGGACCTGCTGTCATTCATCGAGCTCGAGCGCTACCGCGGCGGGCATTGCACGGGCGGCTACCTGTCGCGCATGCACTTCCTCGAGGAGGTTTTTTCCGACAACTCGCGCCGCGGCCTCGCCGTGAACCCCACGCAGGATCTCGGCGGCGTTCCCATCCGGCGCAACATCACGGAAATGACCTCCGCGTGGCGCAGCTATCGCTACCTCGTCCACAACCCCGGCCTGCTGCCCGGAATGGCGGCGATTCAAGACCGCGTCTCCGCGCTGCCCGTCTATTACATTCCAAAGGCGAAGGTTCCGGCGACCGAGAAATCCCTGCGCACCGGCGATGTCGTCGCGATCGTCTCGGCGGATCGCTCGGGCTACACCTCGCATGTCGGCATGGTGGTGAAGCGACCCGATGGCATGCACTTCATGCACGCCACATCGAGCCGCTCCCGCGGCCATCGCGTGATCCTCGACGATCGCATCTCGCAATATCTCAAGCGATCGAGCGACCACATCGGCATCATCGTCTATCGGCCGCTGGATGCATGAGCGGGCCGGCCGGCGGGACTTCCCGGTTCCTTCGGCGGTCGGCGAATCCCATGATCACGACGTAAAATACCGGCGTCAGCAGCAACCCGAAGAACGTAACGCCGATCATGCCGGAGAAGACGGCGGTGCCGAGGGCCTGGCGCATCTCGGCGCCCGCGCCCGTCGCAAGCACCAGCGGAAGCACACCGAGGATGAACGCGAAGGAGGTCATGAGGATCGGTCGAAGGCGCAGCCGGCAGGCCTCGACGGCGGCGTCGAAGCGGGATTTGCCCTCCTTCACCTGAATCTGTCGCGCGAACTCGACGATAAGAATCGCGTTTTTACACGAGAGGCCGACGAGAACGATGAAACCGATCTGGGTGAGGATGTTGTTGTCGAGGCCGCGCATCCAGACGCCGGTGATGCCTGCGAGCAGGCACATGGGCACGATGAGAATGATCGCGAGCGGAAGGGACCAGCTCTCGTATTGCGCGGCCAGCGTGAGGAAAACGAAGAGCACGCAGAGCGGAAAGATGTAGATCGCCGTGTTGCCGGCGAGCTTCTGCTGGTAGGCGAGATCGGTCCATTCGAAGGCAAAACCGGCGGGCAGATTCTCCCGGGCAAGCCGCTCGATCGCCTCGATGGCCTGGCCGGAGCTGAAGCCCGGCACCGTGTCGCCGCTGATATCGGCGGCAGGGTAGAGATTGTAACGAATCACGCGGTCTGGACCGGTCTTTTCCTTGATCTCCATGAGCGAGCCGAGCGGGACGATGGCGCCGGTCTTGCTGCGGGTCTTGAGGTTCGCAATCGCGGAGGGATCATCCCGAAATCTCGCTTCGGCCTGCGCGGTGACGCGGTAGGTGCGTCCGAAAAGGTTGAATTCATTGACGAATTGCGAGCCGAGATAAACTTGCAGCGTCTCGAAAATCTCACTCAGCGGGACGCCCAGCTTCTTGGCCTTCGTGCGGTCGATATCCGCGTAAATCTGAGGGGTCGAAACGCGGAAGGGCGAAAAAACCTGGATGAGTCCGGGCTCCGCGCGCGCCGCCGCGGAGAGCTTGTCCGCGGCCTGCTGGAGGGCGGCCAGACCGGCGCCGCCGCGATCCTGCACGTCGAGCTTGAAGCCGCCTCCCGTGCCCAGACCGCGCACCGGTGGAGGCGGGATGACCACGATCACCGCATCGGGAATCGCGGCGAATTTTTTCCGAAGATCCGCCATGATCGAGACCGCGCTCCTGCCGGCTTTCACCCGCTCGTCGAAGGGCTTGAAAGGCGTGAAGACGGCGCCTGCATTCGAGGCGTTGGCCCGGGTTGCACCGGAGAATCCCGCGAAGGCGACGGCGTTGAGCACGCCCGGCGTCTCCATCGCGAGACGGGTGACCTCCTTGACCACGGCGTCGGTGCGCTCGAGCGCTGCCGCGTCCGGGAGCTGGATCGCAACGATGGCGTAGCCTTGATCCTGGGCCGGGATGAATCCCGCGGGCACCTGCGAAAATCCGAACCACGCCAGGCCCAGCAGCCCTGCATAGACGATCAGGGCGAGCGCCGCCCTGCGTACGACGCGGCCGACGTCGGCCGTGTAGCGGCGGGTGGCCCAGTCGAACGCCCGGTTGAATCCGTTAAAGAACCACCCGAACAGGAAATTCCAGATTCGCGTGAACCAATCGCATCTTGCCTCCCTGGGGCGCAGCAATAATGCGCCCAGCGCCGGACTGAGCGTGAGCGAGACGAAGGCCGAGATGACGGTGGATACGGCGATCGTGAGGGCGAATTGCTTGTAGAACTGGCCGGTGATTCCTGAGACGAATGCGGTCGGAATGAAGACCGCCGAGAGCACGAGCGCGACCGAAATGACCGGGCCACCCACCTCGTCCATGGCCTTGAATGCCGCATCGCGCGGGCTCATCCCTTCGTGAATGTGGCGTTCGATATTCTCGACGACGACGATGGCGTCATCGACCACGATGCCAATCGCGAGCACGAGGCCAAAGAGCGTGAGATTGTTCAGCGAAAAGCCGAGCGCGGCCATCACGGCGAACGTGCCGATCAACGAAACGGGGATGGCCACGAGCGGAATGACCGAGGCGCGCCAGCTCTGGAGGAAAACCATGATGACCAGCACCACGAGCAGGATGGCCGCAAAGACGGTATCCACGACCGCGTGGACGGACTCCTGGATGAAAACGGTCGGGTCGTAGATGATGCGGTATTCGAGGCCGGGCGGAAAATTGACGCTCAGGTCCTTGATCGCCCGACGCACGGCCTCCGCGGTCGCGAGCGCGTTCGACCCCGGCCGCTGCTGCACGGCGAGAGCCACGGCCGGCTTGCCGCCGAGATAGCTGTTTACCGAATAGTCGAGGGCGGCGAGTTCGACGCGCGCCACGTCGCGCACCTTCACGATGCGTCCGTTGTCGCCTGTCTTCACGACCACGTCGGCGAACTGCTCGGGATCCTTGAGGCGACCCAAGGTGGTGACGGTCAGTTGGAAGGCTCTGCCCTTCGGCACCGGCGGCTGGCCGATCACGCCCGCGGCGACCTGAACGTTTTGCTCGCTGAGCGCGTTGACGACGTCGGTGGCGGTAAGGTTGAGATTGCTCAGGCGCTCCGGATCGAGCCAGATGCGCATGCTGTATTCGCGCCCGCCAAAAACGTTGACCTGGCCGACGCCATCGACCCGGCGCAGTTGATCGCGCACCTGGAGATAGGCGTAGTTGCTGATGTAGAGCTGGTCGTAGCGGTTGTCGGGCGAGATGAGATGCGCCACGAGAAGGAGATCGGGCGAACTCTTGTCCACCTTCACGCCGATGCGGCGGACGTCCTCGGGGAGACGCGGCTCCGCCACCGCAACGCGATTTTGCACGAGGACCTGGGCGGTATCGAGGTTCGTGCCGAGTTTGAAGGTGATCGTGATGTTGAGCTGGCCGTCGGCGGTGGCCTGCGACGACATGTAGAGCATGTTCTCCACGCCATTGATCTCCTGCTCGATGGGCGTGGCGACCGTATCGGCGATGACCTCGGGATTCGCGCCGGGATAGGAGGCCGTCACGACGATGGTCGGAGGGACGACGTTCGGATACTGCGCAATCGGCAGCGACTGGAACGAGATCGCACCGACGAGAGTGATGACGATCGACAAAACCGCCGCAAAAATCGGACGGTCGATAAAGAAGTGCGAAAACTTCATGCGCCCGTCCGGCTGTCCGTCGTCTCATCGGGCCTGGCATCCACCTGCGCGCCGGGGCGCACCCGCTGCAAGCCGCGCGTAATGACGCGCTCGCCCTTGCGGAGACCGTCGCGAATCACTCGCAGGCCATCCGACAGCGGCCCCAGGGCGACCTTGCGATAGTCCACCGAACCGTCGGGCTTCACGACGTTCACGAATTTGTTGGATTGATCGGTGACGATCGCCTGATCGGGAACGAGGACCGCCTCATATTTCCCGCTGCCCTGGAGCCGAACGCGGGCGAACATGCCGGGCGTCAGTTGGAGATCCTTGTTCGGAAACACCGCCCGCCCCTGGATCGTCGAAGTCTGCTCATCCAGCGCATTTTCCATGAAATCCATCCGACCCTGCCGCCGAAAGGTGTCTTCATCCGCGAGCTGGAGTTCGACGGGATTTGCCGCCGTGCGCGAGCTGGGCAGCTTGCCCTCGCGGTCCAGCCGCTGATATTTCAAATAGGCCCGCTCGTCGGCCTCGAAGTAACAATAGATCGGGTCGAGCGAAACGATCGTCGTCAGCAGGGTGGTGTCGGTGCCGTCGCCCCCGCTGATCAGGTTGCCCTCGGTGACGAGCTTGCGGCTGATTCTTCCGGAAATCGGCGCGTGCAGGTTGGTGAAGTCCAGGTTGAGCTTTGCTTCGTCGTAGTCCGCCTTTGCGGCCAGGTAGGCGGCCTGGGCCTGGATCAGTTCATTCCGGCGGGAATCGATCTCCTCCTGCGCGATTACCCTGTCGGCGGCAAGCTTCACCGTGCGCTGGTCGTTGAGCTGCGCGAGCTTGAGCTTCGCATCCGCCTGCTTGAGGTCCGCTTCCGCCCGATTGAACTTCGCCACGTAGGGCCGCGGATCGATGACAAAGAGCAAATCGCCCTGCTTGACGATCTGGCCATCCTTGAAGTGCGTGGACTCGAGGAAGCCGCTCACCCGGGCGCGCACTTCCACGCGATCCGGCGCTGCGAGGCGGCCCGTGTATTCGTCCCACTCGACGATTTCCTTCGCGACTGCCGGGGTCACAAAAACCACCGGTTTCGAAGCGGGCGGGGCGGTCGGCTTCTGCCGGCAACCAGTCAGTCCCTGCCCGACCGCCAGCAAAGCGGCGTACCATAAAAACATACGAAGTTTTCCCGTCACGCGGCGGAAACCTAGCCTCTTGTTCGATGTTCGTCAAACGACCTTCCGATGGCCCGCCGCAGCCCAATGGCAGGCGGCGGACTATTTGCCGGCGGCCGAGAGTTTTTCTTGACGTGGAAACAGCAAAGTGGTGAAAAGTGGGGCCAAGTGGAGGTTAGTGGTATATAGACCCTAAATCCGAATGCCGAGGGAATCAACAAACGGAACGATTTACGCGGGCGCATTCCATCGCACGATGGACGCGAAGAATCGTGTCACGATTCCTTCCGAATGGCTCGGCGACGGGAAGGAGGCATTCTTTGTCCTGCCCGCGCGGACGAATCTCAGCGTGATGCCGGAGCAGGAACTCTCCAGGCAGGAGGACGAACTGCGCCAGATGCTGCCTGCCGGCACCGTGCGGCAGGAGGCATTGCGCCGGATTTACAGCTCCGCGCGGCGCGTCGAGCCCGACAAGCAGGGACGGATCCTGCTGCCCGACGAACTTTGCAAAAAGATCGAGCTGAGCGGCGACGTGGCGTTCGTCGGCGTGAAAAGCCGTTTTGAAATCTGGAGCGCGGCGAAATGGTCGATCGTCGCCGGGCAGGAACCGCAGCTCTCCGACGAGGCGCGCGAGGCGCTCGAGGCTTTGGGACTATGACAATGAAGGATTCCACCGAATGAGGAGACCCGGCCGATGAGCAAAGCCGGTCGCAAGTTCTTCTGCGGGTTTTCGCCCGCGAAAGATGCGAACGGCCAGCCCGCCGGCGCAGCGATCATTAAACTCAAACCACGCAACGCATATGAACTGCTTGGACTTCGAAGACCCGCTCGACCTGCTCTTGGAAAATTCTGAGCCCGCGCCCGGCTGCATGGACTACCACGTTCCCGTCCTCGCCGACGAAGTCGTCGCCTTTCTGCGACCCGCGCCCGGCATCCTCTTCCTCGATGGCACCGTCGGAGGCGGCGGCCACTCCGAGCGCCTGCTCCAGGCCGGCGCCCGCGTCATCGCGCTCGACCGCGATCCCGAGGCCCTCGCCTACGCGGCCGGCCGTCTCGCGCCCTTCGCCCACCGGCTCACGCTGCTGCAGGCAAACTATGCGGACGCCGCCCAGGCGCTCGACTCGCTGGGCATCGCGGATATCGGCGGCGCGCTCATCGACATCGGCGTGTCCTCCCACCAGCTCGACACCGCCGCGCGGGGCTTCTCGCTCCTGCACGACGGTCCGCTCGACATGCGCATGGGCGCGGACACCACAGTCACCGCCGCCGATCTCGTCAATGAAGAATCGCCCGAGAACCTGGTGCGGATTCTGCGCGAATATGGAGAGGAGAATTCCGCCGTGCGCATCGTCTCGCACCTCGTCCATCTCCGCAGCTCGATGCGTTTCGAAACGACCGGCCAGCTCGCCGACGCCGTGAGCGACGTGATCCCGCGCACGGGCCGCCGCCACCCCGCGACGCGGGTTTTCCAGGCGTTGCGCATCGCGGTGAACGACGAACTCGGCTCGCTTCATCGCGGCCTCGACGCCATCAGCGGTCGCCTCGCCCGTGGCGCGCGATTCGGCGTGATCACGTTTCACTCGCTCGAGGACCGCATCGTGAAACGCTACTTCAAGCACCGCAGTTCCGAGTGGCTCGATCGTCCCGAGTGGCCCGAGCCCCGACGCAATCCCGATCGCATCTTCCGGCTTCTCACTCCGCATCCCATCGACCCCGGTCCCGAAGAGATCGAGGCCAACCCACGCGCCCGCAGCGCCAAACTCCGCATCGTCGAGCACATCCAGCCATGAACGCCACGCTCAATCGCCCGCGTACCCGCGCAATCAATCCGCTCCAGCTCTCCCGCGTCTTCGCGTTTCTCCTCCTCGCCCTCGTGGTCGGCGGCGCGGGCCTTTGCTTTGTCTCGCTCAAAAACACCCAGCACGCCCTCGGCGAACGCGTGCGCGAAACCGAGCGGCAGCTTCGCGAATTCCGCGCCCGCAATCAGGACTACCAGAGCCGCATCGCCAGCCTCTCGTCCCGCGTGGCGCTGCGCCGCAAGCTCGAATCCGGATTCATTGCGATGATTCCCGTGCCCGCCACGGCCATTGCCCGTCTCACACCGCCCGCCATCGCGACCGAGGATGGAGCGATGCGCACCGCCGCCGTCATCAACCCTCTTCTACGTCCGTGAGGTGGAATGCTCATACCCGCATCACCCTCGCCAGCGCGTTCCTCGGGCTGATCTTCACCGGCTTTTCCTCGCGGCTGATTTACATCGCGGTCGCCAAGCATGACGAATACTCCACCTTCGCGGCGGAGAAGAATTCGATCCGCCAGCCGCTCTTCGCGAAGCGCGGGATCATCTACGACCGAAATGGCGAGGTGCTCGCCGAAAACGCCCCGATCCGCACCGCCGTAGCCGACGGCACGCATATCGAGAATCCGCGCCGCGTCGCCGAGGCCGCCGCTCCGTTCCTCGACATGAACGTGGACGAACTCACCGCGAAGCTCGCCGACGCGGTCGAATTCAAGCGCAAATTCGTCGTCCTGCGCCACGACGTCCCCGCGGAAACCGCCTTCGAAAACGCCCATGCGCTCGACGCCGCCAGACTGCGCGGCATCTCCTTCCTCAACGACAGCAAGCGCGTGCATCCAAACGGTTCGATGCTCTGCCACGTGATGGGCTTCCTCGATCACGAGCGTCGCGGCATACAGGGCGTCGAAGCCGCCATGGAGGACTACCTGCGCGGCCAGGACGGCTTCCGCTTCATCGAGCGCGACCGCACCGGCAGGGAGCTCGTCGTCTATCGCGGCCAGGAGCGCGAGCCGCGCGACGGCCTCAACGTCACGCTCACCATCGACATGGGCCTGCAATCCATCGTCGAGGACGAACTCGACGCCGCCGTGAAGGATCTCAAGCCGCACACCGCGGTCGTCATCATGGCCGACCCGAAGACCGGGGAAATCCTTGCCATGGCCAGCCGGCCGAATTTCGAACCAGATACCCTCGGCAAGGCGCAGCCCGAGCAGATGAAAAACCACGCGGTCATCGACATGTTCGAGCCCGGTTCGACATTCAAAATCGTCGTCGCCTCCGCCGCCCTCAACGAAGGCATCATCAACACCGAGACCCGCGTGAACTGCGAAAACGGCCACTTCGCCTACGCTGGAAAAATCCTGCGTGACCACCACGGCTTCGGCATGATGACCGTGCATGAGATCCTCATGCGATCCTCGAACATCGGTTCCGCCAAGCTGGGGCTCATGGAGGGCGAGCAGACCTTTTACGAATACATCAAGCGCTTCGGCTTCGGGGAGCGCACCGGCGTCGAGCTGCCCGGCGAAATCCCCGGCCTCGCCCCTCCTCCAGCCCGCTGGGACAAGCTGAGCATCACCCGCATGCCGATGGGCCAGGCGATCTCCGTCACCCCGCTGCAAACCGTGCAGGCGATGAGCGTGATCGCAAATGGCGGCAAGCTCCTTGCCCCGCACATCGTGAAATCCCTCGCCGACGGCCCCGGCAATACGATCAAGAGCTTCCAGCCGTCGGTCATTCGCGAAGTGATCAATCCCCAGACGGCATCGCTCGTCCGGGACGCGCTCATCGATGTCGTGAGCACCAAGGGCACCGCCGTCCTCGCGTCGGTCCCCGGTTTCCGCGTCGGGGGAAAAACCGGCACCGCGCAGATTCCCAAGCCCGGCGGCGGCTACTACGAAAACAAATACGTCGCTTCCTTCTGCGGATTCATGCCGGCCGAAGATCCCGCGTTCGTCTGCCTCGTGCTCATCGACGACCCCAAGGTCGGCCCCGAAATGTATTACGGCGGCCTCGTCGCCGCGCCGATCTTCTCGCGCATCGCCGAGCGCGCCGCCCGCTATCTCGACCTCCAGCCCGTAATGAAAGCCGAGCCCGTCACGCAGGTCGTCTCCACCCGCCTGCAAGACAAGGGAGACGCCGTCGATCAATGAGCTGGGACCTCGACCAACTCCTCGCGAAAGCGGGCCTGCCGTCGCCACCCGGCGCGTCCGGCGCAACAATCGACGCGCTGTGTTACGACTCCCGCCGCGCCACGGCGGGCTCGTTGTTTTTCGCCCTGCCCGGGGCCCTGGCCGATGGAGCAAAGTTCGCGTCCGATGCCGTCGCGCGCGGCGCTTCCGCAGTCCTCTCCGAGACGGTTGTTCCCGGCTGCGCCGTCCCGCAGGCGCTCGTGGCCGACGCGCGCGCCGCGATGGCCGATGTCGCGCGCGCATTCTATGGCGACCCGGGCGCCAGCCTGCGCACCGTCGGCATCACCGGGACGAACGGCAAGACGACCACCGCCTTCCTCGTGAAGCACCTGCTCGACGCCGCCCGCCTGCGCTGCGGCCTGCTCGGCACGATCCGCTACGTCGTTGGCGACGAGGCGCTGCCCGCCTCCCGCACCACGCCCGAGTCCGCCGACGTGCAGGCGCTCTTCGCGCAAATGCTCGACGCCGGCAATCGCGCCGTCGCGATGGAAGTCTCCAGCCACGCCCTCGCCCAGCAGCGCGTGCGCGGCATCGAGTGGGACGCCGCGATCTTCACCAATCTCACGCAGGACCATCTCGACTACCACCGCACGATGGATGGCTATTTCGACGCGAAGGCCTCGCTCTTCGAGATCATGTATCGCCAGACCGGCAAGCGCGGAAAAAGCATCATCAACTTCGACGACCGCTACGGCGCGCTCCTCATCGAGCGCCTGCCCAAACAGGCGAAACCGCTCACCTACGGCCTCACCGTGCGCTCCGACTTCCGCGCCATCGACCCGCGCTCCGACGTTCACGGCACTCAATACCAACTCGACGCCAGGGGCCGCCAATACCTCGTCCGCCTCCCGCTCATCGGGCGCTTCAATGTTTCCAATTCCCTCGCCGCCCTCGCCACGGCATTCGCGCTCGGCCTCGATCTCCGCGCCGCCGTCCAGGCGCTCGCCAGCGCGCCCCAGGTGCCCGGCCGGCTCGAGCGCGTCCCCGCGCGGCGCAACTTCACCGTTTATGTCGATTATGCTCACACGGACGACGCCTTAACCAACGTCCTGAGCACGCTTCGCGACCTACGGCCCCGGCGGCTGCTCGTTGTCTTCGGATGCGGCGGCGACCGGGACCGCGCGAAGCGCCCTTTGATGGCGCGCGCCGCCGAGCAGCTCGCGGACCACGCGATTGTCACCTCCGACAATCCCCGCGGCGAAGATCCCGAAGACATCCTCGCGGACATCCTCGCCGGCATGCGCGGCTCGAACCACGAGTCCATCACGGACCGCCGCGAGGCCATCCACCACGCCGTCTCCCTCGCGGAACCAGGCGACATCGTGCTAATCGCCGGCAAGGGCCACGAAAATTACCAGGAAATCCGCGGCCAGCGCACGCCCTTCGACGACGTCTCGGTTGCCCGCAACGCCATTGAGGCGAAACCTGTCCCTATCGAGCAATAAAATGGACCCCCTTCCGCTCTCCGAAATTGCCGAACTCTGCGGCGGCCAGCTTCATGGCGATGGCGCCATCCGCGTCGCGCGCATCTCGAAGGACACCCGTTCGATCGAGCCCGGCGACCTCTACCTCGCCCTGCGCGGAGATAACTTCGATGGAAACGACTTCGTCGCCGCCGCCGCCGGCCGAGCCGCGGCCGCCGCCATCGTGGACCGCGATCCCGCCGTCGCGGGACCCGCCGGCTTCCCCCTCATCCGCGTCGCCGACAGCCTCGCCGCGCTCCACGCGCTCGCCGCCGCCTGGCGCAGCCGGCTCAGCCTGCGCGTCGTCGGCATCACCGGCAGCTCCGGCAAGACGAGCACGAAAGAATTCACCGCCGCCGTCCTCTCCGCCCGCTTCCGTGTCAACAAAACCACCGGCAACCTCAATAACCACTTCGGCCTCCCGCTGACCATTCTAAGCGCCTCCCAGGCCGACCAGGCGGCCGTTTGGGAAGTCGGCATGAACCACCCCGGCGAGATCGCCCCGCTCGCCGCGCTGGCGCGTCCGGATGCCGCGATCCTCACGAACATCGGCGTCGGACACATCGAGTTTTTCGAGAATCGCGACGGCATCGCCGCCGAGAAGGCCGAACTCATCCGCGCCGTCCACGCCGGCGGCGCCATCATTATTCCGGCCGGGGACGACTACGCCGGCTTCCTTGCGAAGCGCGCCCAGGGCCGCCGCCTCATCCGCTGCGGACTCGGCGCCGCCGACGTGCGCGCCGAGTCGATCCAGCTGGCTGCCAACGGCGCGGCCTTCACCGTTCGCGCATTCGGCGAATCCGCGACCGCGCACCTTCCCGCGACGGGCGAGCACATGGTGCGCAATGCCCTGCTCGCCATCGCAGCCGGCATCGAGTTCGGTCTCTCGCTCGAAGAATGCGTCGCCGGCCTCGCGACCGCGCGCCTCACGGGCGGACGACTCGAGCTGAAACTCATCCGCGGCATCCGATTCCTGGACGACACCTACAACGCAAATCCCGATTCCGTCGAAGCCGCGCTTAAAACCCTCGCCGACCTGCCCGCCAGCGGCCGCCGCATCGCCGTGCTCGGCCGCATGGGCGAACTCGGCAGCCACGCCCTTGCCGGTTACCAGCGCGTGGGCCGCGCCGCCGCACGGGCCGCCCAGACACTCGTCGCCGTGGGCCCCGAGACCGCGCCGCTTGGCGAGGCAGCCCGCGCCGCCGGGCTCACCGATCTTTACGAAGCGCCCGACCCGCTGGACGCCGCACGGCTCCTGCGAGGCATCGCCCACGAAGGCGACGTCGTCCTCGTCAAGGGCAGCCGCGCCGCGCGGATGGAACAAGTGATCGGAGAATTCTAATGCTCTACTACCTCTACGAACTCAGCGAATCGCTGCTGCGCCACGGGCTGGACAGCGACTTCGTGAAGGCGCTCAACGTCTTTCAATACATCTCGTTTCGCGCGATCAGCGCGGCGGTCACCGCGTTCCTGTTGTGCTTGATTTTCGGCAATCGCGTCATCCGCAAGCTCATCTCGTTGAAGTTCGGCCAGCCCATTCGCACGAAGGAGGAGGTTCACAAACTCTTCGAGCTTCACGGCGCGAAAAAAGGCACCCCGACCATGGGCGGCATCCTCATTCTCGGCTCCGTCCTCATCTCCTCGCTGCTCTGGGCGCGGCCCACGAATTCCTTCGTCTGGATCGTACTGCTCGCGACCGTTTTCCTCGGCGGAATCGGCTTCTACGACGACTACCTCAAAGTCGCGAAGAAGAGCTCCGCCGGCATCAGCAGCCGCCTGAAGCTCGCTCTCCAATGCGTGCTCGCCGCCGCCTTCACGTTCTTTTTCTGGCGCGATCCGGAGCTCTGGAGACAGGCCCAGGCCCTCTACGTGCCCTTCTTCAAGGATCCCGTGGTGATGAATCTCGGCGTCTTCGCCTTCTTCCTTTACCTCCTCGTGATCGTCGGCACGTCGAACGCCGTCAACCTTACCGACGGTCTCGACGGCCTCGCAGCCGGCTGCAGCACGACGGTCGCCGCCACCTACGGCGTGCTCGCCTACGTCGCCGCGACCGCCCCCGCCGCCCGCTATCTCCAGATTCCCCAGGTTCCCGGCGCCGGCGAACTCACCGTCCTTTGCTTCGCCCTCGCCGGCGCGTGCCTCGGCTTCCTCTGGTGGAATTGCCACCCGGCCCGCGTGTTCATGGGCGACACCGGCTCGCTCGCCATCGGCGGCATGCTCGGCGCCGTCGCCATTTGCACGAAACAGGAACTCCTCCTCGTCATCGTCGGCGGCGTCTTCGTCATCGAAGCGATGTCCGTCATCCTGCAGGTCGCCAGCTTCAAACTCACCGGCCGGCGCATCATCAAGATGTCTCCCATTCATCATCACTTCGAACTCAGCGGCTGGAAGGAGAGCACGGTCATCGTCCGATTCTGGATCATGTCCGTCCTCTTCGCCCTGCTCGGCCTCGCGACACTCAAACTCCGATGATCTACTCCGGGAAAAACGCGATTGTCCTCGGCCTCGGCCACAGCGGCGAGGCGGCGGCCACCCTGCTCAAGGAGGAGGGCGCCACCGTCGTCGCCGCAGACAGCGCCGACAATGCCGCCGTGCGCGAAAAGGCCGCGCAGCTCGAAGCGGCGGGCATCCGCGTGCTGCTTGGCCCCGCCGCGGAGTCCGACCCCGCGCCCTACGATGTCTGCGTGCTCAGCCCGGGAATCGATCCGATCGTTCCGCTCGTGCAAAATGTCATCCGCAAGGAGATCCCGATCATCGGCGAACTCGAACTGGCCTTCCAGGAATGCTCGTGCCCCTGCGTCGCGATCACCGGCACCAACGGCAAGACGACCACCACCGAGCTGACGACCGCCATGCTCCAGGGCTGCGGCGTGCGCACCATGTCGAGCGGCAACATCGGCCTGCCCTTCGCCACCGCCGTTCGCCAAAGTCACGAACTGGACGTGATGGTGCTCGAGACCAGCTCGTTCCAGCTCGAAACGATCCGCCATTTCCGCCCGCACGTCGCCGTCTGGCTGAACCTCAGCCCGAATCACCTCGACCGCTACCGCGATGTCGAGGAATACCGCACAGCGAAACTTCGCATCTTCGAGGAGCAAACCGCCGAGGATTTCGCCGTCGTCAACGCGCTTTCCCCGCTCCCGCCGCTCGCCGCACGCCAGCTCACGTTCAGCGCCAGCGCCGGCAGCGCGGATTTCACCCTGCGGGACGGCGTCATCCATTTCCGCGGCGCCCCCGTGCTCGACCAGTCCCGCACAAAGCTCCACGGACTCCACAATGCGGAGAACCTCATGGCCGCCTTCGCCATAGGCCATGCGCTCGACGTGGAATTCGACCTCATGGCCGCCGCCGTGCTCGACTACACCGCGCCCGCGCACCGCTGCGAATTCGTCCGCGACCTCGACGGCGTCCGCTGGGTCAACGACTCGAAGGCCACCAACCTCGACGCGATGGAGAAGGCGATCCTCTCCCAGGACCGTCCGCTCCTTCTCATCGCGGGCGGCAAGGACAAGGGCTTCGAATTCGACGACATCGCGCCGCTGGTGAAGGAACACGCGCGCAGCGCCGTCCTCATCGGGGAAATGAAGGACCGCATCGCCGCATCGTGGAGCGCCACGCCGTGCCGGACGGCCGCCACCCTCGACGAAGCCGTCGCCCTCGCGCGCCGCGCCGCCCGTCCCGGCGACGTCGTCCTCTTCTCACCCGGCACCTCGTCCTTCGACATGTTTCGCAACTACGGCGAGCGGGGAAATCAATTCAAAGCCGCTGTCCACGCCCTTGCCTGACCTTTCCATCCACCCTTCACAAATCATCCACCAAACGCCGTCCACGCAAAACCCAACGCCAGCCGAACCATGAAAATCAAACTGCCAGTCCGCAGGCCCGCAACGCCGCTCCAGCGGCCGCCGAAGCTCAAACTGCAAGCCAGCGTCGCCCGCTCGCGCCACGCGCCGATGGTCGAGAACGACGAGTTTCTCGAGGAACCGGAGCCGAACATGAAGCTCTCGCACGCGTTCGTCGTCGTGCTCGTGCTCCACGTCATCGCGGTGGCGGGCGTCTTCGCCTTCAACTCGATCAAGGCCCGCCAGGCCGACATCTTCTCGGCCACGAAGGACGAAGCCGCCCAGGCGAATGCAGCCGCGCCGGCCGCACCGCCGCTGACGCAGAGCACGAACGAACCGCCCCCGCTCACCACGGGATCCTCCGATCCGTCGAACGGGACCGGGTCGGTCCAGCCGTCAGGTCCCACCGCGCCGGCCACGGCCGCCGCGACGGCCACGCCCGCGCCGGCCAGACAGCCCGCGGACGCCTCGAAGACCCACGAAATGCAGCCGGGCGAAACGCTCACCAAAATCGCGACGGAGTATGGCGTGACGGTCGCCGCGCTGGAAAAGGCCAACAACATCACCGATCCGAAAAAAATCCGCGCCGGCACCGTGCTCAAGATTCCGGAAGGGGGCGCCCCCGTCGCCGTGAAGCCGGCTACCGCCGCCGCGCCCTCCCCGGCGGCGGCGACCGCCGCGCCTTCGAACATCAAGGACTCCGGCCAGGTCTACACGGTGGTGAAGGGCGACAATCCCGTGAAGATCGCCAAAAAACTGAAGGTCCCCTACGCCGACCTCATGGCGCTCAACGGCAACCCCGATCCGCGCAAGCTCCAGATCGGCCAGAAGCTCAAAATCCCGGCCGCCAGCGCAAAAAAATAGCCTCTTGTTGAAGACCTTCACCGCCATTCTGCAGCGCCACAGCATGCACATTCTCCTGCTCGTCATCGCGGGACTTGTGACGCTCGGCATCGTGATGCTCTTCAGCACGAGCGCGTTTGCGCAGCAGGCCCACGGCGACGTCTATTATTTTGTGAAGCGCCAGTGCTTCTGGCTCGGCATCGGGCTCGCCGCCTGCACGTTCGGCGCGCTGGTCGATTACCATTTCTGGCAAAAGTGGTGGTGGGTCGCATTCGTGTTTTCGCTCATCGCGCTCGCCCTCTGCTTCGCGCCGCACATCGGGCTCAAGATCAACGGTTCCCGCCGCTGGATCGGCGTCGGCTTCGCAAATTTCCAGCCGAGCGAACTCGCGAAGATCGCCTCCATCTTCTTCCTGGCGTGGTGGTATGACCGCTTCGCTCCCCGCACGCGCGAATTCTTTTTCGGCTTCGTCTTCCCCATTTCGATCGTGGCCGTGCTGCTCGCGCTCATTGTCGTCGAGGTGGACCTGGGAGCCACCGCGCTCATCGGCGCCGCGATGGTGGGCACGATGTTCGTCGCCGGCTCCAGCATGCGCTACCTCGGAGCCTGCGCAGGCATCGGACTCGCCGGCGTCATTTTCGTGGCGACGAAGATTCCCGAGCGCATGGCCCGCTTCCTCGCCTTCCTGCACCCCGAGCAATACCGGCTTACCGAGGGCCTGCAGCAATGGCAGGCGCTCATCGCCATCGGCTCCGGCGGCATCCACGGCCTCGGCCTCGGCAACGGCCGGCAGAAAATGCTCTACCTCCCGGAGGCGCACACCGACTTCATTTTTCCGATGATCGGCGAGGAACTCGGCCTCGTTTTCACGCTCCTCGTCGTCGCCTCCTACCTCGTCATTTGCGTTTGCGGCTTCCTCGTCGCGATGAATGCCCGGGATCGCTTCGGCATGCTCCTCGCCTTCGGCTTCATCACAACGATCCTGCTTCAGGCCGCGGTGAACATCGGCATGACGACCTCCCTGCTCCCGAACAAGGGCATGCCGCTGCCGTTCATCAGCTTCGGCGGCTCGAATCTCATGATCTGCCTTTTCATGGTCGGCGTGCTCATCAACATCCACCGTCACGGCCACCCGGTCGCCGCTCCCGTCGGCCGCGTGCGGCTCGCCGCGAGGGTGACACCGCGCATCTAGCGGGTTAGATATGGAATTATGCGTGTAGTCATTGCTTGCGGGGGAACGGGCGGCCACCTCTTTCCGGGTCTCGCCGTGGCCCAGGCCCTCAAGGACCGCGGCCACGAGCTGCTGCTCCTCGTTTCGGAAAAGGCCATCGACACCCAGGCGCTCAAGGGCCACCCCGACTTCCGCTCCGAGCGGCTGCCCTCCGTCGGCCTGCCCTCCCTGCTTTCGCCCGCCCTTATCCGCTTCATCAGCCGCACCTGGGAAAGCATGGGCCAGTGCAAGCAAATCTACCGGAAGTTCCGCCCCGACGCCGTGCTCGGCATGGGCGGCTTCACCTCCACGGCCCCGCTCCTCGCCGGGCGTTTCGCGAAAATCCCGACCTTCATCCACGAGTCGAATTCCATCCCCGGCAAGGCCAACCAGATCGCCGCCAAATTCGTGGACCACATCCTCATCGGCTTCCAGGCCTGCGAACGCTTCTTTCCCGGCAAGGACTGCTCGGTCGTCGGCACGCCCATCCGCCAGGACCTCGGCGAGCGCATCCCGCGGGACGAGGCGCTCAAGCTTTTCCAGCTCGACCCCGGGCGCCGCACGCTCCTCGTGATGGGTGGCAGCCAGGGCGCGGCCGGCATCAACCAGCTCCTCTACAAGGCCGCCCCGCTGCTCCGCGAGGCGAATGTCCAGTTGATCCACCTCACCGGCGAGCGCGAGGACCGGCTCGCCGCCGCGAACTACCTCCGCGAGCAAATCCCCGCCTACGTCGCCCCCTTTCACCACCGCATGCAGGAGGTCTATTCCGCCGCGGACATCGTCGTCTCCCGCGCCGGTGCCGCGAGCCTCAGCGAACTCTCCCACTTCGGCCTGCCGTCCATTCTGGTGCCCTACCCCCACGCCGCCGAAAACCATCAGGAGGTCAACGCCGACATCTTCGTCGAAGCGGGCGCCGCCGAGAAATTCCTCGAGGCCAACGCCAGCCCCGACGCGCTCGCCCGCCGCATCGTCGAACTCCTCTCCGACGAGCGGACGCGCGAGCACATGGTCGCCGCCGCCAAATCCATCTCTCCCGATGACTCCGCCGCCAGGGTCGCCGACGTCATCGAGAAATTCGGC
>JAQTOP010000009.1 GCA_028713285.1 Terrimicrobiaceae bacterium
TCGAGCGGCATGGAAACACTCTCGCCGCGACTCATCGCGGCGACGGCGGGAAAGAGAATTTGCTCCTCTTTCATCATGTGGCTGTCGAGTTCCTGAGACAGTCCGCAAAACACGTCGAAGACCTTGACGAGCGACGGGGTATGGCCGCCGTGGACTTGCGCCACGCGCTGGGCCATGGCGTGAAGGCGCGGCAACTCCCGCTTGAGGAAACCGTGATGCGTCTCGACGATGTAGGTTGCCAGCTCATGTGGAGAAAGTTCGGCCGGATTCGCGAGGGGAGCGTGCTTGTCCGTCCATTCCGCTTCGAGCTGCCCAACGACGCTGTCAAGCGGGACGCCGCTGGTTCGGCAGGCCTCGCGCAGGGTGCGCCGGCCCTGGCAGCAGAAATCAATCGAAAGGGACTGGAAGATGCGCGAACGACCGGGCCGTTCGGCCACAAGCTCGCCGACAGTGCGGTCGATTAGCCGGGTGCTCTCGGGTGAAATGACGTTGGGTTTGTGGCTCATAACGGCGGCATCATTCCACGGAACCTTCCTTAAAACAAGATAAAAAGGTAGTTATATAGTGATTGTGTTGGTTTTTCCTTTGAGATCAGAGAAGATGGACGTGTTGATTGGCTCCGTCCTGATGGGAGAAACCGAAGGGTCGGCCGTTCCCGACGACCGCGGCGCTTCAACTGGCTTTGGTCTCCGATGGTTCCCCGCCCCTCCCCGGGGCCGCCTCGATCCGGAAGTCTGCCGCCAGGATTGCCTCGAGGTCCGCGGCGGCGGATTCCAGGTCATTCCGGAGGTGGGTGTCTTCCACGGAGAGATTGCTCGGTTGCGCCATCGCCGATTCGCAACGCGCGCGGAGGCACCGCTTGTCATGCCTTTCTCCCGCCTGGTGAAGAAGGGCTTTGACGCGAGCCACCCGCGTGCGGGCGCCCCGGATTTTATCAAGCGCCGCGGCTTCGGTGGATTCGCCCGCCCTCACACGCTTCACCTGACGGCATTCGAAAACGCGGCATCGTTCCGGACGATGCGGGTAAATGGCGCAGTGCGATCCGCGGTGGGCCGGACAGGGCTGCAGGATCAAGCCCCGCCCTTTCTTGCGCTTGAGCTTCAACCCATGCGCCGCGAGGTCCCTGGCCGAATCCCCCGGTTGAAGCCGGACGCCATGGAACATCGTTCCATCGCAGCACATCCCGCAGGCGGCGCACAATCGAGCGGCGGCCGACGAAATCTCCGGCTTCATTCCAAGCGATGCATCCCGCTCCGCACGATGGGACGGATGCGCTCCCGGTCAATTCTCGTCTTTCTTTTTCTTCTTCTTATCGCCGCCGGAGCCCTTGTTTCCGCTCCCTTGGTTTTGATTCAACGAGGCGTTTGGATGCGCCTGCGGGTGCTGGACCTGCGCCTGCTGGCGGTGGGGATGCTGCTGAGGGCTCTCGGAAACATGGTGCGAGGGCTGACTCTGCTGGACCGATTGCGGGTGCGGACGCGGATTTTCCTGATGGTATTGCGGAGGAGAGGACGGGGTCCTGGGTTTCGCGTGTGGAGGACTGGCGTCGCTTTGAATGCCGGGCGCTGGAGACACATGATGCTTCGCGTTCCCCTGGCCATTGTTCGAGTGATGGCGGTTTCCGTTTTCCTGATGTCCTGCCCCGGGAGCGCCGCCCGCCTGGCCATCATTCACCGAGGGCGCAGCGCCCGGGTTCGGCACGTTGTGTTTGCCGCCGCCGGGATTGTTCGGGTGGTTGCCCTTGTGATGACTTCCAGTCGCCCCGGGAGCGCCGCCCGGCTGGCCATTCACCGAGGGCGCAGCGCCCGGGTTCGGCATGTTGTGTTTGCCACCGCCGGGATTGTTCGGGTGGTTGCCCTTGTGATGACTTCCAGTCGCCCCGGGAGCGCCGCCCGCCTGGCCATTCACCGAGGGCGCAGCGCCCGGGTTCGGCACGTTGTGTTTGCCACCGCCGGGATTGTTCGGGTGGTTGCCCTTGTGATGATTCCCATTCGCGCCGGGTGAATTGGGGCCCTGGCCGGGAACGTTCGCGGGCGCTCCGGCTGCAGCCGCGGCCTTCGGGTGTTGAATTCCTGCGGCATTGCCCTGCTGGTTCGCGCGGAACCGCGCGGGCCTCGGGACCCGCGCGGAATGTTGGGCAAGATTCGCGGCGCCCGGCGCGGTGTTGTGAACCGCGTGCGGATTGGCGCGGGCGATGCGGGCATTCCCGAGGTTTTGGCGCTGGCGCTGGGCGAACTGGCGCTGGCTGTATGCGCTCGGATGCCAGCGATTGACCGTGGTATTGTTCGTAACATTGTTGTTCACGATATTTGTATTCACGACGTTGACGGAATGGTTGCCGCCGCGGTCGTTCCAATACGCCTGGTTGTTCCAGCCGCATCCGTCGCCGTGATAGAAATCCCGGTGATACCAATCGAAGTCGTAGTTCAACCAGGCTCCCACGGCGAGGCCGGCTCCGAAGGTGATCAGCGGACCGTAGTCCGGCGGCGCGGGCTGCACATAAACAACCTCCGGGTCGTATTGCGGAACATAGATGACCTCCGGATTCGTCGGGACAATCCGGATATTATCATGTTGCACGACGACGGTTTGCTGCGGCGTATCGGCAAGGTTCCCCTTGCTCTTCGCTTCCGCGCGGAGTTGTTGAATCGCGTTCATGACGTCGGCAGGCTGCTCGACGAACGCCTCCCCGACGGACGATGTCCATTCGAGATTCTCGTCCATCCATTTCAAAACGTCCGGATAGCGCACGAGGGACTTCACGCTGTCGTCCCACGGCTCGCTGGCAACCTGGTTGGGGTCGCCATTGTTGTTGAGATAGCGCGCGGCGAGCGTGACGTCGGAAGGAACCGTGGCTGCCGGGAGGATGATCGCCACGAGGGCGTCGGGATAGAGCGCGATGGGTCCCAGGAGGTCCGCCAGATCGTCGGCGGAAAGTTTCTGCGGCGCATTCTCTGCGGTCGCCTCCGGCGCCGGCGTCGATGTCAGGGCCTCGAGCGGGACCGCGGCGACTGTGGACAGCAGCAGCGCCGGAAGCAGAAGCCGCCGAATCTGGAATGGATTTATCATCGAGTGGGGTGTTTGGATTTTCATGGAATTTGAGAACCGGAATTGTCCGGCGGAAAGAGTGATTCGCGCTGCGCGAGGAGAGTGGTGCGGGTTTCGGAACGGGAGCAACGAAGGGACCTCTATGTATTCAAGTTCGCGTGCGGCCGGTCCTGCGGTTGGATTGGGTGGTCAAGTTTTGAATTCCTTGCAGTGGTTCAACGCATGGAGACGGGCGTTCATTCAATCGCCCAAGAAATCCCCGGGCGGACGCGCGACGAATGCGAGGGAGAATGGGTCGGCGACTTATTCGATCGATTCCGGAAGCCGGATCTCGGGTTGCCCGCAGAGGCGCTTGGAGAGATCGACGGGATCGCCAACCTGCACCGCGTGCGGATCGATCTGATACGTCCAGACTTCAAAGTTGGTCAGGAGGGCCTGTCCATAGAGCGTGGTGAAGGCGCAGTTCACCGCGTCGTAGCCCGTCGAGATTCGGATGCGGCCGATGCGGGGGACGTTGAAGCGTGCATCGAAGACCTGCCACCTGCCGCCCATATAGACCTCGAAGTAGGCATGAAAATCCTCCGGGGTCCCGGGATTTTGGAACCCGATGTCCGGCACATAGCCGCTCACGTAGCGGGCCGGGATATTGAATGTGCGGCACAAGGCAACCGCCGTATGCGCGAGATCGCGGCAGACTCCGTAACGTCGCTGGATGATGTCGTGAGCCGAAAGATTCGGGCTGCCAGAGAGGGTGCGGTATTCGATGTTCCGATGCAGCCAATCGCAGATGCCCCGCACGCGCGCGAGCCCATTGGGAAGATGTCCGAAGCGCTGCCAGGCGAAGTCCAGCAGCTTGTCGGAATCGCAGTAGCGCGTCGGCAGCGTGTAGCGCAGGATCGACGGCGGCAACAGGTGCGGTGGGATGGGCTCGTCGAGCAAATCAAAATCCTCGGGAACGCTCGGCACCCTCACGACGGCGTCGTAGCGCAGCACGTTGCGGCCCGGCGTCAGCACCATGCGATAGACGATGTTTTCGTGGTCGTCCTCGAATTGTGTGGCCGGGAGGTCCGGCTCGAAACTCACGCGTTCCTGACGAATCGACTGAAGGGCATCCTGTCGCGGTTTGAAGGCGAGAAGAATCGGGGTCTCCGCGCTGGTTTCATAGACCAGCTCGCATCCCACCCGCACAGCCAGATCCAGGGCCGGGACCGGAGATGGGCGCGTTTTCTGCATGAGGGCACCCGATGACCGGCGCATGGGGCCGGATTCTCTCAGCTCTCCGTCGCCCCACGAAGCTATTTCGCCGTCACTCGCGAGACCGGCGCGGATTCGCCCCGCATCCGCGCATCGAGAATCCAGCGCCAGGGCAGCGCGCCGTGGCTGAGCATCCAGTCGTTGAAGCGGCGCAGCGGCCAGCCTTCGAGCCCGCAAAAATGGGCGTGCAGCCGCTCAACTTCCAGGCGGCCGAGCAGGTAGCTCATGGGCACGGTCGGCGACGAGGTGTACCAATTCACGTCGCCCTGCGCTCGCGCCCGCGTGAAGCCCACGCCATCCATCAGCATGCGGCAGGCGCCGTCGTAGGTGAGCGAGCCGTCGTGCAGGCCGCAATCGATCACGATGCGCCAGGCCCGCCACAATGCGTCGTGGAGCTGCTGCAGGCGCGCGAGCGGCTGCCGCACGAGCCCGTGCTCGACGCAGAGCTTCTCGCACCAAAGCGTCCAGCCCTCGTAAAAAATCGAGTGCGCAAACAGCCGCCGCAGCTTGCTCGGGTGCTGGTTTTGAATGGCGAATTGCAGGTGATGCCCGGGATACGCCTCGTGCGCGGCGGTCAGCTCGATGCCGAAGTGCTGCCGCACCTCGGCGAGCTTCCGTGCCGGGTCGCTCTCGGTGAGGCTCAGGTCATTCACCCAAAAAATGCCAACCTGCCGGCGCGAGTAGGCGGGCGGTTGATTGTAGGCGGCGGTCGGAAATTGATGCCGCAGGAACGCGGGCACCGGCAGGACGTCGAGCGACTCGCCGACCGGCAGCGTGACAAGGTCGAGGCCGCCAAGGCGCTCGCGAATCTTCGTCGTGACTTCGCGATAGAGATCGATGAGTGGCCGGTCGGGCGTCCACGCCGCGGCTGCCTGCGCGAGCGCGGCGGCGGGATTCTTTGCGCCCAGCCTCCGGGCCTCTTCGCGCAGCTCGCCGTTGAAACGCTCGATCAGCGCGAACCCGTTCGCGCGAATCTCGGGCAGCGACTGGTCGAAGCCCAGGCGTTCGCGCATGAGGAACTCGAAGCCCTCGCGGCCGACGGCATAGCCGTCTCTTGCGCCGGGCGGTTTGCGGCGAATCGCGGCGGCGTAGTCCACGAGAGCGCGTTTCGCGGCGGCGAGCAGTCTCGAGGTGCGCTCCGGTCGCGCGGAAACGGCGGCGAGTTCCGACTCGAGGCCGGTAAAGAATTCGACGCCGCCTTTCGCGGATGCCGCAGCCAGCCCCGTCCAGAGCGGCACGGGGCGGCGCACGCAGCGCGCCCCGGCGGCGAGGTAGGCGGGCAGTTTCTCCAGCCGGGACTCGATCGCGGGCAGCACGCGGCGGAGCGAGCGGGCGTGGCGCACGACGAGATCGAAGATCGCGTGCGTCGCGCCATCGACATGCTGCTGCGGATTCGTCCGCCACCGTTCGTGCCGGTCGTCGTAAAACTGCTGCGTGCGCAGCATCGCGAGGAAGCCCCGCCGGTCGAGATAGGCGTCGCCCGTAAATTCCGCCTCGGGCAGCGCCTCCACCGCGGCGAGCGTGCGGGTCGTCGAGTCATTTTGCGCGGCGTGCGTTTCCGCGTCGTTGACGCTCAGACTGGAATCGAATTTCGACAGCCCCAGCGCGCTCGCATTCTCGGGAAAACGCGCGTAGCCCTCGGCGAGCCAGGCGTCGGCGAGGCGGTAAAATTTCCGCTCCGGACCGGCGGGTGATTTATTCGACGACGTCGAGGAGCTTGCCATTGTCATCCGTCTTCGACAGCGCGGCGGCGACCATTTCGTTGGCCAGGTCGCGCATTTCATTCACTTCGGATTGCGATGGCGGGCGCTCCCCCGCCTTGCTTTCGATGCTGTAGATCGTCTTGAGCCTGGAAAGCAGCAGCGCGACGAGCGGGGTTTGCTTCAGGCGCGGATTCAGCGTGTCGAGGCGGTCGATGAAGTAGCTGATGACGTCGAGGCGCTTGAGGCCGGCGGCGCGCTGCGGGGTGTATTTGTCGGCGGTCGCATTCACCGCGAATTGGAAGCCGCGCAGCCACCCGCCGAAGCTGATCAGATGAGCCATCTCCTCGTCGTGGAGGTTCATCATCGCGCCCTCCACGTCGCTCTGCGTCTTGATGAGTTCTTCGCGCAGGCGCATCCAGTCGCCCTTCTGCCCGAGGTCGATGAGGCTCGCGGCGCGCTTCGTGAGGCTGTCGCCAACGCCCAGCGCGCGGGCCTGCCGGATGAGCGCACGGCCGATGTTCTGGATGCTCTGCGGACGCTCATTGATCACGATCACGAAGCCGTCCGCGACGATCATTCCGAAATGCAGCGCGGTCTGGAAGCGGTTCGGAAACGTCGCGGTGAGGTCGTTCGACTCGACGAGCTTCATCGGGATCGGCTGAAAGCTGTCGAGGTCGAGGAGCAGCTTCTGGATTTGCGGGGTGGTGGTGTCGTTCACCCCGAGTTCCTCGCGCATGTGGCCCTCCGCTCCTTCGGACAACCCCTGCATCAGGTCCTCCCCCTCCTCGCCCAGCGCCGGGTGGATGGAAGGCAACGCCCCTGCCAGGAGAATCGCCAGCAAACGAGGAAACATAAGGTGCGCGCAGCGTGCCACAGCCTGCGGCGGTTGTCCATGCGGCCTTCGACGGGAAAAGAATCGCCTTTCGTCCGCGTCGCGCTGGCCGATACTGCGGATATGGTCATCGGCGTTCCGAAGGAGATCAAGGAACAGGAAGCCCGCGTCGCGCTGCCCCCGTCGGCGGCGTATCAATTGATCAAGCGCGGACACGAAGTCGTCGTCGAAACCGGAGCCGGCGCCGGGTCGGGATTCACCGACGAGGAATATCGCACCGCGGGCGCGAAGCTTGTGCCGGAGCACGTCGAGGTCTTCGCGCGGGCCGATCTTATCGTGAAGGTGAAGGAGCCGCTGCCGGAGGAATCGGGGCTCCTGCGCAAGGGCCAGATCCTTTTTACCTACCTGCACCTCGCGGCGAACAAGCCGCTCACCGAGGCGCTGATGCGATCCGGCGCCACCTGCATCGCCTACGAGACGGTCGAGGTGAATCGCCGCCTGCCGCTCCTCGAACCGATGAGCGAGATTGCCGGCCGCATGTCCATCATCGTCGGCGCCTATTTTCTCGCCAAGCACCAGGGCGGCAAGGGCGTGCTGCTCGGCGGCGTGCCCGGCGTGCTGCCCGGCAAGGTCGTGGTGATCGGCGGCGGCACCTCCGGCGTGAACGCCGCCCGCATGGGCACCGGCCTCGGCGCGGACGTGACGATCCTCGAAGTCGATCTCGAGCGCATGCGGTTTCTCGACATCACGATGCAAACCGCGCACACGCTCTATTCCAGCGAGGCGAGCCTGCTCGAGCTGCTTCCCACGGTCGATCTGCTTGTCGGCGCCGTCCTCGTTCCAGGCGCCAAGGCCCCGAAGCTCATCAACCGCGAGATGCTCCGCATGATGAAGCCGGGCAGCGTGCTCGTGGACATCGCCATCGACCAGGGCGGGTGCGTCGAGACCTCGCACCCCACGACGCATCACGACCCCGTCTTCACCGAGGAGGGCGTGCAGCATTATTGCGTGGCGAACATGCCCGGCGCCTACGCCCGCACCGCGACCCAGGCGCTCACGAACGTAACCTACCGCTACATCGAGGCGCTCGCCGATCTCGGGTTCGAGGAAGCGTGCAAGCGCCAGCCCGGCCTCGCCCATGGCATCAACGTTCAGGACGGCAGGGTTACGCTCAAACCGGTGGCGGATGCCCTCGGTCTCGCGTATTCTCCGGCCTCCGTCTGATGCAGTTGCCCGAATTGATTCGCGACATCGGGCGTCGCGCCCGCGAGGCGTCGCGCTCGCTGTCCACCCTCACCACCGAAACGAAGAACGCCATCCTCCGCGCGATGGCGGATGAATTGCTTGCCCGAGAATCCGCCATTCTCGATGCGAACGCCGCCGACGTCACCGGCGCCTCCGCGCACGGCCTCGCGCCCGCCGCCCTGGACCGGCTGCGTCTCACGCCGGAGCGCCTGCGCGCCATTGCCGCGGGCGTGCGCCACGTCGCGGAGCTGCCCGATCCCGTGAACGAAGTGCTCGCGGAATGGACGCGGCCCAACGGCATCCGCATTTCCAAGGTGCGCAAACCCATCGGCGTGATCGGCATCATTTACGAGTCGCGCCCCAACGTGACGAGCGACGCCGCGGTGCTGTGCATCAAGACGGGCAACGCCGTGATCCTCCGCGGCGGCTCGGAAAGCCTGCGCTCGAATCTCGCCATCGCGGAGGCTCTGCAGGCCGGCGGCGCGCGCGCGGGACTGCCGGCGGACGCGGTGCAATTGATCCCCGTCGCCGACCGCGAGGCGGTGAAGCTGATGGCTCGGATGGACGACTGCATCGACGTGCTCGTGCCGCGCGGCGGCAAGTCCCTCATCGAGGCGGTCGTCTCGACGGCGCGCATGCCCGTGATCAAGCACTACGACGGCGTCTGCCACATCTACGTCGATGCCGCCGCCGACCTGGAAATGGCCGCCCGCATCCTCGTCAACGCGAAGTGCCAGCGCCCCGGCGTCTGCAACTCCGCCGAGTGCGTGCTCGTCCATCGCGACATCGCCGCCGCGTTTTTCCAGACGGTCGCGCCGCAGCTCGAGGCTCACGGCGTTGAGCTGCGCGCCGATGAGGCGTCCTTCGTCCAACTGTCCGCGCTCGACTACCGTCCGCTGGCTCGCGCGACGGAAGAGGACTACCGGACGGAATATCTCGCTCTCATTTTGAGCGTGCGCATCGTGTCCGGCGTCGCCGAGGCGATCGACCACATCGAGCGCCACGGCTCGCATCACAGCGATGCGATCGTCACGAGCGACGAAGGCGCCGCCGAGCGATTCCTGAACGAGGTGGACTCCGCGACCGTTTATTGGAATGCCTCGACGCGGTTCACGGACGGCGGCGAGTTCGGCTTCGGCGCGGAGATCGGGATCAGCACGGACAAGCTCCACGCGCGCGGCCCGATGGCATTGCCCGAGCTCACGACCTACCGCTACCTCATCCGCGGTGAGGGCCAGATTCGCGAATGAACGCGGCGCGGCAGGTTCTCTACGACGGCCGCGTGCAGGGCGTCGGCTTTCGCTATTCGGTG
The DNA here is from genome assembly GCA_028713285.1 of Terrimicrobiaceae bacterium. Classification (GTDB taxonomy): domain Bacteria; phylum Verrucomicrobiota; class Verrucomicrobiia; order Chthoniobacterales; family JAATET01; genus JAATET01. The sequence goes on from JAQTOP010000009.1 coordinate 9,395, forward strand.
AAAACCATCGCCCGGGGCTTCGACGTGACCGGCTGGGTGCGCAACCTGCCCGATGGCCGCGTCGAGTTGCAGGCCGGCGGCGAGGCGGACGAGGTCGAGGCGTTTCTCGCCGCGATCCGCGAAAGCGCGCTTGCGGTGCTTATTCAAAAGGAGGAGATTTCCATCGTCCCTCCGCCGCATGGCGTGCGAGGGTTCACCATTACCGGTTGAGAAAATGCCCGCCGCCGTTTCCCTCCGCAATCTCACGCGCGTCTATCCCGTGCCGCTGCGCCGCGAGCGCCTCGTTGCCGTGCGCGACCTTTCGCTCGAAGTGCGCGAGGGCGAGGTTTATGGCCTGCTCGGGCCGAATGGCTGCGGCAAGAGCACCTCGCTCAAAATGCTCCTCGGCCTCGTCACGCCGACCTCCGGCACGGCCGACGTATTCGGCCATGACAGCCGCGCTTTCGCCGCCCGCAGCGAGGTCGGCTTCCTGCCGGAGAATCCGTATTTCTACAAATTTCTCACCGGCGCGGAGACGCTGCGCTTCTATGGCAAACTCTGCGGCCTGCGCGGCGCGAAATTGAAAAACCGCATCGACGAACTCCTCGCGCTGGTCGGCCTCGAAGACGCGCGCGACCGCCGCGTGGGCGGTTATTCGAAGGGCATGCTCCAGCGCATCGGCCTCGCGCAGGCCATCATCCAGGACCCGCGGCTCGTCGTCCTCGACGAGCCGACGGCCGGCGTCGATCCCGTGGGCTCGCGGCAGATTCGCGACATCATTCTCGATCTCAAGGCCCGGGGAATGACCGTCCTCCTCACGTCGCACCTCCTCGAGCAGGTGCAGGAAGTCTGCGACCGCGTCGGAATTATGGGGCGAGGACGGCTCCTGCGCGAGGGCGACCTCGATGAGCTCGTCTCCGTGGACAACCAGACGCAGTTCGTCGTCGAGAACGCGCCCGCCGGCCTCGCCGCGCAGATCGAGGCGCTCGTCGTGCAAACCGGCGCCACGCTCGTCGAGACGCGCCGCCCGCAGCGCACGCTCGAGAAGGTCTTCCTCGAGGTCACCCGCGCCGGAGAGTCCAACCCGTGAACTTTTTCATTACCGGAACGGACACCGATGTCGGGAAAACATTTTTCACCGCCCTGTTCCTCCGCGCGCTCCGCTCGGCGGGGATCGACGCAGTCGGCTTCAAGCCCATCACCTGCGGCGGCTGGGAGGATGTCGATGCGCTCGTCGAGGCGGGGGGGAATGTCGAACCGCGCCTCGCGGTGTGCGGGATGAAGCTCGACATGCCCGCGTCGCCGCTCACCGCGGCCTGGGCGGAACAAACGGTCATCGACACCGCGTCGATCTTCGCGGCCTACCGCGAGATCGCTTCGCGCCACGAAATGGTGGTCGTGGAAGGCGTTGGCGGCTGGCTCGTCCCCATCACTCCCGAGTATTGCGTGGCCGACCTTGCGACGGAGCTGGGGCTGCCGGTGATCGTCGTCGTGCGAAACCGCATCGGCGCGCTGAACCACACGCTATTGACGATCGAGAATCTGCGCAGACGAGGACTTTACTGCGCGGGCCTCGTTTTGAATCACGTCGGGGTGACCGACGAACTCGCCGCGCACTCGAATCGCGCCACGTTTGAGTTGCTGCGCACCGCGCCGGTGCTGTGCGAGCTGGTGCAGGGGCAGCAGACGCTTGACCTCGCGCTTCTCTCCCTTCCGGGTCTCCGCCGATAGCATGCCCGCCGCCGCGCCAGCCATTCCGGCGAATGTTCCGACGAGCGATGGGGCCGGGCCGATCTTTCGCGTGCGGAGTCTCTGCAAAATCTACATCACCGGCGAGCTCGAGGTGCGCGCGCTCGACGGTGTCGATCTCGATCTTTTCGCGGGCGAACTCGTCGTGCTGCTCGGCGCTTCCGGCAGCGGAAAGTCCACGCTCCTGAACAACCTCGGCGGTCTCGACGTGCCGACCTCGGGCACGCTCACCTATCGCGGCCGCGACCTCGCCGGCGCGGACGAGGACGAACTCACGCAATTTCGTCGCAACGCAGTCGGCTTCGTTTTCCAATTCTACAACCTCATCCCGAGTCTCAACGCGCGGGAAAACGTCGCGCTCATCACCGAGATCGCGCCGGACCCCATGACGCCCGAGGACGCGCTCGCGCTCGTCGGGCTCACCGACCGCATGGACCACTTTCCCTCGCAGCTCTCCGGCGGCGAGCAGCAGCGCGTCGCCATTGCGCGCGCGATTGCGAAGCAGCCCGAGGTGCTGCTCTGCGACGAGCCCACGGGCGCGCTCGATGTGCGCACAGGCATCACGGTGCTCGAAGCGGTGGAGCGCGTGAACCGCGAACTCGGCACGCTCACCGTGCTCATCACGCACAACGCCGTGCTCGCCGGCATGGCCGACCGGGTCGTTCATCTCTCGGACGGTCGAATTTCGCACATCGACCGGAACGACGCGCGCCTCCCGGCCAGCTCGCTCGTCTGGTAACCCGGCGTGCATCCGCTCGATCTCAAGCTCCTGCGCGACATCGGCCAGATGAAGGGCCAGATCTTCGCCGTCGGCCTCATCATGGCGTGCGGCCTCGCGATGATGATCATGGCGCGCAGCCTCATTCTGTCGCTGGAATCCACCCGCGCTGCCTACTACGAGCGCTATCAGTTCGCTGACATTTTCAGCGATCTCAAGCGCGCGCCGAACAGCCTGCGCGCACGGCTTGCGGCGATTCCCGGAGTCGGCGCGGTGGAGACACGCGTGACGGGCCGCATCCGGTTGAATCTTCCCGGGCTCAGCGAGCCGGCGGACGGCAGGATCCTCTCGATTCCCGACGACCGCCCGATGCGGCTCAACCGGCTCTTCCTGCGCGCGGGCCGCCTGCCCGAGCGCGGCGGCGCGAAGGAAGTCGTCGTGGGCGAGGCCTTCGCGAAGGCGCACGGTTTCCAGCCCGGCGACACGGTGGATGCGATTCTTTACGGCGCGGAAGAGCGGTTGAAAATCGTCGGCATCGCGCTCTCGCCGGAGTTTGTTTTCGAGACGCGGCCCGGCGACACGGTGCCGGACAACAAGCGGTTCGGCGTCTTCTGGATGAACGAACGCGAACTCGCGTTTGCCTTCAATCTCCACGGCGCCTTCAACAACGTCCTCATCGACGCCGCGCCGGGCGAGGACACGGCGCCGATCCTCGCCGCGCTGGACCGCGTCCTCGCGCCCTACGGCGGCCTCATCGCCTACGACCGCCGCGATCATCCGTCCGCCCGCCAGCTCGACAACGAGATTGGAGTCCTCAACGGCCTGTCTTTCGCCTTTCCCATCGTGTTTCTCAGCATCGCGGCATTCATGACGAGCGCCGTGCTCACGCGGCTCATCCGGCTGCAGCGCGAACAAATCGCGCAGTTGAAGGCCTTTGGCTACTCGTCGCGGCAGGTCGGCGCGCACTACCTGAAATTCGCGCTCGTGACCGTGTTGATCGGCCTCGGCGTCGGAACGGCTGTCGGCTTCTGGCTCGGCGGCCACATCGTCCAGCTCTACCACAAGTTTTTTCAATTTCCCTCGCTCACGTTTCATCCCGCCTACGCCGCCATCGGCGCGGCGTCTCTCGTGAGCGCCGGCGCCGCGCTCCTCGGCGTGCTCGGCGCGGTGCGGCAGGCCGTGCGGCTGCCTCCCGCGGAGGCGATGCGGCCGGAACCTCCGGCGGACTTCCGGCCTTCGGCGTTCGAGCGGCTGGGGCTCCAGCGGTTCTTCAGCCCATCGCTGCGCATGGCGCTCCGCAATCTCGAGCGCAAGCCGTGGCAGGCGTTTTTCACGGCGCTCGGCCTGATGCTCGCGACGGGCATCCCCGTCGTGCCGGGCGCGATGCGCGACGGCATCCACTACCTGCTCGAATTCCAATGGGACCTCGCCCAGCGGCAGGACTTCACCATAAACCTCATCGAACCCGGCTCGGCTTCCGCGTTCACCGACATCGAGCACCTGCCCGGCGTGCTCGCGGCCGAGCCGTTTCGCGCCGTGCCCGCGCGGCTGACGTTTGGACATCATTCCTATCGCACGGGGGTGACCGGCGTTCCGCCGGATGCGCAATTGAATCGCGCACTCGACCGCTTCGGCCGGCCGCTGCCGCTGCCGCCGGATGGACTGCTCGTCTCGGCGAAGCTCGCCGAAATCCTTCACGCGAAGCCCGGCGATTCAGTCTGGGTCGAGGTGCAGGAGGGGCGGCGGCCGCGCGTGCTCGCGACCGTGCAGGGACTGATCACCGACTATTCCGGTTTGAGCGCCTACATGGACATCGACGCCTTGCGCCGCCTCTTGCGCGAGGGCGGCACGATCAGCGGTGCGCACCTCGCGATCGATGCGCTCCAGCGCGCAGCCTTTATGGAAGCCGTGAAGGAGGCGCCGCGCATCGCGAGCCTCGGAGTCAACAATTCGGTGCGCGAGAGCTTTCGCAAGACGACCGCGGAATCCATCTCGCTGATGCAGGGACTTTATTTTACCTTTTCGGTCATCGTGGCATTCGGCGTGGTCTATAACAGCGCGCGCATTGCGCTTTCCGAGCGGAGTCGCGACCTGGCGACGCTCCGGGTGATCGGATTCAGCATTCGCGAGGTCGCCGCGGTCCTCATCGGCGAGCTTGCCATGCTCACGCTCGTCGCGCTGCCGCTCGGGCTCGGCGTCGGCGCGGCGCTCGCGAGCTGGATCGTCTCCGCCGCGAGCACCGACACGATCCGCATGCCGCTCATTCTCAGCCCGCGCACGTTTTCCACCGCGGCGCTCATCGTCGTTGCCTCCGCGCTGGTTTCCTTCGCGGTGGTGAGCCGGCGCATTCGCAGCCTCGACCTCCTCGGCGTGCTCAAGGCGCGCGATTGATTCTTCCCATGGAACGCCGCACGCAACCCATGCCAGCGACGATCCGCCGCGCGCGCAGGACAGGCGCCGGGCGCAAAGCCATCCCGTGGATCCTCGGCGCGGCACTCGCTGCTTTGATCGTCTGGGGCCTGCTGCCGAAGCCAATTCCGGTCGATGTCGGCACGGTCACGCGCGGGCCGCTCAAGGTCACCGTGCTCGAGGAGGGCAAGACGCGCATCCGCCACCGCTACGTCCTCTCGTCGCCAATCCCCGCCTATTTGGAGCGCGTGCCTCTGCGCGCCGGCGACGCCATTATCAAGGGTGTGACCGTGCTGGCCACGCTTGCAGCGGCGCCGGCGAGTTTTCTCGACCCCAGGGCGCGCGCGCAGGCCGTGGCAGCCGAGCAGTCCGCCGAAGCCGCCATCGAGCAGCGCGGCGCGCAGGTCGGGAGCGTGCGCGCGGAACTCGACCTGGCGCTGAAGGAGCTCAAGCGCAACGAGCAACTCCGGCGCACCGGCGCCATCGCGCAATCGCAGTGGGACACCGCCGCAAATCACGTGGACGTGCTCCGGCGCAACCTGGACTCCGCCGAATTCGCGCTCAAGGTCGCGAACTTCGAGCGCGAGCAGGCGCGCGCCGCGCTCATGCAGATGGAATCGGCCTCCCCGCAGGCGGGGAAGCCCGTGGAGATTCGCGCGCCGGTGTCGGGCCGGGTGTTGAACGTCTTCGAGGAGAGCGCGCGCATGGTGAATGCCGGCCAGCAGATCATTGAAGTCGGCGACCCCGGCGACATCGAGGCGGACATCGAGATGCTCTCGACCGACGCGGTGAACGTGAAATCGGGAGCGGAGGTTTCCATCGAGCAATGGGGCGGCGGCTACCCGCTGCCGGGGCACGTCTCGCTTGTCGAACCGGGCGGCTACACGAAGATTTCCGCGCTCGGCGTCGAGGAGCAGCGCACCCTCGTGCGGGTGGAATTCGACGATTTGCCCGCCGGCGTTTTCGGAGACCGGTTTCGCATCGAGGCGCGCGTGACGACCTGGGCCGGCGGCAATGTCTTGCAGGCGCCGACCGGTGCATTGTTCCGGCGCGGGAATGATTGGATGACGTTCGCGCTGGACCGCGGCCGCGCGAAGCCCGTGAAGGTGAAGATCGGACACAACAACGGTGTCGCCGCGGAAGTGCTCGACGGTCTGCGCGAGGGCCAGCGCGTCATTCTCCACCCACCCGACACGCTGTCCGCAGGCAGCAGTGTAAGCGTGCGCCCCGCCGAGTAGCTGCTATCGTTCCGAGGCAATGAACCGCTGGCTGCTCCTTTTCGCATGGCTCGTCGCAGGCTGCTCCGCTTTGCCGGAGGAAGGCCCCGCCATTCAAATCGTCCACGGCACGCTGACCTTCCCGCAGGCCACGGCGTTGCCGCCGTCGGCGACCGCTCACGTGACCATCGTGCCCGCCGTCGCCGCTTCGGAATCCGCGCCGGTCGCGCAAGGCAATTTTCCTGCGAAGACGGGAACTGCAATTCCGTTTCAATTGAAATTCCCCGCCGAGAAGGTCGCGTCTGGCGAGTATCTCGTTCTGGCGCAGGTCATCGACCACGAAAAGGTCTGGTATTCCAACCTCAGCACGCCGCTGCGCGTCAGTTTCCTCGCGGAGCCGGGCGAACTCGTGATCGAGCTGCGGCCCGAGGCGCATTAGGGCAGTCCCGATTCAAGGCGACGCGGCTCCCACACTTTATTCATTATGCAATTAGCTTCGATCTTTCAGAACCATGGCGTCCTTCAACGGGATTTGCCGCTGCCCGTCTGGGGCTGCGGCGAGCCGGGTGAGCGGGTGATCGTCCGCCTGGCCGGCAATGAGGCCCGCACCGAGGTGGACGGCGGGGGACATTGGCTGCTGCGTCTGCCGCCCCTTCCGGCCGGCGGACCGCATGAACTCAGCGTCGAGGCGCCATCGGGTCGCGCGGAGGTGAGCGACCTTCTCGTGGGCGAGGTCTGGCTTTGCTCGGGCCAGTCCAACATGGAGTGGAAGCTGGATCAATGCGGCCCGGATTGGATGGCGGACGCCCCGGACCTCCCGCAGGTGCGTCTTCTTACCGTTACGACTCCGCCCCGGCTGGGCCGCGCCGTCTCGGTGGACGGAAGTTGGAAGAGATGCACCCCGGTATCGCTGGCCGATTTTTCGGCGGTCGGCGGCTATTTCGGCCTCGAGTTGCACCGCGCCCTCGGCGTCCCGGTGGGCCTGATTTGCAATGCCTGTGGAGGCTCGCGCGTGCAGGCATGGACGAGCCGCGAAGCCCTGATGCGGGATCCCTCGGGGCGGGATGAGATCGGGTTCTACGAATCGATCGTGTGGCAAACCCAGGGCGCGGTCCGGCGAATGACTCGTGAGGAGTGGGAGCGAACGGGCGCGCCGCAGGATCCGGGCAATCTCGGTTTGGGACGCGGCTGGGCCGGCGCCGATTTTGAGGACGCGGAATGGCCGACCATGCCGGCGCCGGGGCCCTGGCAGCGGCATGGGCACAATCACAGCGGCGTTTTCTGGTTCCGCCGGACGGAGCAGGTGCCCGAATCGTGGGTGGGTCGCGATCTCGAACTCTCCCTGGGAGCCATCGACAAGCATGATGAAACCTGGGTGAACGGCGAACGCGTGGGATCCATGGGGTGGGAAACGCCGGACGCCTGGTGCACGCATCGGGTCTATCCCGTGCCGGGCCGTCTCATTGGCGCTGACAGGCGGGTGGTCATCGCGGTGCGGGCACGCTCGCACGTTTACAACGGCGGCTTTATCGGGCCGGCCAGCGCCATGTGTCTGCATCGGTCGGGTGATGCTTCGGAAGCGCTTCCGCTGACAGGGAACTGGCGATACACGGTGGAGCACGACTGGGGGATGGTCGTGCCGCCGGAACCGGATTGGGGGGCAGGCAACATCCACTCGCCTCACATCCTGTTCGATAACCGCCTTGCCCCGCTGGTTCCTTACGGTCTGCGCGGAGTGTTGTGGTATCAGGGCGAGTCCAATGCCGGAGAAGCCGGACTCTACCGGCGGATGCTGCCCTTGATGATCCAGGACTGGCGCCGCGTCTGGGGGCAGGGCGATTTCCCGTTTTTGCAAGTTCAGCTCGCCAATTTCGGCGTGCCGTCGCAGCAGCCGGGCGAGAGCCGATGGGCGGAATTGCGCGAGGCGCAGCTCGAGATCCTGGCGGAACCGTCCACGGGCATGGCGGTGGCGATCGACGTGGGCGAGGCTTACAACATCCACCCGGCAAACAAACGCGATGTCGGGTCGCGCCTGGCGCGCTGGGCTTTGGCGGAAACGTATGACCGCGGCGGACTGCCATCCGGCCCGCTGTTTTCCGGCATGAAGATCGAAACCGGAGGGCGCGTGCGCTGCTCGTTCCTCCACGCCGCAGGAGGGCTCGTGTCGCGAGGGGGCGCGTTGCGTCACTTCACCCTGGCGGGCAGGGACCGCGTCTTCCATTCCGCCGAGGCCGCCATTGAAGGCGGGACGGTGGTCGTCTGGAGTGCGGAGGCGCCAGAGCCTGCGGCGGTGCGCTATGCCTGGGCTGACAACCCCGAGGGATGCAACCTCTACAATACGGAAGGACTTCCCGCTTCGTCGTTCCGCAGCGACGCGTGGCCTGCTTAATCGCAATTTCCACGCCGCGTCGATTCCTCCCGGCATCGGTTGAACCGGCGGACGAATTCGGATAGGCAATTCAACGTGAGCCCGTCCCTCCACATCGATGAATTGACGACAGTGCAAGTTGGCGACTTGATCCGCGCCGGGTGGACGACGGTGATCGTGCCGCTGGGCGCCACCGAGCAGCATGGGCCGGCATTGCCCTTGTTGGTGGATAATGAACACGGCCTGCAGACGGCCATGCGCGCGGCGAGGCTGATCGGGCGGACACTCGTCGGTCCGGTGATGACGCTGGGTCACTCGCCGGAGCACACGCACTTTGCCGGCACGGTATCGCTGGCAAAGGCGACCGTGGCCGGAATCATCCACGACATCGCGGAAAGCCACGCCCGCAGCGGGTTCCGGCTCGTCTATTTCTGGATCGCGCATGGCGGGAACCATTCCATCCTCCAGGAAATGCTGCCGATCCTGGAAAACAAATGGCCGGGCTGTCGCGTCACCGGGTTGCGGGACATTGGCGAATACATTTCCGCGACCTGGGATCGCGTGCCGTTGCGGGAAGGCATTCCGCTGGCCCGGTCGGGATCGCACGCGGGGGAGTTTGAAACCTCGATCATGCTCGCGGCGCGGCCGGAGCTCGTGCGGATGGATCGGGCCGAGGCGGGCAACCCCGCGCCGTTCGACTCGATCTGCGAGCAGATGATGCGCGACGGCATGGAAGCTGTTTCCTCGAACGGCGTGCTGGGCGATCAGCGCGGCGCGGATGCAGGACGCGGCAACATCTACCTCGATGCGCTGGCGGAATATCTCGCCGCCGGGATTCGAAGGGAGCGGGGCTCGTGAAGCCGCATCGAGTGGCCTTCGTGGGGCTGGGCCGCGTGGCGGACGTGCATTACGCCGCGCTCCAGGCGGCGGGGCCGCGCGCCCGGCTCGCGGCGGTGTGCGATGTGCGCGCGGAGGCCGTGGAGCAGCGCAAGCAACAATGGGGTGTGCCGGGTTTCACGTCGTTCGAGGAATTGCTGCGCTCGGTCGAGGTCGATGCGGTGTGCCTGTTTCTGCCGCACGACGTGCATCTGGAATTCGTCACGCTCGCCTCCCGATTCAAGAAGCCGATATTTTTGGAGAAGCCGATTGCGATCTCGGTCGAGGAGGCGCAGCGGATCAATGGCGTGTGCCGCGACGCGGGAGTGCGGCTGATGGTCGCGCACAATGGGCTGTTCCATCCGGCGTTCGAGCGGATGGTCGCGCTGGTGCGGGCGGGGTTGATCGGGCGTCCGCTCTTCGCGCAGGCGCGGTCCACGCAATGGCTGGATTTTCGACCGTGGGATTTCCGCTTGAGCAGCAGGAAGACAGGCGGTGGAGCGTGGATGGATTGCGCGGGGCATCTCGTCTATCGGCTGCGGGAGGTGTTCGGCGAGGTGGCGGATGTCTCCGGCATGACGGGGAACCTGGTGCGCGCCGAGATGGAAGGGGAGGACTTTGCGTCGGCGGTATTGCGCTACGAATCGGGCGCGATGGCGCAGATCACGGTGAGCTATGGATTGAAGCTGCCCGGCTACGAACACGACTGGCCGCAAGGCTGCGAGCAGTCGCTTTTGATTTCGGGCGACCGTGGCGCGGTGGAATACGCGATCTGCCCGCATCCGAGCCTGCGGCTGTTCAGCGAGGTCGAGGGCGGGCGCTCGCCGGCGTTGCAAGGCTGGATCGTGCAGGAGACGCCTGAGCCGTTCGAGTTCAGCTTCGTGCGGCAACTGGCGCACTTTCTCGATTGCCTCGACAGCGGAGAGGAGGCGCGGGTGACGGGCGGGGATGCGATTGAGACCCTCAAGGTCCTGCGGGCGCTTTACGACAAATTGTCCGATGCCGGCGGCGCCGGAGAAGCAATATGAAGATCGATCAAGTCCGGATCTTGCGACTGGAGCAATCCTTGTGGGGCCCCTTTTGGGAAGCGCAAAAAAAAGCGCCGTCGGCCTCGCCGCTCTCGCGTTACGCCGAGTATGCGGGGTCGCTCGATTCGTGGTGGTGGCCGCAGGCCCTGGTGATCGTTCGAATCGACGCGGGCGGGTATCATGGCATCGGCTGGGCGGAGGACGGCACCGGCGCGGCGCAGGCGGTGCTCGAGCGGCATTTCAAGGGTCTGCTGGAGGGGCAGGATGCCGGGCGAATCGAGCGGTTGTGGGATATTCTCTACCGGGCATCGATTCCCTACGGGCGCAAAGGGGTGGCGATCGAGGCTTTGAGCGCGGTGGACATCGCCCTGTGGGATCTGGCCGGAAAGGCTGCGGGAAAACCGGTGCATGCATTATTGGGGGGAGCGCTGCGCGACCGGCTGCCGGTGTATGCCAGCCACCTGCAACCGGTGGCGAATGACCTGCTGGTCGAAGAGGCGCGGGCTTACATGGAGGAAGGCTACCGCGCCATGAAAACGCGTTTCCCGGCTCATGCGGGAATGGGGGCCGCGGGCATCCGCCGGAATGTGGAACATATCGCGCTGCTGCGCGAGACGATCGGGGCGGGGGTTGATTTGATGGCGGACGCCTACATGGGATGGGACCTGCGCTTTGCCAGGCGGATGACGAAGGAACTGGAGCCATTCGACCTGGGCTGGATTGAAGAACCGCTGCTGCCCGACGAGCTGGATGCATATGTCGCGTTGTGCAGGCACAGCCGCATCCCGATTTCCCACGGAGAAAATGAATTCACGCCTTATGGATTCCACCAGATTCTTCAGGCGCGGGCCGCGCACGTGTTGCAGCCGGATGTGCATCGCGCCGGCGGAATCACGGCGGTCCGAAAAATCGCGGCGCTGGCCGAAGCTGCCGGAGTGGAAGTGATCCCGCATGCGTTCAGTGCGCCGACGGTGCAGGTCATGGCGGCCCTGCCCAATTTCCGGATTTTGGAGTATCTCACGGTCCCGGTCTGGGCTCGAAAAAATCTGGAAGAAATGGTGCCGGTATTTTTGGGCGAGCCCCGTGTCGAACACGGCGAAGTGGGATTGAACGACCGGCCCGGTCTGGGGATCGAGCTGAATGCCGATGCCTATCCGGAATTGAAACCTTTGTGCTGAACGATGCATTACCAAAAGGTCGTTGAGCACCTTCGAGCGGCGGACCTTCCGGTGCGGGAAATCGTCTCGCCGTCGGGCGGAAGGGCGGTGGTAACGACCACCGGAGGTTGCCTGGCCGGCCTGTGCGTCGAGGGCGAAGAAGAGAACATCCTCTACACGAATGAGGCCATTGCCCAGCCCGGCTGGCCGCGGGGAAAGGTGTCCACCCAGATCGGCGGGCTGCGTTTGTGGTTCGCCCCCGAATACGCGTATTTCTGGAAGGGGAAGCCCGATGCGCGCGCGCTGCACAATTATGTCGTGCAGGAAAACTGCGATCCCGGCGCCTACAAGATCACTCACGCGGACGCCAGCAGCGTCCGATTGGGGATGACGACCTCGCTCGAGGATTTTCGCGACGGAAGCAGGATCGAATTCGCCGTCGAGCGTGTCATCAGCGCCGTGCCTGCCCCGGTGAAGCCGGGGGCATTGCGCTACATGGGACTGCGCATCCAGCATCGCCTTGAACTGCTCCGCGCCAAACCGGGCCAGAGGATCGATTTGTGGAACGTGCTGCAAATGCCGACGGGAAGCCGCCTCCTTGTGCCCACACGCGGCCCGACGAAACCGATGGTCTATTTCAACGCGTTTCACAACAGCGATTGGGAGGCGGGCGCGGACGCCCTCACATGGGATTTTCGCGGAACGGCCAAGGCCAAGGTCGGCCTGGATCTTGCGCAGGTCACGGGTTGCGCGGGCGTGTTGCGTCCGCTCGCGAGAGGCCGGTTTGCGGCGATGATCTGGCAGTATCCGCTATGCCCGGGGATGGTCTATTCCGACGGCCCGTCGGAAGCGCGCGCCCGCAATCAAATCGTGCAGGCTTGGGACGGTTTCGGATTCGGCGAATTGGAAACCCACAGCCCGTCGGTGAGTCTGGAAGATCCCATTTTCGCCGAGCACTCGCTGCTGTGGTGCTTTTGCGGCGACTTCGATCGTGTCAATGCTGTCGCCGCCGAGTTGCTTGACCGCAGATGGACGAAGCTGCCATGAACACCTTCCAAACCAGAGCCGGAGAATGCCCCGAACTCTGCGCCCCTCACACCCTATGAGCCTCGACACCTCGAACAAGCCCCGCTGGCTCTTCATCGCAGACAGCATCACCGACTACCGCCACAGCCAGGATCCCGAAGGCCTTGGATTGGGCTACGTGCGAATGATCCAGCAATGGCTTGCCGCACGCGGCAAAGCGCCGGAAATGCTCAACCGCGGCATCAGCGGCGATACCGTTCGCCGCCTGGCGGCACGGTGGGCGGAGGATGTGATCGATCTCAAGCCGGATATGCTGTCGGTCAAGATCGGGGTGGATGATGTCTGGGCTTTGCTCCACCCCGATCGGCGGGCCGATGGCGTCCCCATCGACGAATTCCACGGCACTTATGACCACTGTCTGGCGACGGTCCGGGAACGTATGCCGGACTGCGAACTGGTTCTCTGCGAGCCTTGCGGCATCTGGTCCCCTGTATCGGAGCAGGGCAATGTGGAGCTGCAGCCGTATCTGGAAGCCATTCGTTCGCTCTCCGAAAAATACCGGGCGCGCGCCTTGGTGAAACTGCACGCCGCGTTCCTTGATGCCATTGAGGCCCGTCCGGAAATCGACTGGGTGGTGGACGGAATCCATCCCAGCCCTCCCGGCGACATCCTGATCGCCCATGCGTGGATGAAGGCCTCCGGAAATCTCTAAGCACCCATGAAAATCACAAAAATCGAAACCTTCCTGCTGCACGTCCCGGTGACGGGCAGCCAGATCGCGGACAGCGCGCATCGCATCACGCACTGGGGCGTGCCCGGCGTGATCCTGCACACGGCGGGCGGGCTGCGCGGCTACGGCTACACGGGCACGCATGCGCATACGGCCCTGGACCGGTTGATCACCGACTGCATCGCGCAGACCTACGGGCCCCTGCTCGAGGGGGAGGACGCTCAGGACGTCCAGCGGCTCTGGCGCAAGCTGTGCCATTTTCCACCGGCGCAATGGGTCGGGCGCAGCGGCATCACGCAACTGGCCCTGGCGGCCGTGGACATCGCGCTCTGGGATTTGAAGGCGAAGGCGGCCGGGCTGCCTTTGTGGAAGCTGCTCGGCGGTTGTCGTCCCGGTGGGATCGAGGCCTACAATACCGACGGCGGCTGGTTGAACCTGACGACCGCGCAGGTTGTGGAAAATTGCCGCCGCTTTGTTGGTGAAGGCTATCCCGGCGTGAAGATCAAGGTCGGTTCGCCGAACCCGAACGACGACCTCCGCCGCATCGAGGCGGTGCGCGCCGCCATCGGGCCGGACGTCAAATTCATGGTCGATGCAAACGGCAAATGGGATCTGCCGACCGCGCTGAATACCGCCCGCAAATTCGAGGACTACGACATTTATTGGTTCGAAGAGCCGCTGTGGTATGACGACGTCGAAGGCCATGCCGCGCTGGCCCGCGCGACCCGCACGCCCGTCGCGCTGGGGGAGCAATTGTATTCGCTGGATGCGTTCGCGGCATTTGTCCGGGCGGGCGCGGTGCATTTCGTGCAGGCCGACGTCACGCGCGTGGGCGGGATCACCGAATGGTGGCAGGTGGCCGATCTGGCGCTGGCGCATCATCTGCCCGTCGCGCCGCACGCGGGTGACATGGGACAGGTGCATCTGCACACCGCGCTGGCGCACCCCGCCTGCACGATGGTCGAATTCATCCCGTGGATCCGCCATTGCTTTGAAGAACCCATCGTCGTGAAAGACGGACTGTTCGTTCCGCCGCAACAACCCGGCGCCGGCTCGACGGTGACCGCCGGCGCGCTTCAGGAGTTCGGAATCCGGTGAGCGAAGCCCGTCCATGCACCGCCTGCTGCTTTGGGGAGGTTTTGGGATTGATTTCCAATGCGCCCCCTGCGCGCCTGGCCGACTGCGCAGCCGCGGACCTTGGCTTTGCGGGCGCCGAGTCCAATGTGGCCATTTCGCTCGCACGGCTGGGCCATTCCACGGACTTTGTGACTGCGCTGGGAGACGATCCATTCGGATGGAGAATTCTCAAAAGCCTGCGTGCGGAAGGTGTGCGGACGGACGGAGTCGAAATCGCGGTGGAGGCGCCCACGGCCTTGATGCTGCGCGACCGGCCCGCGTGGGGGGAGCCCGCCGTTTACTACTATCGCCGGCCATCGGCGTTTGGTTCCCGCTGTTCCGCTCTGGCGGAGCGAATCCCGCTGGAGAATGCGGATATTTTATTTCTCACCGGCATCACCCCCGCTCTGAGTGCGGAATGCCGCGATGCGGTGGAAGGATTGCTGGATCGGGCGGATGCGCTGGGGACGCAGGTGTGGTTTGATATCAATTTTCGCGGGAAACTCTGGAGTCGCGAAGAGGCTGGGGCGTTTATGAGGAAGCATCTCGACCGCTTTCACGGAATTTTTGCCAGCGTGGCGGAAGCCCGGCTCGTCTTTCCGGAGGCGGGAGAGCAAGAAATCGCATGCCGGTTTTTCGACGGAGGAACCCGTGAGCTGGTCCTCAAGGCCGGATCCGATGGAGCTTCCTACCATTCCCGAGAGAGGACTTTAAAACATGGCCCATTTCACATTTCCGCCGAAATCGACCCGATCGGCGCTGGGGACGCATTTAACGCAGGGTTTCTTTCCGCACGATTCGACGGCCTCCCGATCAAGGATCAACTGGAACGGGGCTGCGCCTTGGGAGCGCTCGCCTGTCTCACCCGCGGGGATTGGGAGGGGGCTCCCACGCGTCCCGAACTGGAACGTTTCATTCGTCGTGAGACCGCCAGCCACCGATGAATGCATAGGCCGCCTCCGACAGCAGGGTCTTTTGTTCAGGCGAGGCCGTGGGCAGAATTGTGGAAGCGGGCCGGCTCGTGCGCACCATGAGCGTCGGCGATTTGGTTTTTACCAACGGCGGGGATTTGTGGGGCATGACGCATCTGTTTGGAGGCAGCCACGCCCGGCAGTTGGTGGCGGAGGAAGCGTCCGTCGTGAAACTGTCGCCGCAGTCGCCGTCGTTGAAGACGATGGCGTATGCGGCCCTGGGCGCGGTCGCGCGGGAATGCGTCTGCCGGATGAAAGTCGAGCCGGGAGGAATGATGGTGGTTTTTGGATTGGGCATGCTGGGACAGTTGGCCGGCAGGCTGGGGCAGCTCCCGGGGCTGCGCGTTATCGGAGTCAATCGTTCGGCGTGGAAAGTCGAAGCGGCACGGGCCCTGGGCTTCGACGCGGTCTGCGCGCCCGATGCGCCGGAGATCGAAGCGGCGGTGAAGGCGCTGGGGTTTGGCCCGCCGAAGCTGGCCTTGGAAACCACCGGCCGGCAGCAAATTTTTGATCTGGCGCTGGCGACGCTGGGCTCGTTCGGCGAGTTGAGCCTTGCGGGCTATTACCCGGAGAAATTCCCGGTGGACTGGGATGTCTGCCACGGCAAACAAATGAGCATCCACAATCCCGTGGGCCTCGGCGCGCAACTGCCGAAGGTGATCCTGGCCATCGAAGGGGGCCGCCTGAATATCGAGCCGTTGATTCGTCACGCGATTTCACCGAAGGAGATCACGGAGTTTTACGCGGACCTGATCGCGAACCATTCGAGGTATCTCGGCGTGATCATTGATTGGAGCGCCGGGTGATCGATCCTCTTCCGTTCGCGGACGGACGGGGCGGCGTGGAAAAATTCAAAATGAAGGAAATCGACAAACCCAATATCATCGTCAACCACACGGGCTTCTTCACGCAGGGAAGCAAGCGAGCCGTCTTTCCCGCGACGGCTCAGGAAGAGTTCGAGCTTCAGGACATGATGCAAAATGATGCGGAAGCGCCTCTGGGAGCATTTGAAAACTGGAAGACGGTTTTTCGCGGGCGATTGGAAGCGTGCGCGCCGGCCTTTGGAGAGTATCGCACGGGAGATTTTTCCGATTGGACGACGCCCGGGATCTACCGGCTCGTTTTGCCCGAAGGCGGGGGCCGTTCGCTGATCTTCGCCATTCACGACGGAATCCTTTCCGACGTGCCCCGGCTCTTTCTTGACTACCTTCACGCCAATCGCTGCGGCGTCTTTGAGAATGACTGGCGCGGTCCGTGCCATCTGGACGACGGCAGGTTGCGCGCTTCCGGGAAGCTCATCGATGCCACCGGCGGCTGGCACGACGCGGGCGATACGCGCAAGTGGATGGCCCATTGCACACTGCCCGCCTGGGCGATGGCGGTTTACAAGGAACGCCACGGGCGCGGATGGGATCACTGGCAGGAGGACCCCTGGCGGGATGACCTGCTGGCCGAGATCGCCTGGGGCGTCTCCTTCATTCCCAAGATGCAGGATCCATCCTCCGGGATGATTTATTCCGACGTCGGAGGCGGCGGGGATTCCCGCAAACGGGAGGGGATGAACTGGTGGGTCGAAAACCTCTCCGGCTGCTACGCCGACAACGCCGACAACCGCTTCACCGACAACATCCCCGGCAGCGGGGACGAGCGAAACATTCGCGAGGAGTATAACGCGGTCGTTCAATACTCCAACATCAGCATCCTCCATCAAACCGCGCGGTTACTGGAGCAGGGCGATCCCGCTCTGGCAGAAGATGCGCGTCGCGTCGCGGCGGCGTGCTGGCGCTTCATGGAAGGTCGGCTCGAAGACACCTATCACGGCTGGACTTCCGTGCGCGCATGGAGGCTGCTGGCGGCGCTGGCTTGCGATGCCGGCCCCGTGATCGTCGAAGAGGCGCTGGGTCGTTTGCTCGAGTTGCGGGCTCCCTCCATTGGATTTTGGTTCATGGATTCGCGAAAACGGGATTTCTATCGCGGCGCCCTCCAATCCGCGCAACCGCTGATCGCGCTGGCCGCATTCGCGGAAAAATTTCCGTCCCATCCCCGCCGCCGGGAAGTCCGGGATGCGGTCGTCGAGTGCCTGGAGCGGTATGTCGAACCGCTGCGACGCACGAACCCGTTCGGCATCGTTCCTTACGGCCTATACATGCGGCCAGCCACGGAAGGCGATCGGTATCGCGAATGGAGCGACGGTCATTGTTACCGCTTCTTCATGCCGGATTGTTCGAAGCAAAAGCTCAATAGCGGACTGGCCGGCCATTGGACGAGCTGGGCCCACGCCCTGGCCTGGTGCGGTGAAGTGTTTGATTTGCCGGAGTTCCGGACCGGCGCGCTGGATCAGCTCCATTGGCTGCTGGGGAACAACCCCGTGCAGGCTTCGTTCCTTTCCGGGATCGGTTACAACCATCCCATGCCGCACAGCCGGGCGTTTGGCTATCTGAACGGCGGGCTGATGAACGGCCCTCGGGGCAATGCGAAAGACGAAATGTTCGTCGATCTCGGCGCCCACGGGGACTGGTCCACGTGCGAGTATTGGAATGCTCCCCTGGCCAACGCCCTTTTCGCCTTGTCCTACCTCCTGCCGAAACATCGCGAACCGCGCGGAAAAATTGGCACCCGGACGCAGGCGCATGGCGACCCGGGCAGTGTTGATTGAAGTCAGCGGCAAACAGGAGAGAAAAAACGGAGGACCACCTTTTCCACCCGCCAATCCTTCGTCCTGAACGTCGGCGACATCAGCCAGAGGGATCGGATCCTGCACGCGATAAAGGCGTGTTTATAGATAACCGGACATCAATAGCGGTTCTGATTGCGAGGCTGGAAGCCTCGCTGCACACGCTGGAAGCGTATGCTCCCCATAGATCCCATGCGACCACTCCACGCAATAGATCGTCCGATTATTTGTGAGCGTTGGTATGAGCCGACGCCTCGAATACTCCAGACACCGTCTGGAGTGACACCGTTGATTCCCGGACAGCGTCTGGGGAAATCGCGACCTATCCGGCAAGGATCTCGTGCAGCCCGTCGATCACTTGTTCCAGTTCCTCGACGGATACGCTTCCAAGCTTCTTTACGAGCCGTTTCACCGAAAGCGTGCGGATCTGGCTGATCTTCACCCAGGAGCGTTTTGGCAACTTCCCCGTGCCGAGTTCCAGCGTGAGCGGAAATCCGGCGCGCGGTTCCTGGCTTGTCAACGTGCAGGCAATGACTGTCCCTGAGCGCTCGTTGAAGACATCCTGGCTCAGCACCACGACCGGGCGTCGGCCGGATCGTTCATGGCCCTTCGTCGGGTCGAGTTCCGCCCAGACGATATCGCCCCTCAATATTCTGGCCATTCCGCCATATCCTTCGCGATCCCTTCCTCGGCCATTTCCTGCTCCTCGGTTCGCGAAAGCTTTGCGCACTCCCGCGCGAGCCGGCTGCGATCCAGGCGCGCGAGCTTTTCGGCCACGGCTTTCTGAATCCCTTCGCTCCGGCTGCGGAAAACGTCTCGCTTCACGAGGCTGTCCAACCGGCGAAGCAAACGGTCGTCAATCGACACGTCACTCGCCTCGCCGGAAGTGCCGTGTTGCCAGAAAACCTGCCGGGTCTGTGGCCTGCCGACGGCTCCGGCTCGAAGCTCAAGGATTTGTGCGCCTGCTTCGACGGCGCACACACTTTCGAGGAGCGATACGACGAAACCAATGTCGAACGGCGTCCGATTCCCAAAGCGACACCTAAGGCAAGCCGGCCATCGTTGAGCCACCGCCAATTCCGCCCGGCGGCAAGTTCTCCAACTCAGTTGCGCCCGGCGTTGGAGAGGTTCAAAGCTTGGCCGAAGAAATTTCGGACTTGGTGACAGCGCTCGCCGGCATGGAACCTGAGATCAAAATCCGCGTGAGTATTAAGACACAACCAGCCCAGGACTACTCGGCTGCCAAAAAGTCCTCGAACGCGTCAAACAGGGTCGGGCCGTCTGATTTTCTACCGGGTGGAAACTGGCGATTGAGCCTCGAACGGCACGCCTATGCGCAGACCGTTTCCCGGGGCAGGCTTCGCCGAATGTCCGCCGCGCGATCGAAAATCTCCTCCCGCGTGACGCCCGCCTCGGCATACATCGCGAAAATATTGGCGTCGGGCGTCTCGGGCGGGATGGTGTGCGAGGCCGCCAGGATGTAGCCGCCGCCATCCGCCGCCATGATATCGAGCAGGTTGCGCGTGGCCCGGCGCACGTCATCGACGCTGCCGTTGGGAAGCATGTCCTGCGTGTCCACGCCGCCCATGAATGCGAGCTGGCCGCCGAATTCCCTTTTCAATTCCACGGCGTCCATGCCGGGGCAATTGCATTGAACGGGATTAAGCACATCCAGGCCCATTTCGACCAAATCGCCAATGATTGAGCGCAAGGCGCCGCAGCAGTGATAGGCCACCCAGAGCCCGCGCTTGCGACCGACATCGAACACCCGCTGCAAATGCGGACGCACGATGCGCCGCCACGTCTCCGGGCTCATCATCATCCCGGTCTGGCTCGCGACGTCGTCGCCGGTCCAGAGCCAATCCAGCGGGAACCGGTCGCACGCCGCTTCTCCAAGCGCGATGGCGAAATCGGCGCAATGCCCCACCATCTCCGCGGCGAATTCCGGGTCGTCCGCAAAATCCATCAGCGCATTTTCCATCCCGCGCAATCGCCAATACATCTCGAAACCGCACGGCGAAATGTCGCAGCCGAGAAACCGTTCTCCGGCGTTTCGTGCCACGGGCTCCATCTGCCGGAGCAGGTCCTCCTGGTGCTGATACGGAAACGGGTAGGCGCGCACGGCATCGAGTTCGGCCTCGTCAGCCAGCGGGAATCGGTCGATCTGGTTGAATGCCCCGTCCTTGACCCAGTGAATCCCCCAGTAGTCCGTATGCGATTCACCGTCCCGCTCGTGGACGATGCCCTCCATGGCGTAGTTGTTGTTCACCCACGCCTGGCACGCGTCGTTTCCCATCGCCTCGCCGACGCGTGCGGGCGGAATCTCCAGCAAATTCCCCAAACGCGCGCCGGTCTCCGGGTGGAACCACATGAAAACGGGGACGCGATCTACCGGCCTGCGTTCCAACGCCGCATGCACTCGCTCTTTTGATGTCATGGGCGCTCGGGCGATCCTCTTCGGTGGAGGGCTAGTATTTGAAGGTCGCGCCTGCTTCCTCGATACTGACCGCCTTGAAATCCGGCCGGGCAAAACGCTGGAACGGAACCGCGCCCGCGGGATTGTGGCGGTATTCGTCCACTCCCCGGCAAAGGTAGGCCTTGAAGTTCGGGTTTACCGAGAGATCGTTTTTCACCTCCGTGCCGGAGTAACGAATCGTCAAGCCCGCGCGGCGGCGTGCCGAGGGATTGGCCGGGGAGCCATGGATCGCGCGGTCATCGTGCAGGGAAAGCTCGCCGGCCTTCAGCTTGAATTGCACGGCGGTGTCCTCGCGGAACATCCCACTCTCCAGCTCAAGCGTGAGGACGGAGTCGGTCTGGCCGGAATGTTTGTGCTTGATCACGCCGCCCTTGTGCGAGCCCGGGATGATCTTCATCGCGCCGTTCTCGGCATCCACGTCGTCGAATGCCAGCCACACCGTGACGCTGTGCTGGGGTTTCATCGGCCAGTAATAGGCGTCCTGATGCCAGCCGACCACTGCCTTGCTGAACGGCTCCTTGATGAAAAAGCTGCTCGCCCACATGAAAAAGTTCGGTCCGAGAATGCCTTCGACGAGATCGAGAATCCGGGGATTGACGCAAATATCGTAGAGATACGTGCTGGTCTCGTGCCATTCGCGAATGTCCTTGGTCGTTTCCCCCGGCTTGAGCAGCTTCAACAGGTCGGGCAGTTCAGCGTTCATCTCCGCCATTTCTTCCTGCGAGTAAATCGGCGGGAGGTCAACGAGGTATCCGTTCGTGGCGTAGAAGGCTTTCTGGTCGTCGGTGAGGCGGTAATTGTTGTTCATGGGGCGGACTGTATCGCTGCCCGGCGGAGGCGGCTTCCAAAGTCTTTCGTCAAATTGTATTGAAAATTACATAACGATGAAACATTGTGCTGCGCCTGCGGGATCATGAAAATCATCCGGGAATCCACCCACATCAGCGGCTTCCTTTACGACAAGCCCGTGCAGGAGCTGCCCGCGCTTACGCACTGCGGCGAGACGCTTTGCGCGCGGGGCCACGCGATCGCACCGCACGCGCACCCGGGGTTTGAATTTCACTACCTGTCGCGTGGCGCCTACGGCTGGAGCGTCGGGAGGCAAGCGACGGACCAGCGAATGGGCGACATTTTCGTCAACTATCCCAACGAACTTCACGCCACCGGCCCCGGGACCTACCCGGAGTCGCATTTTCTGTGGATCGGCCTGCATTTGAGCCAGCTTGGAGCGGAAGGGAAGCGTCTGGCGGCGTTGTTGCGCCGAAAAAACTGCCGGGTCCTGCCCGGGTGTCACGAGGCCGAGCCGATCCTGCGCGGGCTCGTCTCCCAGGTCATCAGCCATCGCGCCCACCGGTCCGCGGCCACGCTCGCCTACTTGCAAACATTGATCGCGGTGATCCAGCAGCGCGCGATGTCCGCGGATTCCGAATCCCACGGCGACGCCGCACGGCTGCCCTATTCTCACAGCATTCAGAAGGCCGTGTCCTACCTCGAAAAGAATCTGGATCGGCGCCTCCCGCTGAGCGAACTCACCGCCGCGGCGACCATGCGGCACGTGCCGCATTTCTGCGCCCAATTTCACCGCGAAGTCGGCGTCACGCCCGCGGCCCATCACCGGCGGCTGCGGCTGCACGCGGCGCGGGAGGCGTTGGAGCAGCCGGCATTCACGATCACGATGGCCGCGCTACAATTCGGTTTCAGCTCCTCGCAACATTTCAGCGTGTGTTTTCAGCGCGAGTTTGGCGTCAGCCCCATGCGGTGGCGGAACGATCCAACCCACCGGTCCGGGAGTCCTCCCGACCGAAACGCAGAATAAAGAAATCGGCTTTTCCCTTTGGCGCTGAGCGTTCCGAGAAAGGGTGGCTTCAACTGCGGCCGTCGCACGCGAGATTCAATCTCCGGCGAATATCCTCTGCTTCTGCATCCGTGCCTGCCGATGTAACCATGCCAATTCCGCGAGGCGGTATGATTGAGAAAAGCTCCTCGATTTCATCGGGAAAGACATACGTGAATACGCTCTTGCCGGCCTTTTGAAGCATTTGGATGGCGGGAAGCACTTCCATTGCTTTCGTTCCCGGATTGGATCCAAGCTGAACGGCGTGCAGACCGGGAATCCGCAGCAGGAAGTCGCGCAGATGGCGCTGACAGGCGGTGCCGTCCAGATGGAAAATGCAGTCGTCATAAAGCCCGCCCAAGGTGGAAAATTCCTCCGCGAAGAATTCCTTATACATGTCGGTTGACAGCATGATGGAGAGGTCGTTCTGGAGGATGCCGACGCTGCCGGGCGACCACAGGCAAAGCCATGACGACGTGCCATTCCCCGCGGATTCAAGAATTTCGTCGATGCGCTTGTTGCAGGTCACCTGGATATCCAGCATCCGGCGCAAAACCTTCTTTACCAGATCGGGACGGTCCAGCATTTCCTCCAGCAGCCGGTCGCTCCCGATCAACGCGGCCAGATTGTCTCCCAGCCCTCCAAGGTCGGGAATGACGGGGGCAAAGCCTCCGGACTTTGCCTCCCTTGCCGCGGTATGGCAGAAGCTTTCGACCATTTGCCACCAGGGATTTCCAGGATCAAACGCAATGTCTTCCAGGGTGGCCAGATCATCGGTGCAGGGGTGGAACCAGACCGTGTCGGGCCCAAACTCCACCCGCGATCCCAGAAACGCGCTTAGCATCGTGGGGCCGATCGGCATGCGCAGTGCGGGGATGGAATCGTCAAAGTCAAAGCGTCCCGCATCCCGAATTGCCCTTTTGAGCAGCACATCGGGATCGGTCCAATAGCGCGTGAGATCGTCGCGCTGCAGGGACTTGAGATGATCGTCCGTTTCTGAGATTCCCGGCCTGGGCGTGCTGATCAAGAGCAGGGGACGCTCGCAAGGCTCTCGTCTCCAAAAGGCGACGTGCCTTCGTTTGCGTGTTTCCAGGTTCTGGCCTGTCATTGTTGCGCCGCTTCTCAGCCGTTACGGGTCAAATCAAGACGCTATCGACCTCGATCGGCGCTGACACACTTGGTCACGCCGGATCAAAAAGATTTCCCGTTCAAATGCTCTTCGATACGCGAAGCCGGCAAGGCCGCAATGGCTGCTCCGGGGTGGACATCGAATTGGACGTGAATCGCCTGCCCAGGGCAAAGCAGCCCACGAAGAGCAGCGTGAAAACGACGTCGCTCGCCAGCGAGTTTCGGAAAAACATCCAGGTCGGCGGGTAGCCGGGAACGCCGAGGGTGAGCGCCTGCCACCAGCCTGTGTCGGTCTTCGCGTATTCGGGCGCGGCAAGCCAGGAGACGGTGTTCGTGACCACGTAAAAGCCCGTCGAGCCGGCGACGCTGGCGAGCAGAAAGCTGCCGACACGCTTGCTGGCGCTCAGGCGCAAGCCGACGAGTGCAATCGCGAGCAGGGCGAAATAACGCGCGAACATCTCGCCGGTCGCAAGCGCGACTCCGAAGTGCCAGTTCAGCATGATGTCGGAAGCCAGTAGGATGGCCAGCGGCAGCGCCAAAGCGATGCGGCGCGGGAAAAGACTCGGAGCGCAAAGCGCAATGGCTGCGACGGGCGCGAAATTGGGGAGCCAGGAATCGCCGCCCGCGGTAAAGCCGAGGACGACGCGGTAAAGGACGGCGACAGCGAAGAGGATGAATGCGGGGATCATAATTGCGGGTTGTTTGATGGGTTGATTGCTTGGA
The DNA here is from genome assembly GCA_028713285.1 of Terrimicrobiaceae bacterium. Classification (GTDB taxonomy): domain Bacteria; phylum Verrucomicrobiota; class Verrucomicrobiia; order Chthoniobacterales; family JAATET01; genus JAATET01. The sequence goes on from JAQTOP010000009.1 coordinate 33,574, forward strand.
TCGGGTTCTTGATGGAGTGGCACTTGGCGGTCAGGTTAGCCCGTATTCGGCGGCGATGAATTTCGTCGAATCCGCCAGCGCAAGTTGTTGGGAAATGAATTCGCCCTCGCTGTCCGGCAGATCGTCGAGGGTGTCATCAAGGGTGTCGAACCAGCCCGCTTCGTTGCCGGCGATGCGCAGCCGCCCGGCGGCGTTTGCTTCGCGCAACAGCGAGACGGCCTTGCGGGCCACGGCGATGCCGGCGTGGTAATGCGAATCGCTCCCAACGATGGCGCGGGCCAGCTCGACGGAGGATTCCGGCGAAATGATGAACGCCTGCGGATCGGTGGCCACGTCGGACTCGACCAGCCAGCGCTGCAGCATGCGCGCGGAGTCCCTGCCCTCGGCGCGGGCGCAATTCATGAGCCGGCAATCGTAGATAAGCTGCTCCATGTAGCAGGTCGGCGCCATGCCGCCGAGCAGCTTGATGTTTTGCACCGATTCGTTCGACCAGGTGTCGCACGTGGCGGCCGCGAGATTCCCCATCGGGCTGAGATGCGCGCAGGCGGAAGTCTTGCCCTCCATGGCCATCGGGAAGCCGGTGATCGCCTTGAGGATCGGGTTTTCGTAGCCGCAATCCTTGCCCGGCCCGACCGCGCCGCATTCGTAGGCCACGAGGGAGCGGACGGCGGTCACCGCGCGCACGACGGCGGCGAACACGCGGGGAATCATCTTTTGCTCGGCAAGCACCATCGCGGTGTTCCCAAATCCGCACGCGGTGTCGCCTGCGCAATAGACCCCGTGCTTCTTCGCGATATCGTTCAAATGGGTCCACAGGAACCGCATGTCCCGTTCACCGAGGATGCAAAGCGAGAAAATGCTCGCCGCGAGATCGCCGTTGACCAGCGCCTCGTCGTGCAATTCCTTGCCGCCGACGGATTCAATGCTCAGCAACTCCGCGCCTGCCGCGGCCGAGCCCTCGAAAAGCTGGAGCATCGCCTCCCAATACCGCCCGCGGCGCATGAGCGGAGGCCGCTCGAATTCGCGGTTGTCGTTCGGCGTCATGCGCAGCACGCTCTTCAGCCCGCTGCGGGCCTTTTCCCGCTCCATTCCCTCGATCAGGATGTTCACGATCTCCATCCCCCACTCCGGATGCTCGGTCATCGGCGGCAGCGTCTCGAACTCGATCACCACGCCCGGCGCGGTCAACTCCGCCGCGCGACCGAGCGCTCCTTCGATGATGTCCGCGTAGTTGCGCCGGACCTCCGCCATGCCTGCGGCGTCGATGGTGATGGGCGGCAGCGTGAAGTTCAGTTCCGGATAGACCGTGCCGCCGCCGATTACCATGCCTTCGCGCGTGGTGAGAGGATGCGGAGCGACTCCGAAGATGAGTTCAGCCGGATCATCGATGGCCAGGGAGGTGTATTTCATAACGGATGGGATTCTTTTGAGGAGAAATCAGGCCTTCGCGCGCAACAGCTCCAGAGCGGCATCCACGGCCGAGCCTGCGTCCCGCGAATAGCCGTCGGCGCCGATCTCCTCCGCGAACTCACGGGTGATGGGCGCACCGCCGACCACGATCTTGACCGGGATGCCGGCGTCGCGGATCGCCTTCACCGTGGTCCGCATCGCGGGCATGGTGGTCGTCAGCAGCGCGGAAAGCCCGACGAGATGCGGTTTGTGCTGCGCGATGGCTTCGACGAATTTCGCCGGCGGCACGTTCACGCCAAGGTCGATCACTTCCATGTTCGCGCCCTTCCACATCATCGCGACGAGGTTCTTGCCGATGTCGTGAAGATCCCCCTCGACGGTGCCGATGATGGCCGTGTGCTCGGGGCGGACGCCCGCGGCCACCAGCAGCGGCTCGAGGATTTTCAGCGCCTCCTTCATCGCGCGGGCTGCCACGAGCATCTCGGGAACGAAAATCTCGTTTTTCTTGAACCGCTCGCCCACCACCGTCATGCCCGGCACGAGGCGATCCTGGACGATGGACTTGGCGTCCTCGCCCGCGTCGAGGCACTGTTGGACAAGATCGGGGACTTCCTTGCGCCGTCCGTTGATCACCGCCTGGGTAAGAGGATGTAGCTCGTTCATGGGGCCGGAGCGTAGCGGATCGGGGTCCACCGATCTTGTGATCTCGGACGTTTCTTTTGTGATCCGGTGCTCGCCGATTGCGTGCCGCGCGGGAGGTTTGTAACAAAATGAACCCTGGATGATGCAAACCGACCTTCTTAGCAATCTCACCGCGCGTCCGCTATGCTGCGACGGCGCGATGGGAACGCAGCTCCTTGCCCGCGGCCTCGCGGGAGGCGCGTGCGGCATGTTGTGGAATGTGGATCGTCCCGCCGATATTCGCGCGATTCACGCCGCGTATCGCCGCGCCGGATGCGACTTGATCACCACCAACTCCTTTGGCGGTTCCGCGTTCGCGCTGGCGCGCCACGGTCTTGGGGATCGCGTGGACGACCTGAACCGCGCCGCCGCGCAAGTGGCCCGCCAGGCGGCCGGCGAGACCGGATGGGTGCTTGGAGACGTCGGTCCGTTCGGCGATTTTCTCGAACCGCTCGGCGACACGACGGCGGATGAACTGCTCGACCTGTTCCGCGCGCAAATCGGAGCGCTGGTTGCCGGCGGTGCGGATGCGATTCTTGTCGAAACCATGAGCGACCCCGCCGAGGCAATCGTTGGGGTTGAAGCCGCAAGGTCATGCTGCCCCGATGTTCCGGTGATTGTTACGTATGCCTTTCAAAAGACCGCGGCCGGAGAGTTTTGCACGATGATGGGCACGGGCGTGCGCGAGGCCATCCATCGCGCAATTGACGCCGGTGCGCGCATCGCCGGAGCGAACTGCGGCACGTCTCTCGATCTCGAAGACTACGTTGAACTCGCAAGGCAGATCGTCGGCGCGGCGGGCGGAACCCCTGTCATCATCCAACCAAACGCCGGCTCGCCCCGCATGGAAGGCGGACGCACGGTTTACAGCGCCACGCCCGAGGAAATGGCCGCGGCCGCACTGCGACTGCTCGACGCCGGGGTGCGCATCGTCGGCGGATGTTGCGGCACCACGCCCGACCACCTGGCGGCCATCGGCTCGGCCCTCAAAACCAGGACTACCTGAAAAATATGAATTCCCGCGAACGCTACATCCACATGCTCGAAGGCCGCGAGGTGGACATTGTTCCGCGCATCCCGATCCTCATGGGCTTCGCCGCGCATTTCATCGGCTCGAATTACGCGGCGTTTGCCTCGGACCATCGCGTGCTTGTGGAAGCCAACATTCGCTGCGCGGAGGCGTTTGGAATCGACCAGATGAATACGATGTCCGATCCGTATCGCGAGACGCAGGGCTTCGGCGCGGAAATCATCTACGAAGAGCATGGCGTCCCGCGCTGCCTGCGCCCTCCTTTCGAGGATGAACTGAATCCCGCTTCCATCCGGAAACCCGATCCGCTGACTTCCGCGCGCATGCGCGACCGGATTGACGCCGTGCGCGAATACAAGCGCCGCGTCGGCGGCCAATACTCCATCATGGGCTGGGTCGAGGGGCCCGCCGCCGAGGCCGCCGATCTGCGCGGCCTGGAAAATTTTCTTTGCGATTTGATGGAAGAGCCGGAACTGGCCTGCGAATTGATGGATCTCTGCGTGGATCTTGCCATCGACTTTGCCCGCGCCCAGGTCGAGAACGGCGCGGATACCATCGGCGTCGGCGATGCGATTTGCAGCCAGATGTCGGCGGAACTGTATCGCACCCTGGTCTGGCCCCGTGAGCAGCGGCTCGTGGACGCGATTCGCGCGATGGGTGTTTACGTGAGGCTGCACATTTGCGGCAACATCACGCACCTGCTGCCGTTCCTTGCGAAACTCGACGTGAACATCGTCGATATCGACTGGCTCGTGGACATGCGGCAGGCGCGCGACGTGCTCGGGCAGGGCAAGGTGCTCGCCGGGAATCGCGATCCGGTCGCGTCCGTTCTTCGCGGCGCACCCGAAAGTATTCGCGGGGAATTCCGGGAAATTTACATGAATGTCGGAAACCGCTACATGGTGAACGCCGGCTGCGAAATCCCGCCCGGCACACCGCACGAGAACGTGCGCGCCGTCTGCGCGCCGATTCCGTTTCGCAGGTAGGGAATCTGCGCGACGGCTCTCCTGGCCGGTTACAAAGCCTGCGCGTGTTTTGCGAGCGACCGCTGACAGGCGCGCGGCGACTGGCCGGTGTATCGTTTGAAGACGGTTGCGAAGTATTGTGACGAGGAGAAGCTCAACCGGAAGGCGGTGTCGGTGACGGTGATTCCGGGTTGGGCGAGCAGTTTTTTTGCCGCGGAAATCTTGCAGCGCAACACATACTCGGCGGGCGGGATGCCAATCTCCTGTTTGAAGCGCGTTTTGAACCGCGAGACGGACAACGCCGCGCGCTCGGCCAGTTCCCCGACGGTCAGCGGTTCTTCGATCTGCGCTTCGATGTGGCGCAGCAAGTCGTTGATGCCCCTCGAGAGGGCGGCCTTCGGCTGCTGGCGTGAGCATTCGAGAAATTTCAGGAGAAACTCCACCAGCTTCGAGTTGATGAAAACACGGCGCAACGGGTCCCCTGCGGAGCGGGCGGCGGACATGATTTCATCCAGCAGTGTCTGGAGCAGCGGGACCCCGGCGAAATGCCGATGGGGAATCGCCAGCAGTTGCGCCACCAATTTGCGGGTATCGACCGGCTGACAGTTCAGGAATCGCGCGGGTTTGCGAGGCAGGGTGAAAAGTATCCAGTAAAGGACGCCCTTTTCCTGGGGTGCTTCGCCGGAACTGTGCTTCTCGTCGGGAAACGTGACAAACATATCCCCGCCGCGAAGCACATAGTCGCGTCGTCCCACCCGGTAAATCTGCGTGCCCTTGGCGAGAAAGCATATTTCCATTGCGCCGCGGTGCGCGTGCTGCACCAGGCAGGGGTGTGCGTTTGTGTAGTTGTAGCGGCCCACCATCGGCACTTCAGGAATGCCCAGGGGCCGCAAGTCGTGGGCGATCCTTTCGTGCAGTTGCGTTGTGATTGAGCCCGCCACGTTTGATTTTGTACTGCGGTACGCGCCTGAAAGCCAGTCGCGATCTTCCGGGTTAGGCTGTCGGCATGAATCCAGAACGAAAACAGCAGCCGGTGGATTGGTACCGGACCCCGGTGAGATCCGACCTTCTAAAAGGCCTTCACGAGCGCAGTGACGCGCGGGGGTGGATGCAATCCCTCGGCTATCTCGGCCTGCTCGTCCTGACGGGCGGCCTGGCCTTCTACGCCGCGGGCCACTGGCCGGTCCCGGTGCTGATCGCCCTCCTCCTTCTTCACGGCACATTCTATGCCTTTCAGATCAACGCCGTTCATGAACTCGGCCACGGGACCGTCTTCAAGACGAAAATCCTGAACCGCGTGTTCCTGCCAATCTTCGCCTTCCTTGGCTGGATCAACTTCGAGATGTTCGAGAAGAGCCACGCGCGGCATCACAGATACACGTTGCACCCGCCCGAAGATCTGGAGGTCGTGCTCCCGATCAGGATTCTCGTCAGCCGATTCTTCCTCCAAAGCTCCTTCAACCCGATGGAATTGATTCGGCTGGTCAAATACAACCTCCTCATCGCATTGGGAAAATTTTCGGGCGAGTGGGAGTTGAAGCTCTTTCCGGACGATGATCCGGAGCGCCAGCCGCCGATCCGCTGGGCACGCATCCTCCTCGTCGGACACGGGTTGATTTTGATCACCTCCATCTATTTCCACTTATGGATGATTCCCGTGCTTGTCACCTTTGCCCCGTTTTATGCCGGCTGGCTGTTTTTCCTCTGCAACAACACCCAACACAACGGATTGCAGGACAACGTGTCGGACTTCCGGCTCTGCTGCCGGACATTCACTGTCAACCCGGTCGTGCAATTCATCTACTGGCACATGAACTATCATATCGAGCACCACATGTATGCCGCCGTGCCCTGTTACAATTTGGGTAAATTGCACGAGTTGATCAAATATGACCTGCCTCCCTGTCCACACGGCTTGATCGCGACATGGAAGGAAATTGCCGCCATTCAGCGGCGGCAGGAAGCGGATCCCGCCTATCAATACAAGGCCCCTCTTCCGTCCACGCAACTTGCTGGATATTGACAAACACGGCAGGGCTTTTCTCCATCCCCATCCAATCCCCTCATCAAACGACTATGTCCCTTCCAGGCTGCCTGCCCACCGACCGTTTCGCTCACTCCGATTTCGCCCGCTTTGATTTTGCCGCGCACAATGCCGAACAGGCCGGGATGTGGGACGCTTTCAATGCGGGCCGCCCGACGACGCGCATCCCGATCATTCTCGGCACCAACACGCGGTACTTCATTTACAACGGGAGCGCCAATCCGGACGGGCTGGACTTCCGAGGCTATTCCGAAGACCCGGACGTCATGTTCGACGCGCAATTGCGGTTCCAACGCTGGAGCAAGTTCAATCTGCTCCAGGATATTGAACTTGGGTTGCCGGAAAAATGGACCATTTCGCCGGATTTTCAGAACTATCGCGAAGCAGCGTGGTTTGGATGCGAAATCCACTACTTTCCCGGCCAGGTGCCCGACACGATGCCCGATTTCGCCGATGCGCCGGAGCGGGCAATGGAAAACGGCGTCCCGGATCCATTTGGCGGGCTGATGGCGCGCGGTGTGGAGTATTGGGAGCACTACAAGGCGCGGGCCGAACGGGAGACATTTCTGGATCGACCGGTCGAGGCTGCGGTTCCGGGGTATGGAATCGGCACCGACGGCCCGATGACCGTCGCGTGCAATTTGTTCGGCGCCGACTTCGTCTGCGAGACGATGGCGGATGACCCCGATCGCTTGCACAAGCTTCTGGACTTCGTCACGGAAGCCACCATTCAGCGGATGATTGCATGGCGGAAGTTTTGTGGACTTCCCGTGCCGCAGGAAGACGGTTTTGGCTTCGCGGATGACAGCATCGCGCTGATCTCGACCGCGATGTATCGCGAGCACGTGCTTCCGCATCATCGCCGCCTCTGCGACGCACTGAGCGGACCGTCGTCGTCCCGGGGCATTCACCTCTGCGGCGATGCCACACGTCATTTCAAGACATTGGTCGAAGAATTGAACATCCATTCGTTCGACACCGGCTTTCCGGTGAATTTTTGCGCGATGCGACGCGAGCTCGGCCCGGAGGTGCGCCTTCAGGGCGGACCGCATGTGGATTTCCTCATGCGCGCCACCCCCGGCGAAGTGCGCGAGGAGGTGCGGCACATTCTCGATTCCGGGATTCTGGAGGGCGGGCGGTTTCTGCTCCGCGAGGGCAACAATCTCGCGCCCTACACACCACTGGAAAACACCGAGGCGATGTATCACGCGGGACGCGAGTTCGGAAAAATCGCGGACCAACGTGATTGATTGGGAGAACAAGCCTCAAGCCGCCGGCGCCTTTGCAACGATTGATCAATGAACGGCTGGAAAGAGTCATCACGCGTGAGCTTCACCCGGGCACTGACAACGTGCGAAACTGCGTGGGCGAACGCCCGGTGATTTGCTTGAACCGGCGGGAGAAATGGAATTCGTCGTTGAATCCCAGTTTCGCCGCGATTTCCTTGTTGGTCAGCCGCCCCTCATGCACCAGCCGGCAGCCTCGCTCGATCACTCGCGTCATCCGGTAGCGCCATGGCGGGGCACCCGCAAGTCGGGCGAATTTTTTGCGAAAGGTCTCCACAGATATGCCGAGCCGCCGAGGCACATCCTCGACGTACAGTTCCTCTCCGATGCCGGCATCGAGCAGTTCGCAGGCGCGGGCGAGCCATTCCTCATCGCGGGCGGCGGCGGGATTGCGTTGGTAATGGGTGAACACGCCGGACAGCACCGACTGCAATCTGCACACACGCTCCAGGGCCGGCAAATTTGGTGCGACGACTTCTTCAAACCGCCGCAGCCAGTATTCCAGCGGTTCCAGGTGGTAGATGGGCGCATCGGGCGCCAGGACACCGCGTTTGCGCCAGAGATCGAATACCGGCCCGTCGAAAACGATGTAGATTTCATCCCAGCGTCCGCCGGGCGCCGGACTATACCAATGCCCGATGTCGGGAAACAACAGAAGCAGGTCTCCCGCCCGCGCCTCTTTCCGGCGGCCAAGCGCGTCTTCATACCGTCCCCCTCCACCCACCAGATAGACAATCGCATAACTGCCCAAAATGCGCATTGGCCCGGTCGTTGAACCGGTGCTCTTGCGAATCGTTCCGGCCAGCGTGATGCGTCCCAGCGGGCAACCGGCTGCGCTTTGAAAAAGCTGCCGGGTCTGGATGGCGATCGACATGAATTGCCAAAAAATACATGATATTTCCCATGGGAGCCATTCTTTTTTCGGTGGTTCCGGGTCGGTTCGGCACTTCGACTTCACGTGGATGCGGATGATGAAACAGGGAAAGGGCACCGCTCCCCACTGCGACGTCGTTTACATGGGGCGGGGAGACCGTGAGAAATTGCTGACGGCTTGGATTCCCATGGGAGAGACCGTAGGCGAATTCGGGCATCCGTGAACGTAGGAATCAGCTCGGAGCTTTCACACTCGGTGCGTGTCATTTCGAGCGGGCAAGCACGCCGGCAGAATGTCAGCGCTCCGACCGTGCTCCTGCGAAGCGGCGTCCCTGCATTTGCAGGTCTCAATAATCAGCGGGATTCCTCGTTTCGCTCGGAATGACACATTGCGGACGCTTTTGCTCGGATGCGGGTTGGCGTTGGTCGGCAAATCCGGAATTGGAATTCGCCCTGTTTGGTTCGCCTCAAGGCGCGGGTGCGTTGCCATTGCTGGGCGGCTTCGCGCCGTTCGTTTTGTTCGCCTCGCGGAACTGCCTTGGCGTCATCTGCTTCGCCTGCTGGAAGACGTGGGTGAAATAACTCTGGTCGCAAAAACCGCACGCGCCGGCAATCTCGGCGAGTGACTGCTCGGTCCTCAGGAGCAACTCAGACGCCAGATCGACACGGCATTGCCGCATCAGATCGGTGAAGGAGCGACCCGTCCGCTCCCGCAGCAGGCGCGAAAAATGGCTTGGTGAAATGCCGGCGAATCGCGCGATTTCGTCGCGCGTGACATCGCGTTGCAGATTCTCGCGCATGTAATTGAGCGCTTTCGTGACCATCAACGACGGCGTAAAATCCTCCTGCCGCTCCATGGCGGCGAACATCCGCTCGAGTGTCGCGCGCAGCCATTGGGCGAGCTGTTCGTCATCGTCGATCCCCGCGAGTTCCGTGATGCATTGGAAATTCATCCCGAGGACGTCCGCCTGGGCCGCGCCAGCTTCGACCGCCGCGCGGGAAATCATCACCACGAGTTCCAAGAGCAAGCCCTTGAGGAGATCGCTCCGTTCCTGTCCAGCACTGTAAATGTGAACCAGCACATGATTGACAATGCGTATGGCCTCCCCGCGGTCGCCGCGTTGAATCGCGGCCAGCAGCGCGGGCTCCTGGTAGAGATAAAACTCGCGAATCCGGTCGTAGGGCCGGTGTTCGAGGAGTGGGACGGAAGGAAAATCGTTCATGGCAGCATGAGGTGATCGACGAAACGGTCCTCGAAATCCTCTTGAAGATTCAGTTCGAGCACCTCCACCCTCGATCGCAAGGACTCCATCTCATCCAGGGCCGTCCGGTCCAGCAGCGCAAGCAGCGTGCCGGCGAGCGCGGTGTTTCCCACGACACGCACCTGTTCCTCGCGGAACCCGGGCAGCAGCCCCGCGGCGATCGCGTGGCCGACGTTCAAATGCATGCCGAATCCGCCGGCCAGATACACCCGCGAGATTTCACCGGCTTCGATGCCTGCTGCCTCCAGTAAAGTTTCAATGCCCGCGCCGATGGCCGCCTTTGCCTGCAACAACACGGCGACATCCACCTCGCTGATGCGCGCTTCGCCCGCGATTCGCAGCGCTCGCGTTCCATCGGTCTCGATGCGGTCGCCCGGCGGCACCAGCTTCCACGCGGCGGGATCAAATCTTCCCGACTCGAGCAGGAATCCGCACCGTCTGCCGGCCGACAGAAAATCGACATACGCCGATCCGCAGATGCCGGTCGCACGGACCGCTGGGATATTTCCAATCGTCTCCGCTTCCACGCGGAATGGATCGAGCGTCAGATTGATTCCGCTGATCGCCCCGTCGCGAGCGCGGGTGCCGCAACGCAACCCGGAGCCTTCGAAAGCCGGGCCCGCGGCCGTTGCGCAGGCTGTCAGCCGCCCGCCGCTTTGCAGCACGATCTCGCCGTTTGTGCCGATATCGACAAGCAGGCTGGGCGCTTCATCGAAAATCATGCCGGTCGCATACACGCCCGCGACGATGTCCGCTCCGATGTAAGCCGCGATTCCGGGAAGCAGTTGCAGCGGCGTGTCCGGCGAAAGGGCGTCGCCGTTTTTGCCCGCGGCCAGCCCGATGCCGGAGGCGGTCAGGCGTTTGCCCTCGATGAAGCACGGCACGAATGGCGCGACGCCGAGCGGGGAGGGGTCTACGCCCGTGAGAAGGTGCAGCATCGTCGTGTTGCCCGCGATTGCGCCGCCCGCCAGCCGCGACGGCGCGCGCCCGGCCCGGTCGCACGCGCGCAGCAGGAGCGGCGAGATGGTTTCTGAGACGGCGGCGAATTGCATGGCCGCCAGAGCCTCGCAGGAACGCGCGGCGTCGATCCGCGTCAGGACGTTGTCGCCAAATCGGATTTGCTCGTTGAATCCACCGGTCCGCGAGAGGACATCGCCCGTCGCGAGATCGATAAGCAGCACCGCAACCGTCGTCGTTCCGAGATCGACGGCGAATGCCGTGTCCCGTCCGCCCGGCGCCGGCTCAAACAACGGCAGGTGCGCGCACGGGACATCGATGCGAAACGTGTCGATCACCTGCGGTCGATGCTCGATTCGCGAACGCGCCGGAATTCGCAGCACGACATGCGCGCGGTCCATCACCCGCGCCCGGCACGCCTGCACCGTCGCCGGAGCGGAAGCGGCATCCGGTCCGACGGACACCGCTCCTCCGCGCATTTGCACCTCGCAGCCGTGACACAACCCGCGCTGGCCGCAACGGGTGTTCAACGGGAAGCCGTGCTCCGCCAGCAGATCGGCGAGCGAGCGTCCGGCAGCCCGCGGGTCCACGACAAACTCACGCGGTTCTTCGTCCTCGATCTCAACGACGATCCGCGTTCCCCCGCTCATGGCGCGTCTGCTTTTTCGTTGGCAGGCTCGGACCGCATGACGTTTGCGTCGGCGGAATTGGCGAGCTGCGAACCGGGTTCGATGATTTGAAAGCGTTCCGGATCCCACCGGCCCCACAGCAAATCGCGCAGCAACGACGGATCGCCGCGTATGCGCTCGAACCGCCAGCCCAGCCAGTCCGCGCACCGGCGGGCGTAGGCCGCTTCGTCCTCGGCGTCGTCGGTGCCGAGATCGAGATAGACCGCGGTGTCGTGCAGAGCCCATTGCTCCCGCTCGTTTTCGAGCAGGAAGTCCACGTTGTCCTCGTCGAACTGCCTGGAAAGTTCTGTCCGGAGCAGGGCGAGCCTTTCGGGGCCGGGCACCCGCCGCTCACGGTTCCAACCCGGCGTGTAATAATAGCAGGAGGGACAGCCGCGTTGCTGCTCCGCGAAGCGCTCCTTGCTCCCCATGAAAATCGCGATGCAATCGTGGGTGCGCGGAATCACGAGAGGGTGTCGTTGCGGCCGCAACCCCGCCGTTCCGCAGCCGCAAAGACCGTAGGCAAGCGCGATGGCATCGACGTCATCGCGCGCGTCGATTTCGTCCACCGCCGCCTGCAAGATCTCCCGGAGCTTGTCGGGACGGTCGTGCAGACCCACCTCGAAAAACTTCACCGCCGGGAGATGAGCGGCGCCTGAGGCGAGCAGCGCGATCTCCCGTTCAAACACCGAGCAGGCAAGCAAGCCGACCCTTGGAACCGGGGATGACATGTCCCACACAAATAGGCCGTTTCCCTGTGGGTGGCAAGCCAGCCGATGGCAAGCCCCGCGGCTGGAAATTCTCTTGCTTAAGACGACTGCGGGAGCGACTTTTGGCCAGGGCCAGCATGGGGGAGTTTCCTATGAAAAATAAAATCACTCACCTCGCCGGGACGTGTGTGGTGGCCTTCGCCGCATTGCTGTCATTCACCCAGTTCGGACATGCCGCGGACAAGACGCTGCGAATCATCGGCTGGGAGGGCTACATGGATCCGTCCTTCACGGCGGAATTCACCAGGCGCACCGGCTACAAGATCGTGCCGACCTATTGCGGATCGAGCGACGAAATGTATGCCAAGATCAAGGCGGGAGGCGGGAGTTCGTATGATCTCGTGACAGCCTCCGGCGATCTCACGCGCAAGCTTTTCGACGCCGGCCTGCTGCAACCTATCGACCTCGCAAAGGTGCCCAACTACGACAAGCTCTTCCCGCTTTTCAAGAGCCCGCCTTACAACACCTTCGACGGAAAGAACTACGGCATCTCGATTGCGTGGGGTCCGGACCTCTTGATCTACGATCCCGAGCAGGTCACCGACGCCGAGGCGGGCACGTGGATGTCGTTCTTCGATCCGAAATTCAAAGGCAAAATCAGCATCAACGACTACAGCATTTTCCTGGCCGACATTAAGCTGTGGTTCTACGGGCCGGAGAACATCTTCGCCATCGACGAGCAGGAGCTCCAGACGAAGATCAAGCCAAAGCTAATGCCCCTGCGTCCGCAGATTCGCAAATTCTGGACGAGTCAGGGCGAGCTGACCCAGCTCTTTTCCGGCAAGGAGATCGCGATGGCCTGGGGCTGGCCGGTGACCGTCGTGCAGCTTAAGAAGGACGGGTTCCCGGTGAAGGCGACCGTGCCCAAGGAAGGGACCACCGGCTGGTCCGACAGTTGGATGATCATCAAGGGAAGCCCGAACAGCGCCATCGCGCAGGAGTGGATGAATTACATGCTCGAGGGCGAAGCGCAGAAGAAGCTCGTCGCTGCGAGTGGATACTGGCCGGTGAGCAGCGCGATCGTCCCCTTGCTCAGCAAAGCCGAGCGGGCCGATCTCCATATCGACGACCTCGATACGTATTTCAAAACGATCCATTTTTGGGAGACCGTTCCGAACCTGGATCAATGGAATGCGTTGTGGAACGAGTTCAAGGCTCAGTAACAGGCGGCCCTCCGGATCGGGCTGAGCGGCTGCGCGAGGAGGCCTGATGCCGGCGACCGCCGCCGTGCAGCACAGGCGGGCAGGCCTTGGTTTCTGGGCCTGCTTTTTGCCGTCATTTTCGTGGATGGCGGTGCTTTATTTTCTCCCGCTCGGCGTGCTCCTGGGCCTGGCGTTTCAAAAGCACGAATACGTGCAGGTTGTCCACGAGTTCACGCTCGAGAACTTTGCGACCGCGTTCTCCGAGTCCTATCGGCCCACGCTCGTGCGGACGCTGTCGGTCGCTGCTTCGGTGACGGCGATCGACATGGCCGTCGCGTTTCCGGTCGCCTATTTTCTGGCTTTCCACGCCGGCCGCTTCAAGCCGCTCCTCACCGTCCTCGTGCTTCTGCCGCTGTGGAGCAGCTATCTCGTGCGCGTCTTCGCGTGGCGGATCATTCTCGGCCGCACGGGCATTCTCAACTGGGCGCTGATGAAGCTGGGCATCCTCGACGAACCGTCGCCGGCATTTGTTTACAACCTGTTCTCGATGGGGCTGACGCTTTGCTACATCTGGCTTCCCTTCATGATCCTGCCGCTCGTGACGGCCTTCGAACGCCTGCCCCGCAATCTCCTCGAGGCGTCCGCCGATCTCGGCGGAAACGCGCTCGTGACCTTTCGCCGCGTGGTCGCCGCTGGTGATGCCGGGGATGCTGGCCGGCGGACTGAGCGTGTTCAGCCTCACCAGCGGCGACTACATCACGCCGTCCCTGATCGGGGGCCCGGGCGACTCGCTGGTCGGCAACATCATCGCGGAGCAGTTCGGCGTGGTGTCGAATTATCCGCTGGGCGCCGCGCTGTCGGCGATCGTGCTCCTTGTTCTATTTGCGCTCATGGCGATTCTCGCGCGGCGCGGTGTGCTGGAGGGCCTTTGAATATGATTCCGCGCAACACCGGCAAATGGCTCACGGGGTTCTTTACGCTCGGCGTGTTCCTTTTCATGCACCTGCCGGTGGCGGTGATCGTGCTCTTCAGCTTTAGCGACAAGCACGTGCTGACTCTGCCGATTCGCGGATGGACGCTGGATTGGTATCGGCTGGCGATCGAGGACGAGCGGCTGCGCACGGGCCTGATGAACAGCTTGAAAGTGGCGTCGTCCGCGACCCTCGCCGCGACGCTGCTGGGCACGCTCGCGGCATTCGCGGTGGCCCGCTGGCGGTTCTTCGGCCGGGGCGCTTTTCGATCCGCGGTGGTGATTCCGATTCTGCTGCCCGGGATCGTGACGGGCGTGGCGATGCTGAGCTTCTTTGGCACCGCCGGGCTGCCGCTCGGGCTCCTCACCGTGATCATCGGCCACGCGACCTTCGGATTTCCCGTGGTTTTCAATACGATGAATGCGCGCTTCGGGCAGTTGCCGCGCAGTCTCGAGGAGGCGGCGGCGGATCTCGGAGCAACGCCTGCGCAGGCGTTCTGGCGGGTGACGTTTCCGGCGATTCGGTCCGCATTGATCGCGGGCGCGCTGCTGGCATTCACGCTGAGCTTCGATGAGATCGTGGTGACCATTTTTCTCACCGGTCCGGACAACACGCTGCCGATGGAAATCTACTCGCGCCTGCGATTTGGGATGACGCCCGAAATCAATGCCGTCGTGACCCTGATTCTGGTTGTCTCGGGGGTTCTCGTCGTGATGAGCACATGGTTTGGACGAAGGACATGAACTCTGGCGCGCAACAGATTCCGGCCGTCGAATTGATCGGCGCGACCAAGCGCTACGGCGCGCTCCGGGCGGCGGACTCCGTGTCGCTGCGCGTGGAGGCAGGCGAATTCTTTACGATCCTCGGCTCCTCGGGATCGGGCAAGACAACGACGCTGCGCTTGATCGGCGGCTTCGAACTGCCGGACGAGGGCCGCGTCCTCATCAATGGGCGCGATGTGTCGAAGGACCCGGCCCACAGACGCAACGTGCATACGGTCTTCCAGGATTACGCGCTGTTCCCGCATCTGACCGTTTACGAGAATATCGCCTTCGCCTGCCACCTGAAGGGAGTGCGGGGCGGCGCGCTGCGGGAGCGCATCTCCAACGCGCTCGATCTCGTCCAGCTCGGCGGCTACGAGAAGCGGAAGCCGTCGGAGCTCTCCGGCGGCCAGCAGCAGCGGGTCGCCCTCGCGCGCGCCATCGTGGATCGCCCCGCGGTGTTGTTGCTGGATGAGCCGCTCAGCGCGCTCGATGCGAAGATTCGTGGCGAAGTGCGCGAGGAACTCAAGCTGCTGCAGCGCAACACGGGGCTGACGTTCGTTTACGTCACCCACGATCAGGAAGAGGCGCTCACGATGTCCGATCGCGTCGCGGTGATGCGCGGCGGACGCGTCCTGCAGATCGGATCGCCGATCGAGATCTACGAGCGGCCGGCGGACCTTTTCGTCGCGTCGTTCATCGGCAAGGCGAATTTCCTTTCCGGCACGCTGCGCGCGGTTGAGGCCGATCGCGGCACGGTCGAGACGGCCGTCGGCCGCGTCGAGGGATGCCTGGCGGCGGCCGCATCGGTCGGCGCTGCGGTGAGCATCATGATCCGGCCTGAGAATCTGCGCCTGCGTCGCGAGGCGGATTCCGCGCCGCGCGCCGTGATCCGGCAGGCCAGCTACCTCGGCCACGGCACCGAGTATCTGCTCCATTCCGGCGAGCTCGTCTTCCGTTGCCTCGAGCTGCGCCGGCGCGGCTCGACGCCGCTGCGCGAGGGCGTCGAGATCGGCTACGAGTGGAATTGGGACGAGGCGCTCATCTTCGCCGCGGATGGCGGCGGCCCGTGAGCGGCCGCACATTGCACTCGCGTTGCCCCCCCTGCGGATTGTTGAATCGCCCTCGGCTCACCCGTCCAATATGACCCTTCCGCCACGATTCCTTCGTCGGGCAATTCTCGTCGCGGCGGCAGCGCTGCCCTTGTGCATCCGCGCAGCTTCGCCGGCCGGCGGCAGCGCCCGGGAAATCCCAGAACCGCTTCGACCCTGGGAGTCCTGGGCCCTCTGGGGCGACGACCATCGCGCCTGCCCCACGCCATTCAGCGACGCGACGAAGCACCTTTGCTTCTGGCCCTCCATCCTTGCGCTCCAGATCGACGCAGCGACCGGTTCGTTCGATCTAGGCGTGACGGTTTTCGAGGAGACCTGGATTCCCCTGCCCGGCGGCAACGACCTCTGGCCGCTTGACGTGAAGGCAAACGGCGCGCCGCTGCCGGTCGTCGAGCACGAAGGCCACCCCGCGGTGAAGCTCCCGGCCGGCGTGTATCGGCTCGCGGGCGCCTTTCGCTGGAACGAAATCCCGCAGAGCATCCTCCTGCCGCGCGAGATCGGAATCCTTGCGCTCACCCTCGATGGCAAGCCGGTCGAGGCCCCGGCGTGGGACGCGCAGGGCCTGCTGTGTCTCAAGCGCGACGCCTCCTCCGAGGTGGCGGACAAGGATTTCCTCGCGGTGAAAGTCTATGCGGTGATCGAGGACGGCATTCCCCTCTGGTTGCGCACGGAAATCGAGCTGATCGTCTCGGGCAAAAGTCGCGAGGAGCAGCTCGGCAGCATCCTGCCGGCGGGATGGAAACTCGCGGCGGTGGATAGTCCGATCCCCGTCGCCGTGGATGATGCAGGCCGCGTGAAGGCGCAGGTGCGGGCCGGCAAATGGACGCTGCGGGTCGATGCCTTCCGCCTCGATAACCCGACGGAATTTCGCTATGCCGCCGATGCGAAGCCCGCCGTCGGCGAGGAACTCGTCGCCTTCCGCGCGCGTCCTGATTTCCGCATGGTCGATATCGTCGGCGCCCCATCCGTCGATGTTTCGCAGACGACCTTCCCCGGCAAATGGCGGGACTTGCCGGTCTATCAATGGGACACCGCCGCACCCTTCCGCATCGAGGAGCGCATGCGCGGGATGGGCCTGCAAAAGCCCGAGGGATTGCGCATCGCCCGGCAATTGTGGCTCGACGACAGCGGGCGAGGGCTCACCTTCCGCGACAGCGTCATCGGGACGATGCAGCAAATCTGGCGGCTCGATGCCGCGCCCGGGCAGGACCTCGGCTCCGTGCGCAGCGGCGGCCAGGGCCAGCTCATCACCCGCAACCCGAAGAACGGCGCGCCGGGCGTCGAGATTCGCACCCGCGCCATCCAGCTCGACGCCACCGGCCGCATGGCGCGCTCCGCGGGACTCTCCGCCACCGGCTGGCAATCGGACGCCGACGCCCTCAACGTCACGCTGAATCTCCCGCCGGGCTGGCGGCTCTTCGCGCTCTTCGGCGCAGATTGGGTGCATGGCGACTGGCTCACCGCGTGGACGCTGCTCGATCTCTTTCTCCTGCTCATTTTTTCCCTCGCGGTTTTCCGGCTCTGGGGCGCGGGCCCGGCCATCCTCGCCTTCCTCGCGTTCGGTCTTTCCTATCACGAACCCGGCGCGCCGCGTTACGCCTGGCTCGTGCTCCTCATGCCGCTGGCGCTCCTGCGCGTGGTCCCCGCCGGTTGGGGCCGACGCCTGCTCGTCGTCTGGAAATGGCTTGCGATTGCCGTGCTCGTTTTCGTCCTCGTTCCGTTCGTGGCCCGGCAGGTGCAGCAGGCGCTCTATCCGCAACTGGAAAACGTCGGCCCTCAGCGGCTCGACGCCGTTTCCGCCGCCCCGGAAGCGCCCCGGGAGTTCGCGGAGAATGCAACCATGAGCACGGATGCGCAGGCCGGTGTCGCTCGCGAGGACAAGTCGTCAGAGGACGGCAAACAACAATTGGAGCGGCCGTATTCCTTCGGCACGAGTTCCATGCGCGTTCGCAAGAGCCCGGCCGCGCAAAACAGCAATCTGCTCTACGACGCGAACGCCCGCATCCAGACCGGTCCCGGCGTTCCGGATTGGAGCTGGCGGATCGCGACGTTCGGATGGAACGGCCCCGTGCTCGCCTCGCAGCAAGTCCATCCCGTGCTCATCTCGCTGCCCCTCGAGCGCCTGCTCACCGTCCTCCGCATCGCGCTCCTGCTCGCGCTCGCCGCCGTTTTGCTGAATGCCCGGCGGCTGGGCGGCTCGCTGTTCCGCGTCTCGCGTGCAAGCGCGGCCCTCTGGATCTTCGCGCTTTGCGCGGCGGCCACCGCCCGCGCCGAGTTTCCGGACGAGACCATGCTTACTACGCTGCGCGAGCGCCTGCTCGAACCGTCCGACGCCTACCCGACCGCCGCCGCCATCCCGTTTGTCTCCCTCGGTTTGAAGGATCGCCATCTCAGCATGGATGCCGAAATCCACGCAGCCATCCGCACCGCCGTTCCGCTCCCGGGGCGGCTGCCCGCGTGGTCGCCGGTTTCCGTGCTCATCGATGGCAAGCCGGATGTCGCCCTGCGCCGCGATGACGGCTACTTGTGGGTCGTCCTGCCGGAGGGCGTGCATCAGGTCCACGTCGAAGGATTGCTCGCGAATGTCACCGAATGGGAATGGACCTTCCAACTCAAGCCCCATCGCGTGAGCATCGAGTCGCCCGGCTGGACATTCAGCGGAGTGCGGGCGGACGGCGTGCCCGAGCAACAGGTCTTCTTCGCCCTCAAGCAGAAATCCACCGCCGGCGAGGCGGGCTACGACCGGCAGGATTTCAAGACAGTCGCCGCGATTGATCGCAACCTCGAGCTCGGCCTCGTCTGGCAGGTGCATACGACCGTGACCCGCCTTTCGTCCCCGGGCAAGGCCATCGCGCTGCGCGTTCCGCTGCTGCCCGGCGAAAACGTCCTTTCTTCGAACGTCGTCGCAAAAGGCGGCTTCATCGAAGTCCGCCTCGGCGCGCGCGATCCGTCGTTCACCTGGGAGAGCGAACTCTCCGTGTCCCCCGGCATCCGGCTTGCCACGAAGGCCGATGATTCCTGGGTCGAGCGTTGGAGCCTGGTGGCCTCTCCCGTCTGGAATGTCGCCATCTCCGGCCTCTCGCCGACCTTCGAGCCGGGCAATCCGGAACTCGTTCCCGTCTGGCATCCTTGGCCCGGCGAAGGCGCATCGCTTGCCATTAGCCGGCCCGCAGCCATCGCCGGCGCCACCGTCACGGTCGGCAGCGGCACGCACGAGACGACCATTGGCAAACGCCAGCGCGCCTCCACGCTTGACCTCGCGGTGCGGTGCAGCCTCGGCGAGGATTTTCTGGTCGATCTGCCCGCCGATGCGGAGATCACCTCGCTCACGCAAAACAACCGGGCCATCCCAGTGCGAAAGGACGGCACGAGGCTTATCGTCCCGCTGCGTCCCGGCGAACAGTCCGTCTCCATCGCATGGAAAACCAACACGCCGCTGGCCATGCACGCCGCCGCCGGGACGGTGCGCCTCCCCGTCGAAAGCGCGAACATCGAGACCGTCCTCAACATGCCCGACGACCGCTGGATCCTCTGGACGGACGGCCCTCTGCGCGGCCCCGCCGTGCGATTCTGGAGCATCCTCGTCTGCGCGTTGCTCGCCGCGATCGTCCTCGGCCGCGTGGCCCTTTCCCCGCTGCGTCCGCTCGAATGGATGTTGCTCGCCATCGGCCTGACCCAGGTCCCGCTGCCCGCCGCCGTGGCCGTGGTCGGGTGGCTGTTTTTCCTCGTCTGGCGCGGGCGCGACTCGTTCCTTCGTCTCCCGGCATGGGTCCACAACCTGCTCCAGCTTTTCCTCATCGCGCTCACGGCCGGCGTGCTCGGGATTTTCATCGCCGTGGTCGCAGCGGGACTCCTCGGCAGCCCGGAAATGTTCATCGTCGGCAACGGCTCGACCCGCACGACACTGCGCTGGTATCAGGCCCGATGCGACGGCCTCCTCCCGCGCCCCGGCTGCCTGTCGGTCTCGATCTGGTGGTATCGCTTCCTGATGCTCGCCTGGGCGCTCTGGCTCGCCGCCGCCCTCATCCGCTGGCTCCGCTGGAGCTGGCAGCAATTCAGCAGTGGCGCCTGCTTCCGCCGGGGGAACCGAAAAACACCGCCGCCATCGCCGCCGGCCGTCGCGCAAAGGTGACGGAAATTCGCGAAGCTTAAGAACCCTTGCGAACAGGTTGGGGCTTCGGCTTTTCCTGCTTGGGCTTTTTGGCTTCTTTTCGATGACTGTTATTACCTTTGGCCATGGGATCCTGGGTGTGATGAATCGGTTTTTTTTCGCGCCGAGGCGCAACTCGATTCGAAACGTAAAGGATCCGCCGCGAGACGGCCAACTCGAAACGCAACCCAATCGGAAGGAGTCTCCATTTCTCCCGCCACCCGTGACGCGTTCTTTGCGTTTTACAGAGGCAAGTATCTCCACCAGTGATCTTTCCAAAAAGAAAGTGTTGACAAAAGATTCAGGTATTTCGTAGACGGTTTGCAGCCATGCCCCCCATGCGCCGCCGTTGGTCCCCGTTTTTGCGCCATCGATCTCCTGCATTGAATGGTAGTGGCCGTGCCAACGGTCATCGATCCCTTCCCGTCCGGCTCGACCGCCTCGTTTTGCCAATGAATTCTTTCACTCAGACACGCACCCCCTGCTTTGCATTCCTTTTGGGGAGTGCTGAGATCCTTAGTCACATCAATAACCCCCCTGTAGAAACATCCCTGCCGGCAGCCAAAACTGCCGGCTCGAAGAAATACCCCCCAATGAAAAAAAACCAATCCCCGCTCGGACTCCGGACCCTCATCGTCTCGGCAGCCTTCTTCCTCACCATCGCGCCTGCGGCAAAAGCCATCGATATCCCCGTCCTGACGTGGAACGACCCCGCTGGCAACCCGCGCTCCGACTGGCTGAACGTCAAGACCCAATACGGCGCCGTGGGAAACGGCGTCGCCGACGATACCATCGCCATCAACAACGCTTTAAGGGATGCGTCGGTGAATTCCCAAGGGGCGCCAGTGTCCTCGCAAACGACGGTCTATCTGCCGGCTGGCACTTATAAAATCTCAAACACCCTCGCGTGGAACACAAGTGGAGGTGTCCCCGTCGCCCGGTATTGCGCCGGGGTTTCGCTCATTGGCTGCGGCAGGAACACCATTATCAAGTGGGCCGGCCCTTCCGATGGGACGATGTTTTTGTCGGACGCGGCGAGCCGCAGCCGTTACGTCGGGATTACGTGGGATGGCAGTGGCGTCGCAGCGATAGGCATCTCCCACAAATCATCCGCGACGAACATGGAAACCCGCGTGACGCATTCGAACGAAGCGTTCAAGAGCTTTAAAAAAGCGGGTATTTACAGTTATGGAGGCAATCAGGTCGCCGGCGCCTTTGCGACGGCAGAGGTCTTTGTCACGAACTGTTTCTTTTGGGGATGCCTCAATGGCGGCAGCGCATTCGGTGCGATGGTCGGAGAAGTAAAGGCCAACAACTACATGTGGATCTTCGATGGCTGTGAATTCAGGTATTGCGACACGGCCGTGAGCGCTCCCCTCGGGAAAACGGTAATCGTCAACAGCCATTTTGCGCACTCCACGGTTACCGACATTTATTCGGGCTCCGGATACGATCAGCGCGTGCGGCGATGCACATCGGTGGCTTCCAAGCAGTTCTTTTCCAGCCTCTCGGGATCGACCAATGCCATCGGGCATATTATTCAGGATTGCCGGATCGACGGGTGGACCAATGCCACGGGCGCCATTACTCTCGGTAACCGGGGGGGGAACCTGGTTGCCGATTGCGTTTTCACCAATCCACCCAATACCAGCGCGCCGATTGTACTGACTCATTCGGCCGGTCCGAATTACACGGCGAAGCTAATGGTTTCGAACAACTACTGCCCAACCATCGCGAACCTGGTTTCCGCCCAGGCCGGCGACGGCGTGCAAACCATTCCGAATGGAGCCGTCGTAAACGTCCTGACACTGCCGAATACGCATTTTCTCAACGAAACAACAATCAACGACAGCGCCCACATTCTCGATGTGACTGGGTCGTCATACGGCGCCGACAAGACGGGCGCGACGGATGCCACAGCAAAAATACAGCAGGCGATTGATGCCGCGAAGATGGCGAACAATGGCTCGATCGTTTATTTTCCGGTCGGGCGTTATCAAATCACGAATAGCCTGACGGTTTCCGGCGGCAACTACTCCATTCAGGGCTCGGGTTACTGCAGTCAAATTCTTTGGAATGGAGCGAGCGGAGGCACAATGATGACCGTCACGACGCCCCAGAATATTACGTTGAGCAATTTCAATTTGAAGACTCCGGGACTAACCACGACGACAAAGGCTATGCAGGTGACCTCGACCGGCGCGAGCAATCTGACGATCGATTGCGTTACGAGCTATGGATATAATGGAAACTCCCAGTCCTGGGAATCCCATGGAAATCCCGGCGCGCCGGGAGTGGTCCTTACCGGGTTGCCGGCGAATTCGAGCGTCTATATCGCCCAACTTAATAGTCCGCTAACTGTGGACAATTGCGGTCCCGCGAAGATTCTCGTCAAACATCAGTATGACGGTCCGCTAAAGGTCAAAGGGGCGACGGCACTGAAAACCGGGTATCTCGAGTTCATCACGAAAGAGGAGTGCGCCGACCAAAATTTCCTCTCGACCACCCCCTGGGCCGTCGATGTGGACGACAACCAGAATGTTTCCATCGCCGATTATTATGGCGAGGCGAACAACGGCGAGCTTCGCGTGCGGCGGGGCGCCGCCACGGGGACCGTCCCGGGAGTGGTGGCCATTCAAGGAATCAAAACGGAGGGTGAAGTCCAGCCGATGATGAGCTTCGAGAACTTCCTTGGCCGGGTTCTCTATGGATTCTCCTGGTTCAAGAATGCCACCGGCAGTCCCTTCAATCTGACGCAAACGGGCGCCAATGCGTGCGATATCGCCATTCTCGGCAATATATTCGAAGCGCCCGCTCCCGTGTTCAACGCAGGCACGGGCGGCAACTGGATCCGGCTGCAAAATATCGACAACAGTTTATTGGGCAGTGCTTCGTTCCTGCCGGATGTCACGCCAGCCAACTATCTGGACAAGGTTGCCGTCGGCCTCGATGACATTCGCAAGGTTGGCAAGGACGATCTCAGCGCGCGGTATGGCATTCTCAACCCGGTGGTCGATTCCGGTGTCGACCTCGACCCTGTCAATCCGAACCCAACCACCGGGCTTGGCTACGCCCCCCCCAGTCCATGGTCCACAACGGGCGCTGGCGCCTATGGCAGCGGAATCCGCAATGTCACCGTCGCCAACGGAGGATCACCGTTTGCCTCCACGAATTTCGGCAGTGCGGTCCGCGCCGGCGGACAAAGCATCCTGGTGGTGGATAATACCGGATCGGCGACGGGCACCCGTCTGGATTTCGCGCAAACATTTACTGCGCTGAAAGCAAGCCAGGCGGGAATCTTCACCTTCGATTTCCGTATGAATGCCGCGGGAACCGGCAACGACCTCAGGATTCGGCCCTTTGCAAACGGTATCGCGGGGTGCAATATTCATCTCTACCTCAATACCATCTTCGCGGTAATTGGCGGCACCGACACGAGTCTGGGGACTTTGACCAATGGAACCTGGTATCGGGTGCAGGTGGTGATGGGTGCGCCAGCCAGCCCGGGCACGGCAAAGCTTTATCTCACTCCATGGACGGGTTCCGGCCCGGGCACCACGACCAGCTATACGATTGATGGCATTGGCGCGTCCCAGTCTGCTGGATTCAGTCGCATCGGGTTGAACACAGCCACTCCCGGGCAAGGCGTGAATATCAATGTCGATAACATGATCCTTCAGACCGGCGAGGATTTGGCGGCTGCCCCATAACGCGAATCTTCGCGACGGTTTCCGCGATCTTCGAGGCGGTTTAGAAGACCAGAATCGTCGCGGGGTAGCCCGGCTCCGCGGGCTGACGGGATCGTCGCCGGATCGGATGGCCCTGACATCAACCCTTCGGCAGATACGAGAAAAGGGGTCAGTCAAAGATTCTTGACAGTTTTCGGAATCGGTTCAGGTTTTGCGCATGGCGAGAGGCATCCGGGTGGAATTTGCTGGGGCGTTTTATCACGTGATGGCGCGTGGCAACCGCCGGGAGGATATTTTTTTCGGCGACGAGGACCGGCGGTTTTTCCTCAAAACCTTGTCGGATGCCTGCGAGCGGACCGGTTGGAGGGTGCATGCCTGGGTGCTGATGGACAACCATTACCACCTTCTGATCGAGACGCCGGAACCGAATCTCGTGGAAGGGATGAAATGGCTCCAGAACACCTACACCCGCCGCCTCAACACGAGGCACCGGCTCTGGGGGCGGGTTTTCGGCGACCGCTACAAGGCCGTGTTGGTCGAGGGTGGGAGCGCGGATTATTTCTCGGCATTGCTCGATTACATACACCTCAATCCGGCACGCGCAGGGGCGGTGAAGGTGGCTGGCGGCGGCAGCGTGGGGGATTACCCTTGGAGCAGCGTGCGGATGGTCTATGCGGGTGGAGACAGAAAGCGTTTTCCGTGGGCGTGCGTGGCGGCGGGATTCGAGGCGTTCGGCCTAGGCGATACGGCGGCCGGACGAAGGGAGTTTGTGGGGCGGCTTGACAAACGCGCGCGCGAAGAAATGGAGGCCGCCGGCGTCGTGCCTGTGCCGGCGACAATGGACGCGCGCCTGAGCCATTTGCGGAGGGGCTGGTATTGGGGTTCGCAGGCGTTCGCCGAAAAAGCGCTCGCCCTTGGCAAGGACCTCATCAAGTCGCGCCGGAACGCCGCCTACCGCTCCGGCCTGGTTTACCGGGCCCATGGCGCGGAGGAAGCGGAGCGGATTCTCAAGAAAGGGCTGGAACTGCTCCAACTCCAAATTGCGGACCTCGATAAGGTGCCCGGCTCGGATGCCAGCAAAGTCGCGCTGGCGGAATTGCTCTCGACAAAAACCAGCGCGCCACAGGCATGGACTGCCGCGGAACTAAAAATGAAAAGCGCAGCGAATGTCTCCCAGCAGCTCCGCCGGATCCGCTGCACAAGGGGGCCGCGACGGAAAAAATACGAGAAGGCGAAAAGAATTCTGTCAGATATCTTTGACTGACCCCATTCCGACCCATTCCCATGCTCCAGGGCACCGCCCTTGCCGGAGGCCTCCGCGCCAGCGGAGAGCGGCAAGACAAGGCGGCACTATATTTTGCGACTGTTGTGTGATGTCATAGCCAGCAGGTCGCGTGACAGGCCGCATTCGATTGGGGCATTCCGCGCACCGCGCGGGTCTGATTGATAAGGGCAAACGTTGACGGCAGGGCGGCCCGTGGAAGATTTGATCGCGCTTAGCACTGGCGCGGCCCATGCCTTTGCATGGGGCGTGACAGCGCGATTGAGGCGGGAGCTACGGGGATTTGTGTCGCAGCAGAAACACCGCCGCAGCCACGATCAGCGCACCCAGGATCGCCATCGGCAAGATCGGGAAGCCCGTGGAGGCGGGGTTTTCCGGGGCCACCGTGGGGGTAGTTGTCGCGCTCGGTCGTGGCGTCGATAATTTTTGTTCGGAGTTTTGGGGGGGGTCAGCAGTTCGTATTGCCGGTGATGCAGAAGCATCCATCTCGGTCAACCACCGAGGCACGTTTGTTTGGGTCGCCGCAGGCACTAGCCGCTTAGTAATTGCCCATTTTTGCCATGCCAAGAAGTCTTCCGCTTTATAAGCTCCGGGAGGTTTATCTGTAGGCGCATCGGGCAAATTCATTGCTCCCAATGCCTGTGCCGCGCTAATCGCATTAACATCGGCCAGCATGTCACCATGCCCCTCTCTCACCTCGAACCTGAACAAGTAAGGAGCCACTATAGTGACCGAGTCTGGCGTAGCGAGCATAGACAATACTTCAAATGCGTCCTGATCTACACCTTGTTTCTCGGTAGATGCAGCAAGCCTCTTTCGGAAGTAAGATATTGTTTCAGGATTTTTTATAATAGCTTCGCGTGCAATCTGATATTGCTCGGTGTCTTTTGGAAATGAGCGCAAAAATCTTGTCAAAAATGGAATAGCTCCGGGGGCAGGAATATTTGACATTTCAAGTAAAGCAGAAATGTCTCCTTTATCTACACGTTGCGCGATACTTCCAGTTATTCCACTCGTAGTAGAATTGTTGTCTGCTGCACTAGCGAGGCCAATTTTGAAGCAAACGCAAAAAAGCAAAAGACCCGATAAACTAAGATTTAGTCTCATGTCAGGGGTTGATAATATCCCATTCTGGTTTGATCAGTAAAATGGGAGCTTCAGGGGTTTCCTGGTAATACATGAGCCTCTTTTTGGCGTCCGAGTTAGGAAGAAACGTGGGATTCGGTTGCCCATTAGATAATGTTCGTTCGTTCGAATGTTCGAGCTTGAATAGATGCCCTATCTCATGCGCCGCAACATTTAACATGTCCCACGAGCCATCTCGCATAAAAGTGAGCTTTTGACTATCCGCGGCGTGAGTAGCGCCTAAAACATTGTGGCTGAAGACTCCATTTCTGCCACTTATGAAATCCTTAACATAATAAACATGATAGGGCTCCCCTCGGTTTATTATGATTTTGTCTTCTTCATATGAAGTGACACCATTCGCGTCCAAGACATCCAACAGCTTGTTTTTATTGAGATCGTAATTGGCCGTAATCGCGTCTCCCTCAACTACGTTAACGTAAGTGTTGGTCTGAATGCCGAAAACCCTATCCAGATAGGCTTTTAACGTCGCCGAGGAAGGTTTGCCGGTGGGGGATATGTCTTTGTGGATTCCATTTCCAAATGGAATGACTTCTTCATCATGACTATCACAATGGGTATCACTGACCCCATCTGGACCTGTCGTGACAGTATTACCGTCGCTGACATCATCGTTACCTGGCACACTCCAGAGCACGCTACTCTTCTTTCGAATGCAGACTTGACCTGCAATGCCCTCTCCAGGTTGAAGCGGCATATAATCGGTCGGGCCATATCGTTGAGTCACTGCATGTATTATGACGGTCTTGTTGGCTTGGTATTTTTTTACAGAAAGTTTTAGCCCCTCGGTTCCAAAGGCCGTTCCGATGCCGATAACTACAGATGAATCGTCTCCTAAAGTTGGACTGCTGACCGTGAGAGTTTCTGGCGATTGGTTTGTGTGATCTGGCGTCACCGTTGCCCCGCCAGGGCCGGGAACCACCTTAAACTTAATTTCTAAATTCGCATTTGCGGGAGTAATAGCCTTTGTCCAATTCTGCTGATCCTTGGGAACCATAAGCCAATTAGGAACGCTTTCCCCATCGAATCCCGAGGCAGGATTCACCTCTTTAAACTCATAGGGGACCAGCAGCAAAGCATGCTCATCGGAAGCCTTTTTTGCGGTGCCGACCAGGATGGCGTTTGTCGGGCTGATTCGGTTGATGGAAACATTCGACCATTCCTTGATATTCTTGCACAAGTCGGCAAGGGGGCGTTTGCGTCCGTTTCTCCAGATGGCATTCCCGAGCGGGATGACCAGATGATCGCTGATCGATCGCCCAGCCACCGCCGAAGCACCTGCGGAGGCCATGCCTTTGAGATCGAAGCTCACTGGGGCGCCGTTATTGTAACAGTAAAGTTTCGATGCAAAGAACGGCGATGCATAGGTGCCTGTGGCCAGCGTGCCTACAAAATATGGCCCTTCGCCCTGGCCGATTGTTGACGGGGTCAATCCGACTGCGTAGGTACAATTCGGGACGAGCAGCGGCGCGGTCGTCGGCGCGGCAATGAAGTAAACATCGTATCCATACAAGGCCGACGCGCTATAGGCATGCGCCATCATGGCACCCTGTGCGTTGGCTTCCACTGGGTTCAATTCCGTTTGAAAACCAATTGAGCCCTGGCTGTTAATCGGGCCTTGAGTCGATGGATCCAAAGTCGATGGGGTCCCGTAAGTGACCCAGCCGCCGGAGTGACCATACTCGGCGCCTCCTCCGCTGGCGGGTATCACCCCCCAAGTATTCGCTCCCCAATAGGCACCTGGTGTCAATGTGCTCTCCAATGACGGTCCCGCGCTCGCCTTGTAAGCACTATAGGTGAAAACATGGCTATCATTCACCGAGCCCAGACCATAGCCCACTTGGATACGAATTGGCACACCCTGTCTCGTATCCGCATGAGCAGCCGCGCCCGCGTAGGCAATCAGGTAATAACTATACAGAAATCCCGGAAGGAAGCTGGTATCGAGGATATACGGGATAGGCATGCCCGCAGAATGGTAATTGTCTGCAGATCCGTAATAGGGTATGGCCGCGTCGCCGCTTGCGAACTGCCTAATCGAGGTTGTGCCGTTACTCTCGTCATTGGTAAACTGTTCGTCTTGCACTGAGTAGGTCGTTCCATCCTGCAAAGGGCCAATGCGTACATTGGCGCCAAGATCGCTTGTCATTCCATTCTCGAAGGCGTAGTAGCGCCGGCTGGAATGGCCGTTGATATCAACAATCCATCTCTCAAGCAAGACTTTCGCGCGGTCGTTCACGCCCTGGGGCGTACCTACATCCTTGGTCTTTCCCAAGTCGATCAAGACATAGTTGGTCTCCGGCGCGGCGGCAACTTTCATGGCCCCTTCGAGTGGGACGGCGTCCTCGCCATCCATGAGAAGATCGAAGTCGCTATAGGGATTATATGGATAGGTTTTACAAGCAGCCTCCGCGTCATTCGTCAGTCCGTCTCCGTCGGGGTCTTCATCGGAATATCTCGATCCGTGATCCGACTCTCTATCTCTAGCGTACGCCATCGGAGGGGCACACACTCCAACGAGTAATGTCAATGCGAGACAAGGCAATAGCCGGAAGTGAACCATCGGAAATCTACGGAGATGCGTCGTTATGAGAAATGATTCGATAGAAATAGACCAAGTCTGGAGCCAAGCCGGTATCGGTATAGGAGGTTGTATTTCGAGGTAGCGTTGCTACTCGAATCCAGCTATCGCCGTCTGCGGTGCGTTCCACATAGAAGGCCGTTTCATTGTCCGAGCGGTCTTCCCAACGGACAAGAGCTTCGGTGGACCCGTGATCGCTGGTAATTTCGGGTTTCCCGGGCGCAATAGGATCGTTACCCGGATCGCCCACGGAGGCGGAAAATGTCACTTCGGCTGAGCCGTAAACGTTCGTTGATTGAGCTTTGACAGTGATGGTTATACCGCTTGCGGCCGGACCGGATGGCAACGTCAGCGACACATAGTGGAGTCCGGGGCTCGTCATTCCAGAGGAAGACAGGGAACCGCCTCCGAGAGGGGGCATGAAAGATACGCCCCCTGTAGGCGATGGTGCACCGTTCGTGTTCGTAAGGTTGACAGTTAGTGGCTGAGAAAGTGTTTGTCCGGGCAGGTCCCCCTGGTTGTTCCCGGAAACGATCGTCAGTACAGGCGGTTGGCCGTTCCAGAAATCCGTTGGATCGGTATGTCCCAAGTATTCCTCCAAGTTCGACAGGCCGTCGTCGTCGGGGTCGGCATTGGGGTCGGTTCCGGCAAAATAGTAGTAGTTCTGCCACCATGTCGGCAGTTGGCCCGCCGGGGCGCCCAAGTCAAAACTAAACGCCATTTTGAGTTGGCCGACATTAGTTATCGCGTAATTTTCGGATGCCGGTGTGGCTTGGTTCCATGGATACGTGCCCGCGCCGGTGAATCCGTGCGCGACGAGATTGGCATGCGTGTCGTAGCCGGCTTCCAGCAAGCGGTCGTAAAACGGCTTCGCCACGGCCTTAAGCTGGCCCAAATTAATAGGTGCATAATTATCAGTGACGTTTATCGTGGAGAAGCCGCCCACCAGGGCGTCGATTGCGCTTCCCGCCCCGCCCGGTAAATTGGCGTCCAAATGCGCCTTCGCCTTCTTTGCGACGTTCTTCAATTGGCCCAGGTTCGCCGGGGCATAGTTATCGCTCACGGCGTGCGAGGCGTTCGGATCGATGATTTTCGTCTGGTCGTCCGTCCACCATGCCGGCTGCGCGGCAAACATCGCGCTGACCCATGGCAATGCAATGGCGAGGCTCACGCAGAGACGCAAAGGCGCGGAGAATGAGGCGGGGCGGGCGACGTTCATTTTGGGGGTTTTTCCCTTCGCGGCTTTGCGTCTTCGCGTGAGACCCTTAGTCCCCGTTGCCGTTTCCAAACTCGCCCATCACGATGTCGCCCTGGCGCTTCGCCATTTTGATTGCGCCATTCTTATAGACGACGAGCGCGGAGGATCGGGCGTTATCGGCCGTTCCGTTGCCGATCTCGAAGAGCGGGTCGGTGGCCACCCAGGACCAAGAGTCGCCCCCGCCGACATTGTAGCAGCCGACAGCGAAGGAGCTATAGGCGTCGGCTCTGGTCGAATATCCAATGGCCGCCGCGTTGTAGCCATTTGCAAAGTTATTGGAGCCGATGGCTATCCCATTATACCAAGCCCAGTTGCCGTAGCCGATGGCAACGGACGATCCCATGTAGGCGCTTGAAGGGCCGATTGCAACCGCATTCGTATCATCGGTATTTGCCCCAGTGCCGATTGCGACGGAGCCGGCATAAGCCCATGTGTAATGGCCGATTGCGACTGCCTGTTGATCTTGGGTATACGCACCCTCCCCGATTGCGATGGATGATGTTCCGTTCGCAGACGCATCCTTGCCCATGGCAATCGAGAAGGGGCCGATATTGGCCGCATCCCATTGATTGCCGCTGACCTGTCCAACCCGAAAGGCCCCCTTGGCGGGAAACCAGAGCATCCGCGTGCCGGCGCCTTGATCGCCGCTGAGCAAACTGCCTGTTCCGTAGCTGCCCTTCGAAATGAGCGTGCCATCGGCGCGGAATTCAAAGCTGGAGGGCGCGGTGCCGGTAACGGTGAGTGGCGCATTGAAAGTCTGGGCCTGCAGCCATCCGGGGCAGAGAACGCATAACGTGGCGGCGATGAGATAGGACGTGGGATTTTTCATTTTTGTTCTCCAGGCAAGGGTGGATGGGTGAATTAGCGTGCGGGTTCGGGGGTGATGATGCTACGGGCCAGGGATTGGAGCTGCTGGACACGGGCGGCGTTTTGCCGACACCATTGCTGGAGGGCGCTGTCGCGCGTGGTGGGGTCGGCGGCCAGCGTTTGATTCCAAAGCGCGATTCGCTCGCGCGCGAGCTGGTTGCGCTGGGTCAGGAACGCCTGCAATTGCGGGGTGGCGTTCTGCGGGATTTCCGTCGGACCGGGTGCGGGAAGTGGAATCCGCGCCGATTCCTCCCCGAGGGCCTGCGCGCGCTGCGACTGGGCTTTCAATTCGCCGGCGTGTTGCTGGGCGAAGAGCTGCGCTTCCTTTTGCTGCATTTCGCGAAGCTGGGCCTCGGTGACCTCCATCGGCAATGCGTTCAGCAATTGGTTGTGGATTTGAGCGCGGGCGTTGGCCAATGCGGTCTGGCGGGTGAGGAAATCCCGCAAGGTTGGGGAGGCATCCGCGGGAATGTTTGGCTGGGCGACCGCTGCCATCGGTTCCAGAGCCGACGCGTCGGCCATGTCCCGGGCTCTTTGCTGCTGTGCGGCGAAGCGGGCCGCGTTGCGAGCCCGCCATGCCTCCAATTGCTGCGAGGTCGCCCCTTTTGCAAGGAGCGCGCTCAGCTCCACGGCCAGGGCCTGCTGCTCCCGCTGGAAGGTCTCGAGCGCCGATGAGCGTGATGGCGCGGGCGCGGGAGTTGGCACAGCCGGCGAGGGCCGGGCCGGTGGGCTTTGTGCCAAAGCCGCCCCCGCGAGAAGCGGACCGGCCAAAGCCAGGATCCAGCTTCTGATAGCGCCTCGATGGAAAGAAATTCGCATATCACCGGGGGATGAGAGGGCCTGAAGAAGACCCAATTTGGCAGCCGGGAGTCAAGAATTTATATTCCTACATATAAGATTAGCCTAATTTCGCAGGAAAATGGGGTCGGCGCGCCGTGGAGGCTTCCTGGAAGCGCGGCGGTTGCTTTCTGCTTTCACGCGGGCCGGGCGGGCGCCGGATCGCGGGGCATGCGGGCCAGCTTGAGCCTCGGGACGATCGCGATGTAGCGTTGGAGGGCGCAGATTCCGTAAAACGTCCAGACCTTCCAGCGCAGCCGCCAGCCGAGGTCGGTATTGCCGGCGACGAGGTTGTTGACCGCCCATTCGACGCTCTTCTCCGGCGACGGGGTCATGAAAACCTCGAAGGCATGATTGTCGTAAAACATCTTGATCATGT
>JAQTOP010000089.1 GCA_028713285.1 Terrimicrobiaceae bacterium
CGCCTTTCCAAAGATTACGAGGCCAAAACCTCCCATTCCGAAGCTTTCATTTATATTGCTTCCTGTTCTCTCATGGCTCGCAGACTCGCTCGCTATAAGTTCTGATTGGACTTTTTTCACACCCTCTGAGACAATGTTTTGGTTGAAGGTCAGAACCATTTGATATCCATTAGCCAGCGCGCCGTATCGGCATTCCACCGCCGCCGGACCGGCAAGGGGGAGGGTGATGTCGTAGGTGATGCCTCCCTGGTTCTTCCGCGAAACTCCCGTATTGAGCACGGGCGGGGAAAGGGGAGGCGAGTTCTCGACCAGGAGGGTGTTGTCGCTGCCAATGTTATTCACCTTGATGTCGTTGAAGAACTGCAAAACCGAAGCATCATAGGTGTTCCTGCTGATTACCTGTCCATAATCGCATCGCGTCAGGCTGACTCCCGTGTTCAGATTCGAGAGTCGATTGCCTTCGATCAATGTATTCGTCGCGTCCCCTGTGCCGGTTCCATCCGACTGGGTGGAATATCCGTACGAAACAACGCATATGCCGCTATAAGGCGGCGACTCTGTCCTGGTCGCCCCGATGACCGCGGTGGAATCCCCAGTAATTGTATTATCAACAATTTCGGTCGCATAGGCCATCACGTCGTAGAAGGACGTATTGCCGGTGCCGAACCGCGCAGTATAAACCGAAATGCCGCCAAAATGATCTCTCGGTGAAACGCCCGTGATTGTGTTTCTCGCAATCCTAGTAAAGAAACCGGGATTGTCGCGACCCGGGCTGGTCGTCGTATTGGATCTGACTGTAAACAGGAAAATGCCCTGGGAATTAATCGACGTATTCTCGGCGACAAGATCATCGTAGGAATTGCCGTATGGCCAGATGCCTTTGGCACAGTTCTTGATGGTATTTTTATAGATGGTAAAGTTCTTGAGCGGTGCAATCAATGTGAACCGGCTGCTGCCATCCGGGGTAATGTCAAACGGCTTGTCCATCGTCAGCGTACCTGTCGTTACGGGGGCGCCTCCGCTGACGAGTGTCACCTTTCTCAACTGGCCGCGTCCGCGCCCATCGGAAATCACCACGCTAAGATCGCCATAATTCAGCGGCGGGTTGACAAGTGGCTGCACCGCCGAGACCGTAATGGACGAGGGTGTGGCGGCTGTCACAGTCCCCCAGTTGAAGTTTCCGTTGGGCATCTCGGCGGCGATCGCTTCGCCGTCATTGTGTGTCCCCGATCCCCCTATCGTATTGGAACCATCGCCGGTATTTTCCACGATATTATTCGCGACATAGGCATCGGACCGGCAGAACAGCCCGTGGGAATCCTGATTATACTCCGGGTGAACGACCACATGGTTGTTCTGATAGAATGAGAAGGTTGAAGTGCCGTGGACATATCCTGTGGAAAACTCATAGCTGTTATTCCTAAGGGTAAAATACCGGGTCACATAGGATGAGAGATTGTTGGCAAACCAGCCCCTAAAGTTATTATTCTGCAGGAGAAGCCGCTCGCTGCCGGTGGCAAGAAAACCGATCCCCCGGGGGGTGCCGACGCTCAGATAATCGAGCATCATCACCGAGCCGGATTTCTTGACGACTTTCAATGTATGGCTGGGGGACGCAAGGCCTGTCGCGCTAAAGACAGTCTGAAGAGCCTTCCTGGTCTGGCTGAAGCAATTCACGGTCGCCTTGTAAACATTGTCCAGATAGATATCGGCGTCGCCCGAGGAAGGGTCTCTCTCCGTGATGAAGGAAATGCTGTTTCCAACGAACGTATAGGAGAAGGAATCGCCGTTTACGGCGGTGGAATGAACATCGCTTTGGTAATCCCCAATCCCGTCTCCATCGGGTGCGCGCCCGGACGAATACACCCACGACCCCGTGTAGGTGATGCCGCTGGCAACGGTCACGTCGTCGTTGATCGAAATGATGTTGGAGGCGTAGCCGAACGTGTAGGGATAGTCCAGTTGGACATTGGAAACAAACATCCGGGTCGCCCTTCGCTTCGTTTCATCCGCGGATGCCCCGGTGATATTGACATCCCCGAAGTTGATGAAGACATCCGGACGCATATTGGGATCGCTTTCATTGAGAAGCTTAATGCCAAGGCGCGCCACGCCCTGGAGTTCAGAGTATTGATTCGTTCCGTTTAATAAATAGAGCCCCTTGGAGGCGATAAAGCTCGAGCCGCCGGTTCCGCTATACAAAATCGTTGTATTTGTTTCGCCGTCGCCCTTCAACACGACCCCCTTGCCGAGGTTGATGCGGCGAATCCGGTAATTTCCGGCGGGTAAATATACGACCCCGCCTCCGTCCCGCTCGGCCGCATCGACCGCGTCCTGCACCGCTCCGGTGTCGTCAAGAGTATCATTCCCATTTGCAAGGCCGTTCGCTCCGTAGGCCGTGGCGGTGGGGTTTTTGACATTGTTCCAGTTGAAATCCTTAGCCCAGGTTACTCCCAACCCAAGAGGGTCGGAGCCGGCGGGCGGAGGGTTGAGAATTTCCAGCTTTTGCCCGTTATCGAGCGTTGCCCAATTGATCCCGTTGTCGTTTGATACCTCGACAAAATAGCCGCCCGTGCTCTGACTTCCCACCGTGAACGTTACGTGGCAAGGATTGAGATCCTTGGTCGGCATCAAATAGGTCGTGCCACCGCCGTTGTTCAATCTGACAAGCGTCGCCTGCGCGCCGCCGAATTCGCTTTGATCGAAGTT
Organism: Terrimicrobiaceae bacterium; assembly: GCA_028713285.1. Classification (GTDB taxonomy): domain Bacteria; phylum Verrucomicrobiota; class Verrucomicrobiia; order Chthoniobacterales; family JAATET01; genus JAATET01. Next base: position 2,710 of record JAQTOP010000089.1, read on the forward strand.
CCGACCGACTACCTCGATATCAATTCCCTGATACGCCTCGTAATCCGACATGAACAAGGGCCTCGCCGCATTCATTTTGTAGCATGCGCTCCAGCCATTGCTGTTTTTCACCCAGACATTGTAAATCCCCGGTGCGGATCCGGCCGGCATCCTGGCAACGACATAGCAGCCATCCTTGTCGGTCTGTAATATTTCCGGATGCACCGCTCCGACGGGCGGCGACGTCGGCGAATTGCCCGTGGTATTCGGGGCGATGGCCACATCCAAATCGGCACCCTGATCGAACCCTCCGCCATTTATATTGAACGACTTACCAGATGTGATTGCATCCGACACCTTCAAGATCTTGGGAATGCTCGTCCACGGCGGCTGGGCAGCCCTTGAAGCAGGCGACACGATGGCGGCCAGCAGCACCCCGACGGACACTAGCAACATCGTCCCTGTCAAACGGCTTGGCGGTCGGAGCGGGTGCATCGTTGGCCGGGAGCTCGATTGTTCGTTTCGGAGGCAAATTTCGACATTGCCTGCTGAGTGCAAGGTGCCTGTGAAACTTTAGCAGAATTTCAGGCCCATTCTTGGATTAAAGACCAGCTACTTGATGGAGATTGGATTGCGCGGAAAGGGGATTCTGATCTGTCAGCCGGTCAAGGGCGGCTGGCAGGCGGGGGGATGCGAATGACGAATCGTAGCCCTGCGGTCATCACAAGTCAATGGCCATCCGACCGGCGGAGACGTAGCCCCCCGTCGTCTGCACCACCGGGCCCACCTGATTGGAGAGTATCGAAGGTCCGAGCCTGGGGTATGGGCCGATACTCAAGAGCGGCGGACTTCCGCCATCGGACTTTCCCCCTCCCGCGAATGCAGTTACTTGCCGAGATACTCGGGATCGAGCTTCTTGAGCACAGGCAGGGTGAAGAGGCCATCCTTGCGCATGAGCTTGCCGTCGAACCAGATCTCGCCACCGCCGTAGTCGGGACGCTGAATACTTACCATGTCCCAATGAATGCGGCTCTTGTTTCCATTGCCGCCGACTGAGTAGGCCTGACCGGGTGTGAAGTGGAAGGAGCCTGCAATCTTCTCGTCGAACAGGATGTCGCGCATGGGATGGAGGATGTGCGGATTAAATGCGATCGAGAATTCGCCGATGTATCGGGCTCCCGGGTCACTATCGAGGATGCCGTTGAGCGCCTTCGGGTTGTTGCCGGTCGCCTGCACGACGCGGCCCCTTGCGAACTCGAGCCGGATGTTCTCGAAAGCGATTCCCTGGTAAATCGTGGGCGCGTTGAAAGTGATCTCGCCCTCGACGCTATCGCGAACGGGTGCGGTGAAAACCTCACCGTCGGGGATATTGCGATCTCCACCGCACGACACCGCGCCAATGCCCTTGATACTGAAACGCAGATCGGTGCCGGGACCCTTGATCTGGACGCGGTCCGTCCGGTCCATGAGCGCCTTCAGCGCCTTCATGCCAGGCGCCATGCGCGCGTAGTCGAGGGTGCAAACCTTGAAATAGAATTCCTCAAATGCCTCGGTGCTCTGCTGCGCCTGCTGGGCCATGGCCGGCGTGGGCCAGCGAAGAACGACCCACTTTGTCTTGTTGATGCGCCAGTCGAGAACCGGACGCATTTTGCCCATGATGAGCCGCATGCGCTCGTCGGGCACGTCGGACATCTCGGTGATGTTGTGACTGCCGCGGACGGCGATGTAGGCGTCCATCTTTTTCATCCGTGCCAGTTCGACGGCACTCGCGATTTCGAGCTGGGGCTCGGTGGCCTCCAGGGCGAGTTCACGAGTGACGCGGGCGTGATGAATTTGGACGAACGGAGTCGCCTTCGCGGCGCGTATCGCGCGGACCATGGCGATCACAAACTCGTCGGGCACATCGAAGGCGTCGATGAGCACTTTCTCGCCGGGCTGGAGCGCGGCGGAGTGACGGGTGAGAACGTGGGCGAGTTTGTCGTAGCGGGCGTCGTGCATGGGATTGTGAGTGGCGTGGAATCCGGCGAATAATTGATCGCAAGGAAGGTGTCTGGAAGGATTTTTGTCAGCTCGGCCTGCTCTTCGCCTTGTCGGGATCTTCGTCGGTGGGCTCGGGCTCGGGATCTTTCTTAAGGTGGACGCGCAGCACGCGGCGGGCGTCCGACTCCGTGACCGTGGCCAGCCAGGCGCCGATTCGTGCAGTCTCGCCCTTCAAGGGGAGGTGGCCGAGTTCCGTCGTCACGTAGCCGCCAATGGTCGTGACGTCCGCATTTTCGAATTTGTGGTCGAGTTTTTCCTCCAATTCGTAGAGCGCGTGGGTGCCCTCGACCTCGAATTCGGTCTCCGTGATGTGGCGGTATTCCTCCTCGGCGGTGTCGAACTCGTCCTGAATCGAACCGACAAGCTCTTCGAGTACGTTGTCAAGCGTGACGATGCCGACCGCGCCGCCGTATTCGTCCACGGCCACGGCGAGATGAGCGTGCTTCGTAAGAAAAAATCGAAGGAGCTTTTCGAGCGGCATCATCTCCGAGACGTGCAGGAGTTCGCGCCGGATGGATTGCACGTCCTTCTCGCCCTTGTGGACGAGGGTGAGGAGATCCTTGATATGGACGAGGCCGACGGCGTCGTCGAGATGTTCGCGGCAAAGCGGGAAGCGGGTATGCTGCGACTCGATGGCCGTCGCGATCTGGCGCTCGAACGGCTCCTCGGCATCGAGATAAACGACGTCGCCGCGCGGCGTCATGATGTCGCGCACGATACGGCGCTTGAGATCGAGGGCGTTGATCACGATTTCCTTCCCCATCGAGGAAACTTCGTCGGACTTTTCGCTTTCGGCCAGGATGAGCCGGAGTTCCTCTTCGCTGTGGGCCAGTTCCGATTCGCCGACCGGCTCGATCTTTATGACCCGGCGGAGAAACTCGTTGGCAAGACCGTTGAGCAGCCAGATGAACGGCCTGAAGAGGGAATAGAACAGACCCAGGGGAGCGGCGACGGCGAGGCTCACGCCGGCGGACTTGCGGATGGCGAGCGATTTCGGCGCGAGTTCGCCAAAGACGATGTGAAGAATGGTGATGCTCGTAAATGCGATGCCGAAAGACACTGCGTGGATGAACGCAGGTGACGACAGGCCCAATTCGACAAAGAACGGCTCAATGATCGCGGCGAGAAACGGCTCACCGAGCCAGCCGAGGCCGAGGCTCGCGAGGGTGATGCCGAGCTGCGTGGCGGAGAGATAGGAATCGAGATGCTGTGAGGCGTGGCGGGCTGTGCGGGCGCCGCGCACGCCTTGATCGACGAGCGCCTCGAGCTGGCTGGACCGCACCTTGACGAGAGCGAACTCGGCGGCGACAAAAAAGCCGTTCAGCATCACGAGCAGGAGGATCGCAGCCAGCTTCAGCGCGATGATATCCGGCGGATCCCAGTGGTCGGCGATCTCCGTGCCACCGGATGCGACGGCGAATAGGGGATTTATTGCGAGTATTTCAATCATCGGTTCCGCCGGATTTCAGCCGGGATTGCGACGCTAGAGCTTCTCATAGACGCCCTCGTCGAGCCGTTTGAGGACTTGAAAGCCCGCGCTCTTCGCATCGCGGAGCGACACGGGCTTCGCGTGCCGCGGGGAGTTCACCGCGGAGACCGCCTTGCGAACGGGCTTGCGGCAAAGCGGGCACGCTTTCAACGGCTCCCGGTCCGCCGGCCTGCGCAGCTCGAAGCGGCCGCCGCAGGTTTTGCAATTCCCGTCCTCGGGCTCGTATTCGTAGATCGGCATGGGCGCACCTCCCGAGCCGATGGCATGCCCGAGCCGCCCGTCGGAGCGAGTCTGGCGATCGAAAATCTACCAGCTCGACTTGGTGACGCCCGGGATGAGACCCGAGGTTGCCAGCTCGCGGAACGTGAGCCGGGAAACCCTGAAGCGCCGCAGATACGCGCGCCGCCGGCCGGTAAGTCTGCAACGATTGACGAGCCGGGTCGGGCTGGCGTCGCGAGGGAGCTGGGAGAGCCCGATGTAGTCGCCACGGGCCTTCAGCTCGGCGCGAAGCTCCGCGTATTTCTCGACGGTCTTGCGCTTGCGCTTGTCGCGCTCAAGCCATGATGTTTTTGCCATAAGGAACCGGAAACTATGCACGGTCCCGCGCGCCGGGCAAGTGAATTTTGGGGACTATGGTTCGGTCGGCAGCGAGCCGGTTGCGTCGGAAGGGGATGCCGCGGGACGCAGCTCCGCATGACGGATCGGCCCGCCGGCCTGCGCGATCCAGCCACCGACTCCGACGCAGGCGATGGCGCCCAACAGGGTCGCGGCGGCAAGGGGCGTGCCGGAGCGGGGCCACTTGATCGGCACGACGAGCGCCACGAACGCGAGGCCGGCCAGCGCATAGAAGGCCCGGACACCTGCGCCGGCACGATCATAGTGGGCATCGAGCCAATCGACCCCGGCCTCGTCGGCAATCCGCCGGACCGGTTTATACGCCTGCCGGCCGGTCTCATAGACGGGATATGCGGCGGCGGACATCACAAGAATGACGACGAGCGCCGGAATCCGCGCCGCGCGCCCGCGGAGGAAAAACGCGACGAAGAGCGCGAGCGCTCCGGCGGCGAGCCCGACGATCGGCAAATGATTCAGCAGCAGGTGGCGGTAGGCGGGATTGCCGAGCTCGTTGAGGAAATCGTGCATCGCGCCTCCGTTCCGACTCAAGCTCGCGGCTGCTGCTGCGTCAGGCAGTGAAACGCGCCGAGACCCCAGATCAGCTCCCGGCAATCAATGGGAACGATCGTCCGATCCGGGAACATTTCCTTGAGCACGGCCTCGGCCCAGGCGTCGTTCGTCTCGGCAAAGACCGGGAGCAGCACCACCGAGTTGGCGATGTAGAAATTCGCGTAGCTCGCGGGCAGCCGCTGGCCGTCGCGCACGATTTTGGACGGCATCGGCAGCTCGCGGATCTCGAGCGGCGTGTTCTTGCGGAGCTGAACTTCGCGCAACCGTTCGAGGTTCACGCGAAGCGCGTCGTAATTCGCATCATTTTCGTCATCCTCAACAACGGTCACGACGCTGTTCGGGCCGACAAAGCGCGTGAGGTCGTCCACGTGGCCGTCGGTGTCGTCGCCTTCGATGCCGTCGCCGAGCCAGATGATCGTTTTCACTCCCAACGTATCGCGGAGACGCTTCTCGATGTCTTCGCGCGTGAGATCGGGGTTGCGATTCGGATTGAGCAGGCAGCTCTCGGTGGTGAGCAGGGCGCCCGCGCCATTCACGTCGATCGAGCCGCCCTCAAGGATGAAGTCGCCGCAGTCGAAGACCTCGATGTCGAGGCGGCTGCCGATCTGGGCGGGCACGTCGTCGTCGTCGTCGCACGGCGGGTATTTCCAGCCCCAGGCGTTGTAGCCAAAGTCCACGATGGCGAGCCGCGGGGACTTCTTGCGTTTGAGAAAAATCGGACCGTGGTCGCGGCACCACGGCTCGTTTGTCGGAATGTGGTGGAGTTCGACGCGCTCGGGCGGGGCGCCGTCGAGCAGGCGGCGCACTTCGGCCTCCTGCGCGGCGTCCTTCACATTGATGCGCACGATCTCGGACTCCGCAAGCGCCTGCGCCATCTTCACGAAGGTCGGGATGATGCGGTCGTAGCTGTCGGGAAAACTGATGCCGGCGCGGTGGGGCCACGAGAGCCAGGTGGCCTCGTGCGGTTCCCATTCCGCGGGCATGGCGTAGCCGAGTTCGGCGGGAGAGAGTGCGGCCATTGGAGAAAGTCTTTTGCCGCGCCCATGATGAAAACAAGCGGTTTTTTCCGGCGAGGATGACCGCTGGATATCGCGATGCGCGTGGTGTAGCTTCCACGCCGCCTCATGCCCAGCGTTTACATCAAGACCTACGGCTGCCAGATGAACGAGCGCGATTCCGACCAGGTCGCGCAGATGCTGGCTGCGCGGGGATACCGGCTCACGCGCGAGGAGACGGAGGCCGATGTGATCCTGCTGAATACCTGCAGCGTGCGCGACATGGCGGAGCAAAAGGCCATCGGTAAAATGGGCATGCTCCACAAGCTGCGCGAGCGGCGGCCCCATCTCGTCTTTGGCTATCTCGGCTGCATGGCGCAGAGCCGTGGAGCGGAACTCGCCGCCTCGCCGGGGCGCGTCGATCTCGTCGTCGGCACGCAAAAATTTCACCGCGTGGCGGATTACGTGGACGAGCTGCTGCGCGACAGGCTCGAAGCGCATATCGACGACGAGCGGCGCGCCATCGTCGATACGGACGGCGAGGAGGGCTCGCAAAATACGATCCGTGAGCACACGCTGCGGGCGGGGCAGGCGACGGCATTCGTGTCAATCATGCAGGGATGCAACATGCACTGCACGTTCTGCATCGTGCCCGCCACGCGCGGCGCGGAGCGGTCCCGTCCGATCCCGCAGATCGTCGAGGAGGTGCGCGGCCTCGTCGCCCGGGGCGTGAAGGAGGTCACCCTGCTCGGCCAGATCGTGAATCTTTACGGGCGGCACGAATTTCCAAGAATGGATGGAAAGAGCCCGTTCGTGCAGTTGCTCGAAGCCGTCCACGACGTGCCGGGCCTCGCGCGGCTGCGCTTCACGTCGCCGCATCCGGCCGGCTACCGCGACGACCTCGTCCACGCCCTCGCGCGGCTGCCGAAGCTCATGGAGCACGTGCATCTCCCGCTGCAGTCCGGCTCGAACGCCCTGCTCAAGCGCATGCACCGCACCTACACCCGGGAACAATTTCTGCGGCTGGTCGAAAAACTTCGCGCCGCCCGCGAAGGCATCGCGATCACCACGGACATCATCGTCGGCTTCCCCGGCGAGACGGATGGGGATTTCGCCGCCTCGAAGGCGATGGTCGCCGAGGCCGATTTCGACAACGCATTCGTCTTCCGCTACTCGCCGCGACGGGACACGCCCGCCGCGACGATGGACGGCCAGTTGCCCGAGGCGGTGAAGGAGGCGCGCAACAAGGAGCTGCTCGAGGCCGTGGATGCCAACGTGGCGCGGAAGCTCGATGCCTGCATCGGCCACCGAATGGAGATCCTGTGCGAGGGCCCCAGCCGCCACAATGCCGACCGGCTTTTCGGCCGCACCCGCACGAACAAGATCGTCGTCTTCGAGGGCGCGCCCCGGCATGTCGGCGAGGTGTTCGACCTGCGGATCACGCGGGCATCGCAGTCCACGCTCTACGGCGACCCGGCGATCCTGTAGCCGCGCAAGCGGCGGAGCGGACGTTGACAATTCCCGCAAAACATTGCTCCTTTTCACGATCTAATGAAGGAGTCGATCCCCCGAAAAACCGTCTATCGTCTGTCGCTCTACAAGCGCTGCCTCGAGCGCCTCATCAACGGGGAGGGCGCAACCGTTTCCTCCGACGTGCTGGCGAAAGTGGCGGGAGTGAAGCCCACGCAGCTCCGCAAGGATCTCGGCACGTGCGGCCAGTTCGGAAAGCGCGGACTGGGCTACGATGTGGTGACGCTGCACCGGCGGCTCTCCGACACGCTCGGGCGTGCGAGCCTGCAGCCGGTCATTCTTGTCGGCGCGGGAAACCTGGGCTCGGCCCTGCTCCGCTATGAGGAGGGATTTGCCAGGGAGGGCTTCGAGATCGCCGCTGCGTTCGATGCGCAGCCCAGGAAGCGGTCGCGCGACGTGAAGGCGCCGATCTTCCCGCTTGCGCGCATGGGCAGATTCGTCTCCGAGCACGGGGTGAAGATGGCGATCCTTTGCGTGCCGGGCACGGTCGCCCAGGAAATTTGCAACAACCTCGTGGCCTCCGGCATCCAGGCCATCCTGAATTTCGCGCCCATCATTCTTCAGGTCCCGGGAAAGGTGATGGTCAACAATGTGAACCTCGCCATCGAACTCGAAAACCTGAGCTACTTCATTCGATGAGCGTGGTCGCCGCACCCGAGTTCGATCTCCGGCTCACGCTCGCGAGCGGCCAGGTTTTCCATTGGGAACCGGATGGCGACGCGTGGCGCGGGCTGATCGGCGGGACCGTCGTGCGCGTCGAGCAGCGTGGCGCCGGGCTGCACGTGACGCCCGGATGCGAGGATCTCGCCGCCCGCTATTTTGCGCTCGATCATCCCCTCGAGGCGATCTACGCGACGTTTCCCTCCGATGCATTTTCCCGGGCGGCGCTCGACGCCTGCCGCGGGTTGCGCATCATCCGGCAGCCGCGCTGGGAATGCCTCGCCACTTTTCTCACAAGCTCGATGAAGCAGATGAGCCACATCCGCGCGATGTCGCTCGCGCTGCGTGCGCGGTTCGGCGAACCGGTCGAGGGCTCGGCGGTGGCGTCCTATCCGACGCCTGCGGCGATCGCCGGCGCAGGCGAGGCGGCCCTGCGCGCGTGCGGCCTCGGCTTCCGCGCCCCCCACCTGCGCGCGACGGCCCGGTGCGTCGCGGAAGGCGGAATCGATCTCGAGGCGCTGGCCGGGCGCGATACGCCCGCAGCGCTCGCGGCGCTGTGCCGGCTGCCGGGCGTGGGGCGCAAGATCGCGAATTGCGTGCTCCTCTTCGGCTACGAGCGGCTCGACGCGGTGCCGGTGGACGTGTGGATCGCACGCGTGCTGCGGGCGATGCGCGGCGGCGGCGCCCTCGCCGAGCTCGAGGCGTTTTCACGCGAGCAGTTCGGCAGCTACGCCGGCTACGTGCAGCAATATCTCTTCCACCACGCGCGCGTTTCGAGGAAGCTCCCCGCTTCGTGAAATGATCGAGACGGTCCGGGCCGAGCGAATAAAGCAGCGCAAGCGCACGGTCGCCGCGCTGCTCGCCTCCCTGCTCATCCACGCGCTGATCGTGCTGGCGGCGTTTGTGATTCTCTCGCTGAAGCCGAAATGGATTCAAAGCGTCGCACCGAAGCCACCGGAGCCGGAGCCGGCGGAACTCACCCTGCTCCCGCCTCCCGAGCCGCCGAAGAAGAATGAACGGGATTTTTTCGACAGCTCGCAGGGAACCGTCAGCAAGGAGGTGCCGAAGCACGCGGCCTTCGAGTCCGACCAAAACACCGCGGCGGCCAGCGAGCGGCCCGGGCAATCGGACAAGCCCGTGCCCACGCAGGATGGCGACAATGCGCCGGGCCTCACTCTCGAGAGCCGGAATCTGAGCCTCGGGCCGAGCCGAGAACCGTCGCCGCCCAGCCCGAAATCGCCGGCACAGCCGCAGCAGCGGGCGAAGGAAGCTCCTCGTGAGAAGAAACAACCCGTGGAAAAACCGGCTGAAAAGGAGGCCCGGACGACACCGACGGCCCGCCCCCGCCCGAAGACGGACGAGTCGGAACTCGCCTTGCTCGAGCCTTCGAGGCCGCGTCCCAGCCAGCCCGAGGACGAAGTGCGCAAGCCGGAGCAGCCGTCGCCGCCATCGGCGCCACGCCCGCCGGGCTTCCAGCCGCAGACGCGCGTGACGCGGCTGACCGGCGGCATTTCGAATCGCGGGCGCGCGTCGCTGGATGCGGTTGCGACGCCGCTCGGCCGCTACAAGAAAATGATCTCCGACGCGATCGGCTCGCGCTGGTATTATTACGTGAACGACATGCTCGACCTCGTGGGAATCGGCACCGTGGAGCTGCGGTTCGTCGTTCGCGCGGATGGCAAGGTCGAGCGCGTGCAGGTGCTCCGCAACACGTCGAACGAGAGCCTCGCGAGCTGCAGCGTGCGGTCGATCATCGAAGCCGAGATCCCGCCCATCCCGAAGGAAATCGCCCCGACGCTCGAGGGCGGCCGGCTCGAAGTCGATTACTCCTTCACGATCATCGGGCAATAGCGGCTACAATACCGGCGCGATGCGGCGTTTGGCCTCCTCGATCGCGGCGTAGCCGAAGTGGCCCTGCCGGACCTCGACGTATTGCGAGCCCGCCCAGGCCGCGGCCAGCTCCCGCAGACCGGCGGGAGGGGCCACGGTATCGTACCGCCCCGCGATGAGCGTGATGCGGTCGCGGGCCGTGAGCGGCTTGCCGTGGAGGGGAGAGGTGAGGTGCGCGTGGCGGCGGGAGAGGCCCGGTCCGATGCCGCGGCCGGCCAGGATGCGGCGGATCGAAGCCGCGGCGGGACATTCCCAAATCGCGTGCTCGATATCGATGATCGGCTGGATGAGCGTGATGAAACGAAAGTCGGGTTCGACAAAACTGAGCAGCGAGGCCGCCCAGCCGCCGTAGCTCGTTCCGATGAGGCCAAGGTCGGCGCAGCCCTGCGCGCGCAGGAAGGCGAGAAGCTGCCGCTGCTCGAGCACGGCCTGGCGCACGCCCTCGGCGTTGCGCGGGAGATTCGCCGTGATCGCGAGCGCGCCATTCCGATGCCCGCGCGGCACGCGGGAATAGTGAAACGGCAGGTGCGGAAAGATCATGTTCCAGCCGCGGGCGTGAAACCAGGCGGCGAGCCGCCGGTAGCCCGCATCATTCGCGGACATGAGCGCGTGCAGCACGATCGCCGTGGGCGCCTGCGGGCCGCCGGGCCCGATGAACCACAGGGCGCGGGCCGTGTCGCACTCGACGAAGCCGCTCGGGATCGGCGACGGCCAGGCGAGGAGCGCCGGTGATTGACTGGTTGTCGTTTCCATCTCGGGAGGAGCAACCTCGTAATACGCGTCGAGGGTGACCGGCTCGCATGCATCGAGGTAGGCCTCGAATTCCTCGCGGCTACAGGCGTCATGGCGCAGGCTCCACTGCACGTGATTCATCAGCGCGCACATGGCACCATCCACGGCGCGGGCGAAGAGGCGGCTCATGCGTAGGGATCCTCGCCCTTCCGGGCCTGGGGCGTGTGCGGAAGATCGCATTCGGAAAGATCGAAGCGAGCGATGAGCTGCGCCTTGAGCGTGATGAAGGCGGCGGCGAGGCGTTCGCGGATTTCCGCGCGGGCTGTTTCGTGATCGGAGCCCGGGGTCGGGGTAATGGGCTCGCCCGTGAGGATCCAGACGGGCGGGCGGCGGAGCAGCAGCCAGTTTGAGCGATGGTAAAAGCGGTCGGTGCCGGCGAGCACGCAGGGCAGGATCGGCGCACCGCTCAGCAGAGCGAGCACGGCGACGCCGGGGCGCATGGGCGCGCCTTCGAGGATCGAAGTCGCGCCGGCGCGAATGCCGCCCTCGGGAAAGATGCCGACCACGCGGCCGGCCCGCAGGCGGCGGACGGCGGCGCGCAGCGCGGTGCGGTCGGTGCCGTCGCGATTCACGCGGAATGCTCCGGTGAGCGCGAGCGCGCGGCCGAAGGCGGCATTTCGAAAAAGCTCCTCCATCGCCATCCAATCGACATGCCGGGGAAAGAACGAGCCGAGCAGCGGTGGGTCGAAATGGCTGATGTGGTTCGACGCGAGGATGAGCGGCCCGGTGCGCGGAACGGGCGCGAGTTGCGCGAGGCGGACGCGGCCGAACGCGCCGAAGATCGCGCGGATGATCGTCCTCGCCGAGGAATTGAAGGCGCGCTGGCCCG
>JAQTOP010000090.1 GCA_028713285.1 Terrimicrobiaceae bacterium
GGTGGGCGCAGTGGAAGATCGTCTCGGCGTCCGCGCCGGTCGCGGCGGCGAGTTCGTCGGCGGTGCGGGCGGCGCGATTCGCGGCCTTCAATGCGGCGGCGACCCTGGCCTGAACATCGAGCACCTCGGCGGCGGCCTTTTTGCCGGCCTCGACGCCGGGTTGATGGTAGGCGTTGATGTTCACGAGCGAGCCGTAGAAGCCGACGGCGCGTTCGTAGAGCGCGATGAGCGCGCCGAGATAATAGGCGTCGATGGCGGGAATGCTGACCGTGATCGTATCGCGTCCGCCTTCGTGCAGCGCGCTGCGGGTGCCACGCAGGAAGCCCTGCAGGTAATCGCTGCTGACGACGCCGGGCTCGACTTCCAGCTCCGGCTTGTCGCTGCCTTTTTGCACCTCGATGAACGTGACGAAGAAATTGTTCACGCCGTCGCGGAGCTGCTGCACGTAGGCGTGCTGGTCGGTCGAGCCCTTGTTGCCATAGACGGCGATGCCCTGATTCACGACCTTGCTGTCGAGGTCGAGCCGCTTGCCGAGCGACTCCATCACGAGCTGCTGCAGATAGCGGCTGAAGAGGAGGAGGCGGTCCTTGTAGGGCAGCACGACCATGTCTTTTTTGCCGCGGCCGTCGCCGGCGTGCCACCACATCAGCGCGAGCCACATTGCGGCGTTCGTCGCGAGGCTGGCGGCGCGCGTCTTCGCATCCATCGCCTTCGCGCCCTCAAGAAATGCCGGCACGTCAAGGCCCTGCACGGCCATGGGCAGCAGGCCGACGGCGCTCATCACCGACGTGCGTCCGCCGATCCAATCGAACATCGGGAAGCGCCGCAGCCAGCCCTCGCGGATGGCGGTCTGGTCGAGCAGGCTGTCCACGCCGGTGATCGCGACGAACTGCCCGGCGAACGGAATGCCGGCCTTATCGAAGGCGGCCTGCGCGGCGAGCATGCCATTGCGCGATTCCTTGGTGCCGCCGGATTTCGAGATCACGGCGACGAGCGTGGTCGCGAGGCGGTCGCCGATTTGATCGAAAACTTTCACGAAGCCGTCGGGATCCGTGTTGTCGAAGAAGTGGAGCCGCACGGGATTCTCCGGGCTCCAGAGCGCGTCGGCGACCAGCTCGGGACCCAGCGCCGAGCCGCCGATGCCGATGGAAAGGAGATCGGTGAACTTCGCGCCGTTCGCCGCCGTGATGTCGCCGGCGTGGATCGCCTTCGCGAAGGCGAGAATGTCGTCCTTCGTCGTTTCGACGTCGTTGCGCAATTCCGCGGTGGGGGCGAGCGAGGCGTCGCGCAGCCAGTAGTGGCCGACCATGCGGCCCTCGTCGGGATTCGCGATGGCGCCGCCTTCGAGCGCCAGCATCGCCGCGAATGCGGCATCGATTTTCGGCTGCATGGTCGCGAAGAAATCGTCGGGAAAACTCATCCGGCTGATATCGACCGAGACGCCGAGGTCGGCGTAGCGCAGAAAGGTCCTTTGAAAGCGAGCCCAGAGGGAGGTTGAGTCCATGGGGCCGAAGAAACTAGATTCGCCTGCGCATGACAAACGCAAAACCGCCGCATGGCGGGCTCGTCACAAATGAGATGCCGATTCCCGTCCGCGGAGAGGCGGCATGCCCGACGCCCGAGGCCACTCAGGCGCTCGGCGCACGGTTCGCGCATGCCGTCGATTCCGGCGCGGTGCTCTCGCTCGAAGGGCCGCTCGGCGCGGGCAAGACGCAATTCGTCAAAGGCTTTGCCGCAGCGCTCGGCTGCGCGGCCGAGGCGAGCAGCCCGACCTTCACGCTCGTTCACGAATACGCGGGCGGGCGGACGCCGGTGATCCATTTCGATTGGTATCGGCTCGACGGGGCCGAGGAGGTCGCCGGGCTGGGCTGGGAGGATTATCTCGCCGGGGGCGAGACGCTGCTCGTCGAGTGGGGTGATCGTTTTCCCGAAGTGATTCCGTCCGGGGCATGGCGATTGCGCTTCGAGATAAACGGCGACGCGCGGATGGTGCGATGGGAGCGCACCGCGTGAAAATCCTGGCGTTCGATTGCTCGACGGGGAAGGGAGGCGTCGCGGTGATCGCGGATGGCGCGACGCTTTTTGCCGAGCGCTTCGACTGCCCGCGCGGGCGGGGCGGCGAGTTCTTTCTGGCGCTGGATCGCGCGGTGCGGGCGACGGGCCGCCCGGATCGGGTGGCCGTAGGCGTCGGACCGGGGTCCTACAACGGCCTGCGTGCATCCATCGCGGCGGCGGAGGGACTGCACCTTTCCATGGGCGCGGCAATGGTCGGCATCGCCTCGCCGCGTGCACTGCCATGCGGGGACGACGAATATTTTGCGCTGGGCGATGCGCGCGGCGGCGTGTTCTGGCTCTCCCGAATCGGGGGGAGGCAGGTGCGAGGCGAAATCGAGCTTCTGCCGCTCGCGGCTTTGCTGGAGCGGCTCGACGCGGAGCCGTCGCTGCCGAGGCTGGCTGCGGCGATATTGCCCGGTGTGCCGGGCTTGCAGGCGGTCATGCCCGATCCGGAAATCCTCGCCCGCCTGGCGGAGTCGGAACCTGACGCGATGCGGGACATCGAGCCGCTCTATTTGAAGCCGGCGCATATTACGAAAGCCCGGGCGCGCGCATAGGAATGCAAGCGAGGTTTTGACGATTCGATTCGACAGGATTGCATTGTGAGATTACGTCTCAAGACTAGCGCTGTGAACTTCGACCCCGCCGCCCGCACTGTCTGCGACCTCCTTCCCGGGGAGTGGGCGACCGTGTCGGCAATCAATCACGATGCCGGCATCGGACGGCGCCTGCTGTCCCTCGGGCTCATGCCGGGCTGCCGTTTGCGCCTGCTGCGACGTGCGCCGCTGGGCGATCCGATCATGGTGGAGCTTCCGGGCTGTGTCGTGTGCCTGCGCCGCCTCGATGCCCTCAGCGTTTCCGTGCAGGAGGAATGTCTGCAAACGTCCTGATTGCGACGCCGCCGATGACGGTGGCGTTGATTGGCAACCCGAACACCGGCAAGACGACGCTCTTCAACCGTCTCACGGGCACGCGGCAGCGCGTGGGAAATTATCCCGGCGTGACCGTTGCGCGCAAAACCGGCGGCATGGAAATCGACGGACGAGCGGTCACGGTCATCGACCTGCCGGGGGCGTATTCCCTCGCGGCGACGTCGCCGGATGAGCGCATCGCCATCGAGAGCCTGCAGGGCTGGATCGAGGCGCTGCCCGATGTCGTCGTCTGCCTGGTCGATGCCACGCATCTCCGGCGCAGCCTGTTTCTCGCGCGTCAGCTTGCGGACCTCGGACGCCCGCTCATCATCGCGCTGAATTTCACGGACGAAATGCGCACCCGCGGCCTGTCCATCGACGCCGACCGGCTCGCGCAGCGGCTCGGGACGCGGGTCATTCCGATTGCCGCGCGCAATGGCGAGGGGATCGGCCGGCTCTGCGCAGCGACGAGCGAGACCTTCGCTTCGCCGCCCGTTTCGCGTCCGCCAGAATGGCCCGTGAGCGTGGCCGAGTCGGTCGCGCTTTTGCGCAGCGAACTTGCGCGGAGGGGAGGCGCGACCGTCGAGGATGCGCTGCTGCGGCGCATGCTGTTCGAGGATGATCATGCCTTGCTCGGGCGCCTCGGCGTCGCGTGCCAGGAATGCGCGCCGCTGCTCGACCGGGTGCGCCGTCCGATCCGCACCGCGGGCATGCATCCGCTCGCGGCTGAAGCGCTGGTGCATTACCGCTTCATCGACTCGGTGATCGCGGAGGTCGTGAGCCGCGCGGCCAATGCGAAACCGGGCCGCACGGAGCGCATCGACGGCGTGCTGACCCATCGCGTGAGCGGGCTGTTGATTTTTGCCGGCCTCATGTTCGTCGTCTTCGAATCGATCTACACGTTTGCCACGCCGGCGATGGATGGCATCGAGGCGGCGGCCGCCCTGCTGCGAGGCTGGGTGCGACCCTTGCTGGCCGGCACGCCGATGTTCCAGTCGCTCGTGTGCGACGGCGCGATCGCCGGCGCGGGCGGCGTGATCGTCTTCCTGCCGCAGATTTTTCTGCTCTTTTTCTTCATCGCGCTGCTCGAGGACACGGGCTACCTGGCGCGCACGGCATTCCTGATGGACCGCCTCTTCGGCTGGTGCGGCCTGAACGGCAAGAGCTTCGTCCCGCTGCTTTCGAGCTACGCCTGCGCGGTGCCGGGCGTGCTCGCGACGCGGACCATCGAGGACCCCAAGGCCCGTCTGCTCACGGTGCTCGTCGCGCCGCTCATGAGCTGCTCCGCGCGGCTGCCGGTCTATGTGCTGATGATCGGCGCGTTCATCCAGCCGGTGTATGGCGCGACCGTTGCCGCGCTTGTGCTTTTTGCGATGCACCTCGTGGGGCTCGTGGTGGCGCTTCCGGCGGCCTGGTTTTTCAACCGCAAAGTGCTCAAGATTCGCGTGCAGCCGTTCCTGCTGGAGTTGCCGCCGTATCGCATGCCCCATCCGAAGGACGTGCTGTGGCGCATGTGGGAAGGCGGTCGCGAATTCCTCAAACGCGCGGGCACCGTGATCCTCGCGATGAGCATTCTTATCTGGGCGGCGTTGTATTTTCCGCGACCGGCCCGGATCGTTGACGAAACGCGCAGGGAATTCGTCGCCGCGACCGCGACCGCCGCGACGACCACCCCGGGCGCCATCGAAGCGCGTCTCGCGGCGAACGACGCCGTATTGCAGGCCGCGCTCGATCACGAAATCGCCGCCAACTACCTCGAGCAGAGCTTCCTCGGCAGGGCGGGCAAGGCTGTGCAGCCGCTTTTTGCGCCGGCGGGATTCGATTGGAAAATCACGGTCGGCGTGCTCGCGAGTTTTCCCGCGCGCGAGGTGATCGTTTCCACGCTCGGGATCATTTACCACCTCGGCGAGGACGCGCAGGGCGACTCGCTGCGCGACGCGTTGCGCAAGGCGAAGTGGACCGATGGGGCTCTCGCTGGACGCCCGGTGTTCACTCTCGCGACGGCGCTCTCGGTGATGATTTTCTTCGCCCTTTGCATGCAATGCGGCTCGACGCTTGCCGTCATCGCCCGCGAGTCCGGCCGGCGCTGGGCCGTCTTTGCTTTCGTATATCTCACCGCGCTGGCGTGGGTCGCCGCCGTTCTTGTATTTCAAATCGCCTCACGAATTTCATGAACCTCGCTGATCTTTTGCTCGTCGGAGTCAGCGTGGGCGGCGCGTTGATTCTGATCTATCGCGGCGCTCGCGGGAAACGGGGCGGCGGCTGCCATGCGACCGGCCCTGTCCGTTCGGGCGCCGGGGGCGCGATCAACCCGGCCACGCCGGCGCCGTGTGCCGGTTGCCGATCGACGTTGAGGCAGGTGGCGACGCCTCGTCCGCCCGTCCGCTGAAATTCTGTCCGAGGTTGCGTCAGCCGGGCCGCTGCTTTAGCTCTTTCTACTCGTTTTTCATGAAGTTGCTCCTCCGCCTTGCCTTCTTTTCGGGTCTCGTCGCCGTCGCCACGGGGCAGGAGGCCGTGCTCGACAACAGCGGCACGGTCGAGAATCCGAAACCCACCTGGGAGACGCAAAAGCAGGCGCGCACCTGGCAGCTCGGCATCCCGGCGCCGCGCGGGCTCATCACGGACCGCAACGGCAAGCCGTTCGCGCAGTCGCGCATGAGCTACAACCTCGCGATTAGCTTTCCAACGCCGCTGGATTTCACCGACAAGCAGGTGATCGAGTTCGCCCGGCAGCAGGTGACGCTCGCGAAGGGTTTGCTGGGCCGCGAGATCGGGCTCAATGAGAAGTCCGTCCTCGACCATTACAAAAACCGCGGCGTGCTTCCCTACGACATCGCGGAGGATCTCAAACCCCAGGAACTCGCCGTGGTGGCGAAGGGCGTGACGCCGACACTCATCCTGCGCCAGACCTACGTGCGATTCTATCCCGAGGGTCCGCTCGCCGGCGGCATCGTCGGCTACGTCGGCCGGCAGGCGCCGCTGTCGCTGCGGCCCATCGAAAACGGAGACGTCATTTTCCCGAACAGCGAAGGGCGCGAGGGCCTCGAGCAGATTTATGACAACGAACTCCGCGGCCAGCCCGGCCTGCTGCACGTGACCTTCGACGAGAACGGGCGCAAGACCTCGGAGCGAATCGCCCGGCCGCCGGTGCCGGGCTACAACGTGATCACGACCCTCGACCGCGACCTCCAGGCCCTGTGCGAGAACGTGCTGTCGAAAAATGCGAAGCGCGGCGCGATCGTGCTTATCGATCCGAACACCGGCGAAATCCTCGCGCTCGCCTCATGGCCGACGTTCGACCCGAATATGTTCGTGCCGTTCGTGAACCAGCAGGCGTTCGACGCGGTGCAGAAAGATCCGGCGGTGCCGCTGCTGCCGCGCGCGTATCGCTCCGCGTATCCGCCGGGATCGACGTTCAAGACATTCGTCGGCCTCTCGGGCTTCGAGGAGGGCAAGCTCAAACCCGGCACGGAGTTCGGCTGCCCGACCGCGCTGTCCATCGGCAATTTCGTTTTCCACAACTGGAAGAAGAACGACGCCGGGTCCCTGAATTTCGTCGAGGCGCTCACGCAATCCTGCAACACCTGGTTCATTCAGGCCGGCCTGAAGATGGGCTCGAAGTCGATCATCAACTGGACCGGCCGGCTGGGCCTCGGCCAGCGCACCGGCCTGCCGCTCAAGGCCGAGGAGAGGGGAAACATCCCGAACGACACTTACATGCTGCGCGTGCAGAAACGCAAAATCCTCCAGGGTGACCTCGCGAACATGAGCATCGGCCAGGGCGACATCCTGATCACCCCGCTCCAGATGGCGCAGGCCTACGGTGTGATCTCCAGCGGCGGCCAGTTTCACCAGAGCCGCCTCGTGATGCAAATCCAGAGCCTCGACAACAAGGTCGTCGCCGCCTACCCGGACCGCGTGCGCGACGATCTGGCGATCAAGCCCGAGATCATGGATCAGCTCCGGAAGGCGCTCGTCGCCGTGACCGAGAACGGAAACGGCACTGCGCACAAGGCGCAGGTCGAGGGCATTCACGTCGCCGGAAAGACCGGCACCGCCCAATGGGGCCCGAAGGAAAAGCAGCGCACGGCCGCGTGGTTTGCCGGCTTCGCACCGGCCGAGAATCCGCGCTACGCCTTCGCCGCCGTCTATGAGGGCGAGCCGGGTGACAACGGAATCCACGGCGGCTCGCACGCTGCGCCGCTCATCGGCAAGGTTTTGAAGTCGATCTTCGCGCCGGATAAAGGGGGTGAGGAGAAATCCGAGAAGGAGGAAACGGATGAGTCGAACTAACCCCATGCTAAAACACAGCGCGCTCACCATTCGGCGCATCGAGCAATTCACGAACCGGTTCCAGCAAGCCATCCGTCCCGAGCGGGTTCCGCTGAAGGTCGATGTGGCCGGCCCGGTGGATCGCATATCCTACGCGGAAGCTCAAAAGCTGACATACCGCCCGGTTCGAAAAAAAATCATCCTGCAGCCGCTCTGGGCGACCTTCTGGTTCAAGTTGCAAGGCGAAGTGCCCGCGGCGTGGCGGAATCGTCCGGTGGATTTGCTGTTCCATGGCGAGTCGGAGGGATTGCTCTGGATCGACGGCAAACCGGCGCAGGGACTCAACTACGAAGGCGGCCCGACCTTCGAGGACGGAGGCCGGATCGACGCGCGACTGCCGCGGGAAATCGTCCGCGGCGGAAAAATCGCGTTACAAGTGGAGGCTGCCTGCAACGGCCTGGGCGGATCGCAGGGAACGAACGAGTATGCCTTCACGGGAGCCGAGCTGGCGTTGTTCGATCAGGAGGCGTGGGATCTTTTTCACGATCTCCTTGTGCCGGTGCAGTATGTGCGGGCTTTGGTCCTGGAGAACCGTCCGGGCCATCCGTGGTTGGGACATCACGTGCCCGGAAATCTCCCCGTCTGGCACGGATATCTCGTCGAAAAGCTCAACGAAATTTGCAACATTTCCGACCCGGACGACCGCTCGACCTGGAAAAAAATCCGGCCTTTGTTGAAGGAGATCTACAGCCATCGGAATGCCACCTGCGCCCACGAGATGAGCGCCATCGGCCATTCCCACATCGATACCGCATGGCTCTGGCCGCTGGCCGAAACGAGGCGGAAATGCGCCCGCAGTTTCTCCACGGTGTTGAGCTACATGCGGCGGTATCCGAATTACAAATTCTCCTGCTCGCAGGCCCAGCAGTATCAATGGATGAAGGACGAATTCCCGACGATCTACGCGGGAATCAAGGCGGCGGTCAAACGGGGACAATGGATTCCGGTAGGCGGGAGTTGGATCGAGCCGGACTGCAACATCCCGAGCGGGGAATCGCTGGTCCGCCAGTTTCTTCACGGGAAGCGATTTTTTCGCAAGGAGTTTGGCTGGGACTGCAAGGAGTTCTGGAATCCCGATGTCTTCGGTTACAGCGGCGCGCTGCCTCAGATCATCAAGCAGGCCGGCATGGACTATTTTCTCACGCAGAAGCTTGCGTGGAATCAATTCAACAAACCCCGCCATCAAAACTTCCTTTGGCAGGGCATCGACGGCAGCCGCGTGCTGACGCATTTTCCGCCGACGGAGACTTACAACGCGCTGTGCGGCCAGGCGATCGTGCAGGATCTGCTCATCCATGAACGAGGTGTTGTGGATCATGATCGGACGAACGAAGGCTTTCTCCTCTACGGATACGGTGACGGCGGGGGAGGGCCGACCACGCACATGTTGGAGGTGCTGGATCGAGTCGGCGACCTGCAGGGATTTCCCCGCACAAAGCAGCGCACCAGCCTGGAATTTTTCCAGAGATTGGAAGCCCGCCTCCGATCGGCGCCGGTCGTCGAGGGCGAGCTCTATTTCGAGCTTCACCGCGGCACCTATACGACCCAGGCCGCCAATAAACGCGACAATCGCCGCTGCGAATTCCTATTGCGCGGCGTGGAAATGCTCGCGGCTGTCGCCCGTCAGACCAGGCGCCAGGCCTATCCCGCCGCCGAGCTCGAGCGGCTGTGGAAGATCGTCCTGTTGAATCAATTTCACGACATCCTGCCAGGCTCCTCGATTCGCGAGGTCCACGAGGAATCGAAGCGGGATTATGCGGAAGTCATCGCACGGGCGGCGATCCTTGAGAACAAGGCGGTGGAAGCGCTGATCGACCGGAAAGGCGGTGGACTCTCGCTCATCAATACCTGCGGATGGGAGCGCAGCGGGCTGGTCGAGCTGGAGAAGACGGCCACCCCCGGCGCGCAGAAAACTTGGAAGGGCACCTTCCTCGCGCCGGCCACGGCACCCGCATGCGGCGCAGCGCCATTGCGGGACGCGCCCGCGGTCATCAATCCCGCCTCCGCGAAGAAGATCGCCAATGCCTTCGTGCTCGAGAACGGAAACCTGCGGGCGGAATTCTCGCCGGGCGGCCAGTTGATCGGCCTCACGGACAAGCGCAACGGGCGCGAAGTTATCGATGCGCCGCATCGCGCCAATCAGTTCGTGTTGTTCGACGATCATCCGACAGCTTTCGACGCCTGGGACGTGGACATTTTTCATCTCGAAAAACGGGAAGATCTGCCGCCGGCGGAGCGGGTCCGCATACTCGAGAAGGGGCCATTGCGCGCCGGGCTCGAGTTCAAGCACCGGTTCGGCAAGAGCTCGATGACGCAACGTATCTTCCTCAGCAACCTGGAGGATCGGATCGAGTTCGAGTGCGACGTGGACTGGCAGCACCGGAAGCAGTTCTTGAAGGTGGAATTTCCCGTCGCGGTTCATGCGCCGGAAGCCGCTTTCGAGATTCAGTTCGGCCATGTCACGCGGCCCACGCACTTCGGCAACAGCCATGACATGGCCCGCTTCGAAGTGAGCGCGCACAAGTGGATCGATCTCAGCGAGACGGGTTACGGCGCGTCGCTCTTCACGGATTCAAAATACGGCTACGCGGTCCACGGAAATGTCATGCGCATCTCGCTGTTGCGCGGGGTGGAGTCGCCGGATCCCACGGCCGACCTGGGACGGCATTTCTTCCGCTTTGCCCTTTTCCCCCACGCGGGATCGCTGCAGGAGGCGGGCGTCGTGCGGCGGGCCAGTGAGTTCAACAACCCCTGGATTCCCGTTCAGGGCGGCATCGCGGAACAAAGCTGGTTCTCGGTCGATTCGCCGCATCTGATCATCGACACCGTCAAGAAAGCCGAGGACTCCGATGCGCTGGTCGTCAGGCTCTACGAATGCCATGGCGCGCGGGGGAAGGCCCGGCTCGCGACATCGCTCCCGGTCACGAGAGCCCGTCTGGCGAATCTATTGGAGGAATCCTCCGATCCTTTGCAGATGCGGGACGACGGCGTGCTCCTCAACTTCAGGCCGTTTGAAATCCTGACCGTGCTGCTGGATTCGTGAGGCGTCTCGCGAGCGTTCCCGATGCCAGCAAAAAAGCCCCGGCTGCCGATGGCTGCCGGGGCTCCTTTTGGGTGGGGAAATCTATTTCATCAGGAGCACGTTGCGGGCGCGCTTGATGGCGTTGGTGATCTTGCGATGCAGGTGCGCGGGCATGCCGGTGAGGCGGCGCGGAACGATCTTGCCGCTCTCGGTGACGAAGCGGCGGAGCTGATCGGGATTCTTGTAATCGATGGCTTCGACGGTGAGGTCGATGCGGCGTCGAGGCATCGTGCGGTTCGCGCGACGGAAGTTGGCGCGGCGTTTGGCGTTTTTCGGCTGCATATTACTTGATCTCGCGGTGAAGCGTCTGCCGTTTGAGAAAGGGGTTGTATTTTTTCTTTTCCAACCGGGTCGGAGTCTTCGGGCTCTTCTTATTCCGGGTAGTCATGTAGCGGGACGCGGGCTTCCCCTCGGCCTTCGCTTCGGTGCACTCGATGGTGATGATGTCCTGGCCCATGTTAGTCCTTTTCCTTGCTGTCGGCGGTGGTTTCTTCTTCTTCGCCGTCGGAGTCCTCGTCGGTCAAGCCGAACAGGGAGGTGACGGGCTGGCGGTTGCGCTGGTAGCGGTTGCGCTTCTCGATTTCCGCCTGGCACTCGATCGTGTAGCGGGTGAAGGGCAGCGCTTCAAGCCTGGGTTTCGATATCTGTTTTCCCGACATTTCGCAGACCCCGTAGTTGCCGGCGTCGATTCGCTTGAGCGCCTCGTTGATCTCGTAGAGGCTGTCCTGCTCCTGCGAGAGGAGACTGAGCGCGAAATCGCGGTCGTAGGCGTCGCTGCCGGCATCGGCCTGGTGCATGCCGAAGGCGGAGGCATCGCCACCCGTCTGGGAGCGAAGACTGTCGCGGGCGACACCGTTCATGCTGTCCAGGAGCGTGTCCTTGAGCATGAGAAGCTTCTGGCGCTGGTTTGCAAGGAAGGGCGTGAGCTTCACGGCGACGCGATCCACGGGCTTCGTAATCCTTGCGACCGGCACCGGGCTCGGTTTGTTCGCGACGGCGGGCTTGGGAGAGGGTTTGGCCGCGGGCTTCTTCGCGACAGCGGACGGTCTGGCGGGCGCTTTTTTTGGAGCGGATTTCACAGCGGGTTTCGTAGGGACGGCTTTGGCCTTTGGAGTTTCGGCCTTCGGCTGGGTTTTCTTCCGGGGGATTTTACTGACGGCGACTTTCTTTACCGGCGCAGGTTTCCTGGCCGCGGGACTGGCCTTTTTGGAGGGCGGTTTCGGGGCGGCTCTTACTGCTTTCGCGGGTTGCTTACTGGCCATGACTCATGCGCTGGATGGAAAAAGGTGGCGAAGGTATGCCCGGGTCTGCCGGGACGCAAGTGATTTTTCCAGTTCGCGCCGCGGGTGGACGGGTGGCTATCTCCCGATGAGCACGGCGACAGAGCGATCGGTCAGGACGAGCGTCGTTTGGTCGGCGAGCAGCGGCTCCTGATCTGGCGTCGAAATGTCGTCCGGTTCGGCTTGGGAGGTGTCGATTGCGCGGAACCACGTCATTTTTTTGGGCAGCACAGGCAGCTCGAACTTAAGCGGCTCGTAATACATGTTGAATGCGGCGTAGAGAAAATGCGGCGGCCCGCCAACAGCCTTTGTGTGCCGTCCGCAAAGCAGAAATGCGACGGTGCGGCTGTCGAGGGTCCAGTCGGGTTTCCATGCCTTCACGCCGTGCCAGCTCACGTCGGGATAGCCGCTGCCGACCGTGTCGCGACCGGTGAGAAATTCCTCCCGGCGCAGCGCGGGCTGGGCCGCGCGGAAGGCGGCGAGCGCGCGGTGGAAACGCAGGAGGCCGGTGCTCTTTTCGGTGAGCGACCAGTCGAGCCAGTTCCAGGGTTCGTCGTGGCAATAGGCGTTGTTGTTGCCGCGCTGGGTCCGTCCGCATTCGTCGCCCATGTAGATCATCGGCACGCCCTGGCTGAGAAAGAGCAGCGCAAGCGCGTTCTTCTGCAGGCGCAGGCGCAGCGCGAGGACGGCCGCATCGTCCGTTTCTCCCTCCGCGCCGCAATTCCAGCTCGCGTTCCAATCCGTCCCGTCCCGGCCGCTTTCGCCGTTCTCGAGGTTGTGCTTCTCGTTGTAGGAATACAGGTCGCGCAGCGTGAAGCCGTCGTGGCACGTGATGAAGTTCACCGACGCGGTCGGCTTGCGCCCCGCGGCCTGATACAAATCGGGAGAGCCGAGGATGCGCTGCACCATCTCGCCGGTGACGCCGGAATCGCCCTTCAAGAACCGCCGCGCGGCGTCGCGGTATTTACCGTTCCATTCCATCCAGCGGCCGTAGTCGGGAAAATGGCCGACTTGATAGAGGCCGCCGGCGTCCCATGCCTCGGCGATGAGGTGGCAGTTCGCAAGAATTGGCGCGTGGGCGAGCTCCTCGATGAGCGGCGGGTCGGCGAGCGGGGTGCCGTCGGAATCGCGCGCGAGCACGGATGCGAGGTCGAAGCGGAACCCATCCACGTGGAACTCGGCGGCCCAGTAGGCAAGGGCGTTGCGAATGAAAGTGCGGACGACCGGGTGGTTGCAGTTCACCGTATTTCCGCAGCCGGTGAAGTTCGCATAGCTGCCGTCGGGCAGCAGCATGTAGAAGGTTTTGTTGTCGATGCCGCGGAATGAGAGCGTGGGCCCGTCCTCGCCGCCCTCGGCGGTGTGGTTGAACACGACATCCAGCACGACCTGGATGCCCGCCTTGTGCAGATCTTTCACGAGCTGCTTGAATTCGTCGGCCTGGCCGCCCTTCGCGCCGGCGGCGGCGTAGCCGGCCTTGGCGGCGTTGAAGCCCACCGTGCTGTAGCCCCAGTAATTGCACAGCGCCTCCCCGGTCGTCGGATTCGTGCGTGTGTTCTCGCTCTCGTCGAATTCGAAGACCGGCATCAGCTCGATGCAATTCACCCCGATGGACTGGAGGTAGGGAATCTTCTCCCGAATCGCGGCGAAGGTGCCGGGGTGCTTCACGCCCGAGCTATCGTGCCGGGTGAAGCCGCGCACGTGCATCTCGTAGATCACGAGGTCCGTCGCCGGCACGCGCAGGGGCCGGTCGTGATCCCAATCGAAATCCTCGTCGCAAACCCGCGCCCGCAGCGAGTAGGCGCCGCCATGGTTCGTCGGCTGCATCCACACGTCCCTGCCGCCAATGGCGCGCGCGAAGGGGTCGAGCAGGATGTGGGAGCGGTCGTATCGGTTGCCGGTTTTCCTGTCGTTCGGGCCGCCGAAACGGTAGCCGTATTCGATCTGCGTGTGGTCCAGGTCGTAAACGATCATCGCCCACACGTGCCCGATGCGAAACTCAGTGGGGAACGGAATCTCGACGAACGGCTGCGGCTCGCCCTTGTTGAACAGCACCAGCGTGCAATCGGTCGCGTGCGCCGAGTAGATCGAGAAGTTGATCGCGTCCGGAATCAGGCTGACGCCGAAGGGGAGCGGATGGCCGTAGCGGAGCTTGTGCTCGCCGTGCTGGTGGGTGAAGGGATGCGCGCGCCGGGTGATCATGGCTCTTATCGGATGCCGGTTTTTGTGGGAGACCGCAACATGCTTCGATCCGGCGCAATTCTCATGCCGGACCCTGCGGCGGCTTTTCGATGAGGGCGTAGGCGTTGTGGTTGTGGATCGACTCGAAGTTCTC
>JAQTOP010000148.1 GCA_028713285.1 Terrimicrobiaceae bacterium
TACGCGCAGACGCCCGGCGCGAAGCACGCCGACCGTTGCCGCGCCTTCGCGGTGCGGCAGATTCGCTACATCCTCGGCGACAACCCCCGCCGCAGCAGCTACGTCGTCGGCTTCGGCGCAAATCCGCCGGTCTGCGCGCACCATCGCGCCGCCTCGGGCACGGAAAATCCCGGCGACCCGGCGCCGAACCGCCACGTCCTCTACGGCGCGCTGGTCGGCGGCCCGAATGCGCCCGACGATGCCGCCTACGTGGACGACCGCGGCAACTACATCACCAACGAAGTCGCGCTGGACTACAACGCCGGCTTCACCGGCGCGCTCGCCGCCCTCGTCCAGCAATACGGCGGCAGGCCGCTCGACCATTTTCCACCGTCCGCTCCGTAATCACGCACCATGGCCAGCAACGTAATCGGCAGCGATCTTGAGTGCTGCTGCGCGGATCGCGCGACGGGCTTTTTCCGCGACGGCTTCTGCCACACCGGCCCAGGCGATCACAATCTGCACACGGTCTGCGCGCAGATTACCGAGGAGTTCCTGCGCTTCTCCTACGAGCGCGGCAACGATCTCGTGACGCCCCGTGAGGAATTTGGGTTCCCCGGTCTCCAGCCCGGCGACAGTTGGTGCCTGTGCGTGGGCCGCTGGGCCGAGGCCCTCGAGGCAGGCGTCGCTCCGCCGGTGCGTCTCCACGCCACGCACGCCTCGGTGCTCGAATTTGTCTCGCTCGAAGATCTCATGGCGCACGCGGTGGACGCCTGAATTTTTGCCAATGGAGGAACAACCATGCGCGTAATCGTCATCGGCGCCGGCGCGGCGGGCCTGTGCGCGGCGGATGCGCTCGTCGCGGCCGGGCACGACGCGATCATTTTCGAGGCGTCGGATCACCTCGGCGGCCGCGTGCGTTCGCTCGAGGGGTTTGCCGACGTGCCGATCGAACTCGGCGCGGAGGAAGTGCATGGACCGGACAACCCCGTCGCCGAGGCCGCGAAGGCGCTCGGCATGGAGACTGTGCATCACATCACCACCGACGACGTGCTGCGGCTCGACGGCGAATTGCGCTCGCTCGACCAGGCGCAGATCGACCCCGACGTGAAGCGCGCGTTCGATGTGATCGACAACCTCGGCGCCTATCGCGGCGAGAACTGGAGCGCGGAGGAATTCCTCATCCGCTCGCACTTCCCGCGCCGCGCGTGGCACTACCTCGAATCGCGGCTCGGCGTCGAGCACGGCACCACGCTCGACCGCCTCGCGATGCGCGGCTTCGCGACCTACCAGCGCGGCTGGGAGGCGCGCGAGACGAATTACACCCTCCGCGGCCGCTACCTCGACCTGTTCCAGCCAATGATCGCGCGGCTCGAAGGGCGCATCCGGCTGAACTCGCCCATCGCCGCCATCGAGTGGAGCGACGCCCCGCGCGTGCGTTTGCAGAATAGCGAGGAGCATGCCGCCCGTGCGGTCGTCGTCACCGTTCCGCTCACCATTCTCCGCGAACGCCTCCTGCATTTTTCGCCGCAACTTCCGCCCGAGAAGGTCGCCGCGGCCGACTCCATCGGGATGGACACGGGCATGAAGATCATCCTCAAGTTCAAGCACCGGTTCTGGGAGGAGCGCATGTATTTCCTGCACACCGACGGATTCCTCCCGCAATTCTGGACCGCGTGCAAAGGCAGATCCGACTCCGCGCACGTGCTCACCGCCTTCGTCGGCGGCGCGCGCGCCGAGGCGCTCGATAACATGAGCGTCGATCCCGTGCGCTTCGCGCTCGAGGAACTCGACGAAGTCTTCGGCGCGAAGATCGCCTCCCATTCCTTCGAGCGCGGCCTCATCGCCGACTGGGGCGCGGATCCCTGGATTCGCGGGCTCTACAGCTACCCGACGATGCAAACCACCGAGGCCGTGCGCGAGGCCCTCGCCCGCCCGCTGGGAGGAAAAATCTTTTTCGCCGGCGAGGCGACGAACACGCTCGGATCGAGCGGCACCGTCCATGGCGCGATGGAGACGGGGTGGCGCGCCGCCGCCGAGGTGCGGGCGGCCCTGGAATAGCGGGAGGGATTGCCAAATCGCCAGCGTGCGCGATTCTCACGGGTGCCTGTGGAGACCAAACCGATCGATTTTGAAATCCTGCCGCCGAAGAACGGCCGCGACATCCCCGACCTCTCGCGGCTCATTGCATGGCTCCTCGACGATTTGATTCCCATTCCCGGCACCCGATTTCGCATCGGCCTCGATCCAATCATCGGTCTCATCCCGGGGTTTGGCGACAGTTCGACGGCGGTCCTCTCGTCAATGATCCTGCTCCACGGCCTGCGCGCGGGCGTGCCGCGCATCGTGCTCGTGCGCATGGCGCTCAATGTGTTGATCAACTCGCTCGTCGGCGCAATCCCCGGCGCGGGCGACTTGTTCTCGGCCTTCTTCAAATCGAACCGGCGCAATTACGAGCTCCTCGAGCGCCACGGCGGCGGGAGCGCGTCCGGCAGCTCGACCGCGGCGGACTGGGCCTTCGTCACCGCGCTCATCGCCGGGCTGTTGCTCATCGTCATCGCCGCGTCGATCGGCGTGGCGTTCCTGGCCTTTCATCTCTTCAAGCTGCTGATCGCCTCGTAAGCTGGCCTTCCCCCGCGCCGGAGGGTGCATGTCCCATTGCTCATGATCGAACCGCTCTGCCTCCTCGTCGCTCTCGGTCTTTTCGGCTTCAGCGCGCTGGCGGTGGTCCGCGCTCCGACACTGCCACTCGTTTTTCTTTCGGTCGGCGCGACCGAACTCGGGCATTGGTTCGCCATGGGCGCGCTAGGCCTCGCGATCGTCGCGCCCCGCGAATCCCCTGCCGGTGTTAGCGCCACAGCGCTGGCCGTGCTGTCTGCGGGGCTCCTGCTCACGCCGGCGATTCGCGCGGCGCTCGCCGCGCCGCGGATTCGGCGCGAACTGGATGCCGCATTCGGCACGGATCGCGCGATCTTCCGGCTGCGCGATCTCTTCCGTCCGCACGTTTCGCACCGCCCGGTCTGCGAACGATTGATGATCGAGGGGCCGGGAGGACCGCTCGGAATCGACCTTTATGCCGCACGGACGCCGACCGCAGCGCCGCTCGTGGTGATCGCGCACGGCGGCGGCTGGATGGCCGGCTCCTCACACGAACTCGCCGGCTGGAATCGCTGGCTCGCCGCCCGCGGCTATGCGGTGGCGGCGGTGGACTACCGCCTCGTTCCGAATGGCGTGTGGCCGGATCAACGGGACGACCTTCTTGCCGCGATCGATTTCCTGCGAGCAGACCCGGCGCGATTCGGCATCGACCCGGACCGCGTCGTCCTGCTCGGCCGCTCGGCCGGCGGCCAGATCGCGAGCGCGATTGCAGCCGGCGG
>JAQTOP010000149.1 GCA_028713285.1 Terrimicrobiaceae bacterium
GCCAGCGCATACCCTCCACTAGATTGGCCTCCGGCGTCTCCAATGCCAAGTGGTAGTGGTTGCTCATCACCACATATGCATGCACCCGCCATCCACATTTCCCGCACGCCTCGAAAAGCGCTTTCTCAAACGCCCTCAAGCTCCCCTCCTCCTCGAACAACGCCTTCCGGTAGTTCCCCCGACTGATCACATGATACAGCGCTCCCGCAAATTCCAGCCGTGGTTTCCGCGCCATCTTCTCATTTCATCGCCTCCTGCCTCGTCGTCAAGATGTATCTTATAGGACCGACCCCTTTGGCGACTGCGACCCCTTTGGCGACTGCCGACCCCTTTGGCGACTGCGAGTTCCTTCGAGGTGCTGGAAATCTGGCTGCCTTCAACGATGTTCTGTTTGCCGGAGCGGGCGGCATGCACCATCTGGTCGAAGGTGCGGTCTTTTTTGTCGATGAAGCGGCGGCAGAAGCAGCGTGTGGCGTCATACACGATGATGGCCTTTTGGTAGGAGTGCAGAGCCTCGTAGCCGCCGTGAGGCGGAATGAAGCCTTCGGGGTTGGAAGGGCCGGAAGGGACAACAGGGACTGAAGGTGGAGCCTTCCACGATGGCGCGGGCCTTTTGTTCATTATGCCCTTTTTGTCCCTTTGGTTCATGGCCCTGAGGCTACCAGCGCCTTCATCTCTTCAACAATCTCCAGAATCCGCCACGCTGGCGGGGATGTCCTCCGGCTCGACGAAGCCGCGCGTAGCGCTCGAAGATGCGCTTCGGCAGGGTGACGACGGTCTGGAGGTCGCCCTCGATTGCAGCCCAATGGCACGGGGTCACGAGGATGGACCTTGCTGTTCGCGTCTTTTCTTGAATCGAAGGCTTCGGCGGGATAGCTGAGCTGGGGCGTTCGGCACTGCCAGCCGCACCGAGACACCCACGACCGAAAACGGATCCCGATGGCCACGACTCCTCTCCAGCGCATGATGTTTGTTCAGGGGCAGCATTGCTTCTTCTGCAACCGGTCCCTGCCAAAGTCCGAGGCGAGCATCGAGCATCTCGTCCCGGCGTCGGCAGGCGGCTTCGACCATCCGGACAACCTCGTGGCGTGCTGCAAGACGCTCAACGCGCTGTTCGGCAACATGAACGTCAAGAAAAAGATCCGCGCCATCCTCAAGCAAAACGGCAAGTTCGTCTGCCCCAATCCGCCAACGCAGCCGCCGGCCACCGCAAGGCAACCACCTCCATCAACGCAAACCCCGAAGTAGCTGCGACGCCTGCCCCTGCGCTGCGGCGCCGAAGCCCGGCGATGGCTGCGACCGGCGCCCTGGCCGCGGCGACCGGCGATTGCACGTATTTTCATGAAACCCATTGTCCTCGTCTCCGCCCTATGGTTCGCGTCCCGGCTTTCGGCAGCGGCGACAATCGTCAGCATTTCCTCCGTTCACGACACCAGCATTTACAGCGACAGCGGAATCAACAACGCCAACGGCGGCGGCGTCTCGTTCATTGTCGGCACCAACGGCAGTGCGGAGTCCCGGCGCGGCTTGCTGCGGTTTGACCTTTCCTCCATCCCCGCGAACGCGGTGATCGAGGGCGTTTCCCTCAGCCTCACGCTCACGAAGGCGCCCTCCGGCGATTCCGCCCGCCTCGTTTCCCTCCACCGGGCCCTGGCGTCGTGGGGCGAGAACTCCGCATCGGACGCGGGTTCCGGCAGCGGCAGCGGCTCCGGCGTCGCCGCCCAGCCCGGCGATGCGACCTGGCTCACCCGTTTCTTCGACCAGGGCCCCGCCTGGACCACCGCTGGCGGCGACTTCATCGCCACCGCCAGCGCCACGACCAGCGTGACCACCGAGCTGACCGACTTTGCCTGGAGCGGCGCGGGGATGCTCGCGGACGTCCAGGCCTGGGTGGCCTCGCCCTCCGACAACTTCGGCTGGATCGTCCGCGGCGACGAGTCCACCAGCCGCACGAACCGCCAATTTTTTACCCACGAGTCCACGATACCGGACACCGCGCCGACATTGACCGTGACCTACTCGGTGCCGGAACCGCACACCGCCATGTTTCTCGCGATGGGCGGTGTCCTCGTGGCGCTTTTCCTTTTTTCGATCCGGCGCCGTTTGCACGTCCGACCGGACGCCTGACCCATGCCGCAGCGGCCGCCTGCATGTCGTGGAGTTTGACGCCGCGGCATGGGCCCGCCATATTCTCCGGCTCGAATGAACGGCAACGGCAGGCGCGTGCTCGTCGGCATGAGCGGCGGGGTGGATTCCAGTGTCACCGCCCACCTGCTCAAGCGCGATGGATGGGATGTCATCGGCGTGACCATGAAGGTCTGGCCGCAGGACTGCATCTCGCGCGCCGAGGATAAATGCTGCGGCCCCTCCGCCATCGCCGATGCCCGCGGCGTCGCCCATTCCCTCGGCATCCCGCATTACGTCGTGGATGAGGCCGACCAGTTCGAAAAACTCGTCATCGATTATTTCTCGAGCGAATACCGCGCCGGTCGCACGCCGAATCCGTGCGTGATGTGCAACGAGAAGCTCAAGTTCGGCAATCTCTGGACGAAGGCGCAGGCCCTCGGCGCCGACTACATCGCCACCGGCCACTACGCGATCATCGAGCACCACGACGACCGCGCCGTGCTGCGCCGCGGCCTCGACGACCGGAAGGACCAGAGCTACTTCCTCTTCAGCCTCCGCCAGCCGCAGCTCCGGCGCGCCCTCACCCCGCTCGGCGGCATGACGAAGCCCGAAATCCGCGCCATCGCCCGCGACCTCGGCCTCAAGGTCGCGGATAAAGTGGATAGCCAGGAAATCTGCTTCGTCCCCGGCAATGACTACCGCGCCTTCCTCCGCAGCCATCTCGGCGGGGAGGAGTTTCACGCAGGCGGCATTTACGATACCGAGGGGCGATTTCTCGGACCGCACGACGGCGTCGAAATGTTCACCATTGGCCAGCGGAAGGGCCTGCCCGGCGGCTCGCCGCATCCGCTTTACGTCATCGACATCGATGCCGAGCGCTCCCGCGTGATCGTCGGCCCGGAGAGCGAACTCGTGCGCGACGCCTTCGAGATCGACAACGCGAACTGGCACATCCCCTCGCCCGTCGAGCCGCTGGAGGTCACGGTCAAAATCCGTTACGCGCACCCCGGCGCCGCCGCGGTCGTCGAGCCCTCGGAAGACGGCCGCCATCGCGTGCGCCTCGCCGAGCCCCAGCGGGCCGTCACGCCCGGCCAGGCCGCCGTCCTCTACGTCGGCGACCGGGTCGTCGGCGGCGG
This sequence comes from Terrimicrobiaceae bacterium, assembly GCA_028713285.1. Lineage (GTDB taxonomy): Bacteria > Verrucomicrobiota > Verrucomicrobiia > Chthoniobacterales > JAATET01 > JAATET01. Next base: position 3,264 of record JAQTOP010000149.1, read on the forward strand.
CTGGATCGTCCGCCAGGCCCATGCCGAGGGCGCAACCGTCCGGCTCCATGCCGCAGCCGCCTGAGCTTCGGTGCGTGG
>JAQTOP010000010.1 GCA_028713285.1 Terrimicrobiaceae bacterium
GTCCGCGCCGGTATGCGCATGATCGTATCCGAGAAAGACCGTCGGCGCTTTCGTCTCGATCTGCGAAAGCTCGATGACCTGCTTCTTCTGCGCGGCGCGAGCCCGGGCGCGCTGCTCGTCCATGAGCTTTTCGAAACCGGCGGTGTCCACCGTCAGCCCGCGCTCGCGAGCCATCAGCTCGGTGAGATCGAGCGGGAAGCCCTGCTCATCGTAGAGCCGAAAGGCGAACGCGCCGGAGATCCGGGGAGCGCGGGCATCCTGCCCGCCGTTCCCGGCATCCTGCCGGGAACCCTCCTCAAGGCCGCCCCCATCCCCACCGCGCCACCAAATCCAGTCGTAGCTCTCCGCGTCCCCCGCGATCCCGCTGCGCCACGGATTCGACAGCACATAGTGGAACTTCTCCTCGACATCCGCGTCGGATCGCATGAGCCGATCGTGGTATTCCGCCTCCCACACCTGCGCTCGCGGTGTGCTCTCGATCTCGTTGATTCGATTCGCCGAAAACGACTTCACCGAATGGAAAATCTCGCTCAGCCCATGGAAGATCGGGTCACCCTCCGCTTCCCCGGATTTAATCATCGGTTGGAGAATCACGTGAACGTGGTCGGGCATCACGCAGAGGGCATAGAGTTCGTAGCGCGAGCCGTCGAAGTAGCGAAACGCGCTGAGCACCGCCTCCCGCGCCGCCGCGCTCAACACCCGGTGATTCCGCGTGGAAAAAGTCACGTGATAGATTCCGTGCGGGCGCTCGTAGTGAGGAAGGCGGCGCTTCCAGTAGCGAATACCGGGGGCTGGCGGCGGCTGGAAGCCGCCTGTTGCGGGCTGGAAGCCCGCGCTCCCCAACAGAATTGCCGCCTCGCGCTCGAAGAGCTCAATCCCCCGATCCAGCGTCTTGTTGAACGCCTCCTCCTCGCGTTTGAGCGCCTCCTCGACATGCGCCTGCCGTGCGCGGATTTCGGGAAACACATCGCCCATCGTGCGGGCGAGGACGGCTGTGAGTTTGTAGAAAAACGGTTCGTGCAGGCCGAGCGTGCGGCCATAGCGGACGGCGCGACGCAGGATGCGGCGCAGGACGTAGTTGCGGTCGGTGTTGCCGGGCTGAATGCCGTCGGCTATCGCGAAGCTCAATGTGCGGATATGGTCGGCGATTACGCGAAACGCGACGTCGATTTTCTCCTGCTCGCTGTGGCCCGTGCTGCCCGAGGCCGGGAGCGTGGAGGCGTATTTTTTGCCGCTGAGTTTTTCGATCTCGTCGAAGATCGGGCGGAAGATGTCCGTCTCGTAGTTCGAGATTTTCGCGCCCGCAAAGTCGGTGAAGCCTTTTGTGCCCTGGAGGATCGAGGCCACGCGTTCAAAGCCCATGCCGGTATCCACGTGCCGCGCGGGCAGCGGGACAAGCTCGATGGGGAGCGCGGCCATCCTGGCCGTGGAAGCCGGCATCCTGCCGGCTGCGTCCTCGGCGCGAGCAGGATGCTCGCTCGTGCGGGCTGGAAGCCCGCGCTCCCCGGGCTGCGCGTTGAACTGGATGAAAACGAGATTCCATATCTCGATGCACTCGGCGGTGCCCTTGTTGACGAGCGCGCCCCGCGTGTCGCCCGACGGCGTGAGATCGACGTGCAACTCGGAGCACGGACCGCACGGACCCGTGTCGCCCATCATCCAGAAATTGTCCTTCTTGTTGCCGTTGACGATGTGGACCGCCGGGTCGAGTCCGGCGCTGCGGAATTTCCCGGCCCAATGGCTCCACGCCTCCTCGTCACGCTCGGCCGGGTCGCCTTCGTCGGGTTGATAAACCGTGGCGTAGAGCCGCTGCGGCGGGAACTTCCACCGCTCGACGACCAGCTCCCACGCCCATTCGATGGCCTCCTTTTTGAAATAATCGCCGAAGCTCCAGTTCCCGAGCATCTCGAAGAACGTGTGGTGGTAGGTGTCGAGGCCGACGTCGTCGAGGTCGTTGTGCTTGCCGCCCGCGCGGATGCACTTCTGCGTGTCCGCCGCGCGGCCCGGCGTGTAAGGGCACGCGATCTCGCCCAGAAAAATCGGCACAAACTGGTTCATGCCCGCATTCGTAAACAGAAGATTCGGCGAGTCGGGCAGCAGCGAACTCGACGGCACAATCGTGTGCTGCTTCTCCCGAAAAAACTCGAGGAAGGACGTGCGAATCTCTGCGCTGGTCATGGCGAAACTGGAAAGAGTGACGCCGGGGCAGGCGGAGTCAAGTCCGCCGCCTCGCAATCCTGCGTTGCCACGGCCCTGTCGATTTGTTGCGGTGTGCGGAATGCGACCCCTTCCCGGCTTTCGTGATTTTTACCCCGAGGATTGCGCGCGCCGCGGCTACCTGCTCGACGGCTGGCGCGCGGTCGCATGCCGCCATGGCTTCGTCGAAGTGGACGGACCCGTGCTCGAATCGATGGACCTCTACGCGAAGAAGAACGAAAGCGGAGCCGAGATTCTCGGCCAGCTCTATCAATTCACCGACCGCGGCGAACGCGAGGTCGCGCTGCGTCCGGAAATGACGCCCACCCTCGCCCGCATGGTCATCGCGAAGGAACGCGACTACCGCAAGCCGCTCAAGTGGTTCAGCATCGCGAATTTTTTTCGCTACGAGCGCCAGCAAAAGGGCCGCCTGCGCGAGTTCATCCAATTCAATGCCGACCTCCTCGGCGACGCCTCGACGGCCGCGGACGCTGAGTTGATCAGCCTCGCCATTGGGGTGCTTCGGGAATTCGGATTCACGCGGGACGATTTTGTCATTCGGTTGAGCGACCGGCGGGCGTGGATGGATTTTCTCGCGGCGCGCGGCTGCGATGAGGGCGCCGCACGGGCTGTGCTCGCGATCATCGACAAGCTGGACCGCGAGCCCGAGGCATCGCTGGATGCGAAACTCGCGCCGCACGGCCTCACCGTCGCGGAGCTGCGGGCGTTCATCGCGGCGGCCAGTCCGGAGCATTTTGCGCCACTGCTCGACCAGTTCGAGGCGCGCGGTCTGCGCGAATTCGTCGAGGTCGATCTGTCGATCGTGCGCGGGCTGGCTTACTACACCGGGCTCGTCTTCGAGGCGTTCGACCGCGGCCAGTCGATGCGGGCGCTGGCCGGCGGAGGCCGCTACGACAATCTGCTCGCCGACCTGAGCGACGGCTCGGTGAACCTCCCCGCCATCGGCTTCGGCCTGGGCGACGTGGTGCTGGGCAATCTCATCGAAGAGACGCCACGCGCCCGCGAGAAAATGGAACGCGCGCTTGGGGCCGCGCCGGCTGCGGAGATTTACGTCGTCATCGCCGGGGAGGCGCGCCGCCGCGAAGCGCTCGGCCTCGTCCAGTCGCTGCGCGACGCCGGCTGGCGCACGGATTTTCCGCTCGATGCGGCGAAGGTCGGCAGGCAATTCCAGACGGCCGACCAGCTCGGCGCGCGGTTTGCCGTCGTGGTCGGCAACGAATGGCCCGCGGTGAAAATCAAGACGCTCGCGACGCGCGCCGAGGATTCCGTCGCGCACGGCGCGCTTGCCGAGTGGCTGAAAACCGCCCACGTTTGACGGTTCGTTATGAAGTATCGTTCCTGCTCCTGCGGCGCGCTGCGCCCGTCCGACGCCGGCTCGGAGGCCACCCTCTGCGGCTGGGTGGATTCGCGCCGCGACCACGGCGGCGTCATTTTCATCGACCTGCGCGACCGCGAGGGCATCACGCAAATCGTCTTCCGTCCCGAGGAGCACCCCGCGGTCGCCGGGCAATCGCACGGTCTGCGCAGCGAGGACGTCATCACCGTCACCGGCGTCGTCGCCCCGCGCCTCGCGGGCACCGAAAACACGAAGCTCGCGACGGGCGGCGTCGAAGTCGTCGCCACGGCGCTGACCGTCCTGAACAAGGCGGAGGTGCTGCCATTCCCGATCGACTCGAAGGTGTCCAACGAGGACCTTCGCCTGGAATACCGCTACCTCGATCTGCGCCGTCCCGAGATGGCCGCGAACCTCCGCCTGCGCCACCGTGTGATCAAGACGATCCGCGACGTGATGGATGGCGAGGGATTTCTGGAGATCGAAACACCCATTTTGTCGAAGAGCACGCCCGAGGGCGCGCGCGACTTTCTCGTGCCCTCCCGGCTCACGCCCGGCGCATTCTACGCGCTGCCGCAGGCTCCCCAGCAATACAAGCAGCTCCTCATGGTCGCCGGCGTGGAGAAGTATTTCCAGATCGCCCGCTGCTTCCGCGACGAGGATTTGCGCGCCGACCGCCAGCCCGAGTTCACGCAGCTCGACGTCGAGGCGTCGTTCACGAGCGAGGAGGAAATTTTTGGGCTCATCGAGCGCCTGCTTGCGACCGTGTTCAAAGTGGCGCGCGGCGTCGAGCTCGCGCCGCCCTTCCCGCGCCTGACGTGGCTCGCCGCAATGAACCGCTACGGCAGCGACAAGCCCGACACGCGGTTCGGAGTGGAGATCAACGACCTCGCCGACGTTTTCGCGACGACGGAGTTCAAGGTCTTTCGCGGCGCGCTTGACACGGGCGGCGTCGTGAAGGCGATCAACGCGAAGGGATTCGCCGGCATCACGACAGGGCAGATCAACGAACTCACGCAGGTCGCGCAGCAATACGGCGCGAAGGGCCTCGCCTTCATCAAGGTCGAGGGCGGCGAGTGGAAGTCGCCCATCGTGAAATTCTTCACCGACGACGAGAAGGCCGCACTCACCGAGCGCCTCGGCATCGAGGAAGGCGACCTGATCCTCTTCGGCGGGGACAAATGGGATGTCGTCTGCGAAGTGCTCGGCCGCGTGCGCCTGCGCGTGGCGGAGATGCAGCGGCTCGTCGCGGACCCGCGGCAATTGAACTTCCTCTGGGTCACCGAATTCCCGCTGCTCGCCTGGAGCGCCGAGGAGAACAAATGGAACGCGGTGCATCATCCGTTCACGCGGCCGCTGGCGACGGACCTGGAGAAGCTCGAGTCCGGCGACCTCCACCATGTGCGCGCAGTGGCCTACGATGTCGTGCTCAACGGCGTGGAAGTCGGCGGCGGCAGCCTGCGAATCCACGAGGCCGACCTGCAGGCGAAAATGTTTTCGATTCTGGGTGTCACCGAAGAGCAACAGAAAACGCTCTTCGGCCATCTATTGAAGGCCTTCCGCTTCGGCGCGCCACCGCACGGAGGGATCGCGCTGGGCCTGGACCGTCTCGTGATGCTCATTGCCGGCGCAGACTCGATCCGCGATGTGATTGCGTTTCCGAAAAACAACCGCGGGCAGGAGCTTCTGACCAGTTCGCCGTCCACGGTCGATCCACGCCAGCTTCGCGAGCTGTCGATGCAATCGACGAAGAAGCCCTGACACGATGAAGTTGCGCGAACTCCCCGGGCTTACCGCAGAGGTCACCCAGGTGGTTCATGCGGCAGACCTCGACGGCCCGCCGGACAAGCCGCATGTCTTCGTCTATTTCATCACCATCGCGAACGCCTCCGACGTGTCGGTCACAATCAAGGGCCGGAAATGGGTCGTGCGCGAAGCCAATGGAGAAACGCTCGTGGTCGAGGGCGATGGCGTGGTCGGTGAGTTTCCCCATCTCGAACCCGGGGAGCAATTTCACTACAACAGCTCGCACGCCATCGCGACGGATGCGGTCGCCGAGGGCGCCTACCTGGGCGTGAGCGACGCGGGCGAGGCCGTCTTCACCCGCATTCCGCCCTTCGAGATGCGCGTGCCGCGTTGACCGGACTACTTCGCGAATTGGGCAAAAATCTGGTCGGCCTCCGCGAGCGATTCCGGGCCGCCGATGTCGAACCAGATTCCCGGCACCCGCCACGTCCGCACCTCCGTCCGGTGGTGGAGCCACTCGATGAGGCGGCCCGGCTGGTCGGGATTGTTGCCCTCGGCGATATACTGGTCGATGAACGGCAGCGTGTCGCGCCGGTAGTAATAGAGCGCAATTGCGGAGAGCGTGCTCTCGGGCTCCGGCGATTTTTCGACGAATTTCGTGATGCGTCCGCGCGGGTCCACGGAGATCGAGTTGTATTTCTTCGCAAGCTCCAGATCGCCCACGTCATAGACCGCGACCGTGGCGGGCGCATCCTTCCCGGCTGCGGCGAAACCCTCGACAGACTCGCTAAAAAGGTTGTCGCCGGCCACGACGATGAGGTCGTTCGCATACAGGTGCTCGCGGTGAATCGCGAAATGAATGTCGCCGATAGCGCCCTTCTTGTCGTCGTCGCCGGTCGAGCCGTCGTTGATGATCTTGAACGCAAATCGCGAACTGCGTCGGCTGTATGCGTCGGCCCAGGCGCGAAAATCGTTGGCGAATTTGTTGTTCGTCACGACGTGGATCGCGTCGAGATCGGGAATGGGCGCCAGGCCGTCGAGCACCCACTCGATCATCGGCTTGCCCGCGACTTCGAGCAGGGGCTTGGCTTTGGCGAGCGTGAGGGGATACAGCCGCGTGGCGTAGCCGGCGGCGAGAATGAGGGCGTTCATGCGGCGGGGAGAATCGCCGAAACATCCCGCCCGCGGCAAGCGGATCGTTCGACGTCCGGTGCCCTCACAGACCGACCGGCACGAATTGATACCATTGGCGCGGTTCGCGGATGATTTCCTCAAAGAGCGATGCGGCGATTGCCCGTGTCGCGGCTTCGACCCCCGCCTCACGCCCTCCCGCGAAGGCCCTCGGCCACACGCAGGGCTTCGTGACGATGCGGTATCCGCCATCCGCACGGCGCACGATGACGACGGGAATCACCGGGCAATCGGCCATGTAAGCGAGCAGCGCGGGAGCGGCGGCGAAAGCCAGCCGGCCGCGCGGCAGATCGATCGTCACGGTCGGTCCGCCCATCGGACGATCCGCCAGCATCGCCGCGAAGCCGCCCGCGTTGAGCGCTTCGACCACCCGCAGGGACGAGAATGCGTCCGGTCCCACTTCGATCGTTTCCGCGCCCCAGCGCCGCCGGAATTGCGCCCGCCAATCGGTGAGCGCTCGCGTTGGTTCGGAGAGCGTCACCACGGTGACCGGGTATCCCATCCGGCCCAGCAGCAGCGCACCGAACTCGAAAAATCCGTAGTGCCCCGTGGCGAGGATCGCGCCCTTGCCATGACGCCGCGCCGCCTCCAGGTGCTCGACGCCGAGCGACTCCACGCACAGCGCCGCCGCGGCGGCGGGCTCCATGTTGCGCAGAAGCACGTAGTCGGCAATCGTCGCGCCGTAGTTCGTAAATACGGCAACGGCGTCGCGACGTCGCGCCGGCCGGGCGGTGAGGAGCGCGAGATTCCGCCGCACCGTTTCGCGCACGCCATGCTGGGTCACCGCGTAGGCCCACGCGACCGAGCGCGCGACGAAGCTGCAAAAACCGCGCCCAAAGAAACGCGACAGCCGCGACGTGGATTCGAAGACGGCGGGCGTGTAGAGCAGCTTGAAGAACGTGCGCTCGTTATGGGGCTTGGGCGGCATTCCTTTCACCGAAGCGCCGGCGCGGCCGGAATTACACACCGATAGCCATCGTCGCTCAAGCGAGTGAGCAGCCGGGCGAGGGTTTCGATTCTTCCGGGCGCGCCGCCCTCGTGCAGCACGAGGATCGCCCCCGGCGTGACGCCGCGCATCAACCGCTCGACGACGATTTCCCCGCGATCACCGAGTCCATCCAATCCGCTCACGCTCCAGCCGACGAGCCGCTGGTCGCCCAGTGCGGGATGCACGTGCGGATTCGTCATCCCGACCGGGGAACGGAACAGCGCCGGAATGCGGCCCGTCGCGACGAGAATCGCGTCGCTCCCCCGCTCGATTTCCCGCCGCGTCGCGCGCGATCCAAGCGACCAAAAGCGCGCCGACGGGTGCGAATACGTGTGATTGCCGATCTCGTGCCCCTCGCAATGGACGCGCCATGTGAGATCGCGATGGGCCTCCACCTTGCGTCCGATCATGAAAAATGTCGCTTTTGCCGAATGGCCCGCCAGCAGATCGAGCAGCGAGGGCGTATCGCGCGCATCAGGTCCGTCGTCAATGGTGAGCCAGATCTCGCGGCGCGGCGTCTCGAAGCGGGTGGCGACCGGACCGAACCAATCGCAATTCCTTCGCAGTGTCGGATAAAGCACCAGCCCGTGCGCGAGCGCTCCAACCCCCAGGCTCGAAAAAACAGCCGCCCGCTTCACGGCCGCCTCCTCCGCATCGCCAGCAGACGGGGCAGGCGCGCAAGCATTCCGAAAAACAGCCGCGTGTGCGCGGCGACGAGAAGCAGATTATCCCGCACATAATGAAAGTGCGTCACGCCGCCCGCGTCGCGGGACGGATAGCAAACGGGAACGGGAATGTTGATCGGACGCACGCCCCGCCAGTAGAGCCGCACAGCCAGTTCGGTGTCGAAGTCGAATCGCCGCGCCGTGCGAATCGAGTCAAGAATTTCAATCGACTCGCGAACCGGATACACGCGAAAGCCGAACAACGAATCGTCGATCCCGCCCCACAGCGTCGCGAGATTCGCCCACCAATTCCCCACCCTCCGGCCCTTCACCCGCTCGGGAGGCGCATCGTCGCCAAAAATCGGCACGCCCAGAATCATCGCGTCGGGCTCCCGCTTCGAACGCGCTAAAAATGGCGCGATCGCATCGACGGCGTGCTGCCCGTCGGCATCCATCACGAGCGCGTGCGTGAATCCCTCCGCGCCCGCAGCCCGCAGCCCGGCAAGCACCGCGCCGCCCTTGCCCGAGTTCTCCACCAGCACGATGCGGCGCACGAACGGATTGCACGCGAGCAGCGGATCGAGCAATCGCGCGCTGGCGTCCGTGCTGGCGTCGATCACGATCCACACGGGCAGCCAGCGCGCGGCGACTTCGGAGGCCACGCGGGCGAGCATTTTCCCGCTGTTGTAACTGGGCAGCAGGACGAGGTGGGTGGCGCTCGGATCGGGCATCACCGGGCGACGCGCACTCCGTCATCCGTATTCTCGAGACGTTTTCGGAAATACGTTTCGAGGCGCGCGGAGAGATCCTTCGCCGTCTCGCCAGGCTCCGCGCGAAAGACTTCGCCGAGGCGGATCGTCACGTGAATCGGAATCCGCGCGGCGCTCATCAGGCCGGTTTCCTTCCCCAGATAATTGCCGCTGCGTTCGATGAGCACGGTCTGGATCGGCGCGCCCGTGATCACCGCCGCCAGCGCAAAGCCGCTCTTGAAGGAATTCACCCCGCGCGCGTGAGCACGGGTGCGGGTTCCCTCGGGAAAGATCAGCAAGTTGTCACCATCAGCCAGCTTGCGCTCGCAGTCGCGAATGAGGCCGGGGCCGCGATCGTTCGTGATGAAGCCGGCCAGCCATGCGGCGCCGGCGAAGCACGGGTTGCGCATCAATCCCGCCCGCATCACGCACACCGCCCGGGGAAGGCGCGCAATGAGGAACACAGCGTCGAGCAACCCGGGGTGATTCGGCGCGACGATGGCGCCGCGCAAGTCCTCCAGCCGCTCGATGCCCTCGCAACGGATGCGGAACAGCCCGGCCCATTGCAGCCATGCGACGTAGTCTTGAAAAACCCGCCGAAGGGCATCCCGACCCGCCGCCTGCGAGCGCCGCGGACCGAGCACGAGCCGCAGAACCGGCGCGAGCATTGTCATCGCAATGCCTCCCCCGAAAAAATAGGCGAGGCTTGCGAGCTGAAGCGCGTAATTCCGCAGGTCGCGAAACGTCCATGCCACGGCGCGGCTGTGAGGGGAACGCATCAACTCGGCGCCGGAGGCAGCGTGGGGTTCGGCTTTTACGGCTGGCATGACGTTGTTTTTGAATGTGTCGCAACCGGCGCGCAATTTCGAGCCGGGATTTTCTGCTTGCGGGCGGGGGCGGGATTTGGCCCGGTCTGGGCCGCGCATCCTTTTCCCCACTTCGCGAATGCATAAACGCTGGCTACTCGTCCTCCTGCAAACGTCCGTCACGGTCGGCTTGCTGGCGTTCTTCTTCCACGACGCGGAGTTTCGCCGCGACGCGATCGAGGCGCTGCGACGCGCGCATCCCGGCTGGCTCGCGCTCGGCGTGGCCATCGCGGGCGCTGAAAATCTGGTGGGTGTTTTGCGCTGGCGCATTTTCCTGCGAATGCTGGGCATCACGGTGGCGTTCTGGAAAAGCGTGCAGGTCTGCCTTGTCGCGCTGTTTTGCAACACGTTTCTGCTCGGAGGAGCGGGCGGCGATCTTGTGCGCGCGGCGTATCTCATCCGCCAGGGAGCGGGCAAGACGGATTCGCTATTGTCGGTGATCATGGACCGCGTGAGCGGCCTTGCCGCGCTCATTTGCTACACCGTTGTGCTGTGCGCCTGGAATTTCGACTGGCTGATGCGCAGCCCCAAAGCGGCGCTGCTCGTCGAATTTGTCATCGCCTACCAGGCCTTCTGCGCGCTGCTGATCCTTGGTTCGCTATTCGTCTCGGTGCGCGGACTCACGGAGCGGCTGCCGCGCTGGGCGCCATTCCCCGAGTTCGTTCGCAAATTGGGCGTCGGCTACGCGAAGCTCATTTACCATTGGACCGGCACGCTGCGGGCGATGGCATTCTCGTTTGTGATGGTCCTCGGTTACTTCGCCGTTTTTTTCTGCACGGCGCGGGCCTTCGGGTTGAACATTTCCTTTTTTCACCTGGCGACACTCATGCCAATCGTCGATGTCATCAGCGCCCTGCCGATCAGCATTGGCGGGATGGGGGTGCGCGAGCAGGTGTTCGTGTGGCTGCTGGGCGGCCTCGCAGCGGTGCCGGCGGCGATGGCGGTATCGATTTCTCTCGTCGGTTATCTCGTGAACACCTCGTGGGGCCTGGTCGGCGCCGCAATCCTGCCGCTCTTCAAGGGCATCGTCCGCGACGCACGCAGCGCGGCCCGCCCACCCGGACAGTCGCGCTGGAAATGAACGCGAAAACGGCCGCCCGTCGCGACATCCAGCAACTCGAAAACCTGCAAATCCGCCCCGTGTTTCGCGTAGCGCACGCTGAATCGTCCCGTGCGCACGTCGCTGTCGCCATCGGGCGCAGCCGATGCGCCTTCATAAGCCTCGGCGAGACACAACCATCCGGCGAGGGGCGCGGGAGCGGTGTTCCAGGCGCCGCGCCAGCCGTTTCGCGCGAGCGGACCGACGGCGGTCCATTCGCCGCCCGCACGAGTGAGGGCGAGGAGCGGCGCATCCTTCGCGACGAGCAGGCGCAAAGCGCCATTTGCCCCGGTCTGGAAATCCATGTCGGCGACGAGCAGGTTCGCGCCGTTGCGCCAGGTCACGATTGCGTGCCGCGACGCAGTCGGTTGGAAGGCAGCTCGCGGAGCGATCGCGCAACCCGCGAGAAGGAAAGCGGCTGCGGCGACCCGGCACGCGGTCACCCGGCGGCTATGCCTTTTTCTCGAGATGCCCGCCGAATTGGTAGCGCATCGCGGAGCAGACTTTCTCGGCCATCGTGTGCTCCTTGCGGGAGCGGAAGCGGGCGTAAAGCGCGGCGGTGAGCACCTCGCAATCGACGGACTCGTCGATGGCGGCCATGATCGTCCAGCGGCCTTCGCCCGAGTCGGAAACCCGGCCGGAGAAATTCGAGAGGTTCGGATCTTCCGCAAAGGCGGCTGCGGCGAGGTCGAGCAGCCAGGAGGAGACCACGCTGCCGCGACGCCAGACCTCGGTGACGTCGGCGAGGTTCAAATCGTAAACCAGGTCGTGGTTCGTGAGCGGCGCCGTCTCGGCATCGGAGACCTGCGCCTGCGTGGCAACATTCGCATTTGAGAGAATGTCGAGGCCTTCGCCGTATGCGGCCATCATGCCGTATTCGATGCCATTGTGGACCATCTTGACGAAGTGGCCCGCGCCGGACGGGCCACAGTGCAGGTAGCCTTCCTCGGCGGTGCCGCCGAGTTTCTCGCGGCCGGGCGTGCGGGGCACGTCGCCGCGACCGGGCGCAAGGGCCTTGAAAATCGGATCCATCCGTTCGACGGCCGGGGTGTCGCCGCCGATCATCATGCAATAGCCGCGTTCGAGGCCGTGGGTGCCGCCGCTGGTGCCCACGTCGAGGTAGTGGACGCCCTTGGACTGAAGCGCCGCGGAACGGCGGCGATCGTCGCGGAAGTAGGAATTGCCGCCGTCGATGATCGTGTCGCCTACGTCGAGCAGCGCCCCGAGCTGGTTCACGATTTTGTCCGTGATCGCCGCGGGAATCATGATCCATGCGTTACGCGGTTTCTCGAGTTTCGAGACGAAATCCTCGATCGAGGCGGCGCCCGTCGCACCCTCGGCGGCGAGCTCCTTGACCGTCTCGGGATTGGTGTCATAGACGACGCAGGTGTGTCCCTGGCGGATAAGCCGGCGGACCATGTTGGCGCCCATTCTCCCGAGACCGATCATTCCTAATTGCATGGTGTGAGGCAGGGTTGAAGTTTGGCTGAGGTTGTCGCCACTCGCGGGGCCGAACAAGGATAATCGCCCGCTCGCGGAGTCATGATCGATACATGCGCTCGATTTCCGCCTCGCCGGCGGCACGCGCCCTGCGGCGCTCCCGAACGATCACGACGGCAAGACCCGCCACGGCGACGAGTCCGAGCCAGATCCACGGAATCCGAAAGACCGCGCTCGGCTTCGTGAAGACGTCAAATGGCGGAGAAGGCTGCGACGGCGCTCCAGCGGCATCGAAACCCACAATGAGGATGGTTATGCTCTCGCCGGGATGGAGGCCGCCGATGGTGGCCCGCACGTCATCGCGGACGAAACGGGGCTTCACCTGCGGGAGCGGGAGGTATTTGAAAACGGCCTCGCCATTGGCGGCGAAATCGACCCTGCGGAGGATCACGGCGTAGCGCACGGCGGACGGTGACGTTCTCTTCCATGTGAGATCGAGCTCCGTTTTCGTCTGACGCGAAACGCCGATTTGCTCGACGGGCGGAATGTCGCTGGCGGGCTGGATTGCGGGAGCCGCCGCGCGGGAGGCGCCGGTCGGGGCGGCATCGGGCGCGCTGCGAGGATCCTCGATCACCACGGCGCGCACCGGCAGCAAGAGCGGAACATTTCCCGCGTCGAACGAGACGGCGTCATCCAGCCTGCCCGCCGCGGGGCGCGCAAAGGCAACTTCAATTTCCCGCACGGCCCCGGGCGCCAGCGCTTCGTAGGATGGGTCGGGCTGAAGCAGCACGCCCTCGGGCGCCGTGACCCGCAGCTCCGCGGGCGTGCCGCCTGCATTATGCAGCGTGACCTTCACGCGCCCAAAATGCCCGGCGACGAGGGAACCGAAATCGATGGCTTTGGGCTGGGCCGTGATACGCGCCGGTGCGGCCATCACGCGCAGCGGCACCTCGATGCGCACATCGTCGCCGGTGATGGTGATGCGACCGCCCAGCGCGCCGAGAAAGCCCGCCCGGGTGTGCAGCGCGACCTGGCACTCGGACTTCGCCGCGAGATTCACCTTGTCCTGGATGATGACCTCGGTGGGCGCGGCGATTGTCAGTTCGCGATCCGTATCCGACACATTGCGGAGCAAAAATCCTCCCGTGCGGACCTCGCCGCGGCCGTCTCCCTCGACCCGCACTTCGCGTGGCACGACCTCGATGGGCGCGTATCCGCGTCCGCCAAGGCCGATTTCGACCCCCGGTGCGTGCGAGAACTCCCCCGTGCCGGCGAACTGGCGACTGTCGGTCGGCGTAAACGTGACGGCCAGCGTCGCGGAGCCGCCGGGACCGAGCGAATAACCGCCATCTCCGGCGGCTATCTTCCACGGCGCGGGCACGGTGAGCCGTCCTTCCAAGCGGCTGCCGCCGTCATTTCGGATCTCGAAGGTTTTCCGCTCGGACTCTCCCACGGGCACGTCCGGAAACTCCAGCCTTGCCGGCGCGACGAAGACAGGCGGCCGCTCGACGACGTTCAGCAGCACCTCCGCCGGCGTGGAGACGCCGCCATACGGCGCGCGCACTGCGTAGCGGAAGCGGTCAGCGCCCGGGCCGGCGGACGCGTCGTGCGTATAGGTCACCGTCGCGGTGTTGCGGCTCGTTGGCGTGATTGCGGAGAGCTTCCCCGCGGCGGGCTGGCGGCGAATGATGAATTGGAGCGGGAGTCCCGAGCGGCTCACGCCCTTGAGTGGAATCTCGACCGACTCACCGACGAACACCTTCGCCGTGGCCGGCTCCGGTTGCGCGGGCGGAACGGAGGGCAGGTCGATATCGGCTCGCAGGTTCCATGCGACAAGCAGCCCCGCCGCGGCGCAAGCGCCGGCCAGCCGGTTCAAAATCGAGGAAGGAAATGAACGCAAGGCGGGAATGTCGTTGAAATGTCGGGTGTCAGCAACTATGCGAATAGTTGACGCCAGACGGACCCGACACAAGAGCGATGCCATTTTTTTCCGGTCACATTACCGCCGCTACAACAGTCGTCGCCGCTGTTTTCCTCACGCTGGGCGCGGCGTCGCATGCCGCACCGCAGCCTGTCCCGGTGGGGCGGGACGCATCCCCCGCTCGAACGACGAGGCAAAAGCCCGCGAGCGAACTCATCTCAAAGCAGGCGAAGCCAAAGGTCGTGCCGCGCGTGCTCGATACCGCGACGCCGGACAATACCCGCATTTACGTCTCGCTGAGCAAGCAGCGCGCCTACCTGCTGGTCGGCGACGAGGTCGCCATCGACTCGCCGATCTCCTCGGGCAAGCGCGCGGGGATGACGCCGAAGGGCAGCTTTACCGTGATGGAAAAGGACAAGGATCATCGCTCAAACGTGTATGGGGCGTTCTGCAACAGCCGCGGCCAGATCGTGCGCGCGGGCGTGAGCACGAGGATCGACTCCGCGCCGAGCGGCACGCACTACGTAGGCGCGCCGATGCTGTGGTTCATGCGGCTCACGAGCGAGGGCGTCGGCATGCACGTGGGCATCCTCCCGGGCTACCCCGCTTCCCACGGCTGCGTCCGCATGCCGCTCGATATTGCCCCGCTGTTTTACGAACGGGTGAAGGTCGGCACGCCCGCGGTGATTGGCGATTGATTCCGTGCCCGGCTACGGTGTGGGCGCCGGGCTCGACGAAGTCTTGCTCTCCGAAGCGGAGGCCGGTTTCGCGGCGGAGAATTCGGATTTCAGGCGCTCGAGCATTTCATCGATTTTCTGCCGGCGCTTGGCGTCCACTTCCTCGCGAAGCTGCTCCTCGATCTTGCGGCGCTCCTGCCGATAGCGCAGGATAAAGACCTCTTTCTGATCCTCGTTGAGCGACAGGCCGGTCTTTGCGATGGCGTCATCGATGACCTTTTTTACGCGGTCCCGCTCCTCGACTGCCCGCTGCTGCCAGGCCTTCCGCTCGCGGTCGCCCATCTCCTTCCAGCGTTTCCAGTTCTCCTTGAATCGCTCCCGCTCCTCGGGGCCCATCTTTTCGAGACGCTTTTGGAAACCCTGAAACAGGCTCTCTTCGCCAGGCGGAGGGGCTGGCGGCCGATGCATCGGGTCGGCGTCCCGCGGGGGGGAATTCCTGTCGGGGCAGGTGGCGTCCGGTGGCGGCGGATTCGGGCCCTTGCCTAAAAACGCGTCAGGTGCCGGCGGGGCAAGCGGAGGTGGTTCCGCCGTGGCCGCGATCACGGGGAGCAGGGAAGTTAAAACGAGGGCGAGGACGGATCGAGCCATAGCGAGGATTCGTAGTTGGAGACCAGGAGGTCGAGATTTTGAATGGTCTCAAATTCGATCTCGGCGGTTGCGGACGTCGGAGCAGCGCGATGGATGCCCACGACGGCAAGTGCAGTGAGGATTGCGCAGGCGGCTGCCGGCGCGACCATGCGCAGGAGCACCTGCAACCAGCCGGGGCGCGCATCGATGCCGGCAGCGGCGGCGCGCAGCACCTTGCGTGCGAAATACGGCGAAGCCCCGGCGGGGCGGGCCCGACCGAGCAAGCTCCACAGCGCTTCGTCGCGAGGATCGTTGGAGTCAAATCCACTCATGGTCTCGATGGTGGAAGAAACCCCAAGCCTCGCGGGAAGTTTCCCGGAATCTTCCGGGCGATTGTCCACTCTCCCGCCCGGCGCTGCGGGAAGGAGCGGAATGACCCCCGCGCCTAGACTTCCTGCGGCTCGAGGAAGCCCTCGAGCTGGCGGATGCGGGTGGGGTGGCGCATCTTGCGCAGCGCCTTTGCCTCGATCTGGCGGATGCGCTCGCGGGTGACCTTGAACTGGCGGCCCACCTCCTCGAGGGTGCGACTGTAGCCATCGACGAGGCCAAAGCGCTGCTCGAGCACCTGGCGCTCGCGCTCGGTGAGCGTATCGAGCACGTCCTTGATTTTGTCCTTGAGAAGGACGATCGCGGCCTGGTCGGCGGGATTTTCGGCGCTCTTGTCCTCGATGAAATCGCCAAAGCTCGTGTCGTCGCTGTCGCCGACCGGCGCCTGGAGCGAGATCGGTTGCTGGGCCATCTTGAGCACGGCGCGCACGCGCTCGACGGGAAGCTGGATTTCGTCGGCGACCTCCTCGGGGTTCGGCTCGCGTCCGTATTCCTGGACGAGCTGCTTCTGCACGCGGATGAGCTTGTTGATCGTCTCGATCATATGAACCGGGATGCGGATTGTCCGTGCCTGGTCCGCGATCGAGCGGGTGATCGCCTGGCGAATCCACCACGTGGCGTAGGTCGAGAATTTGTAGCCGCGGCGGTATTCGAATTTCTCGACCGCCTTCATCAGGCCCATGTTGCCTTCCTGGATGAGGTCGAGGAAGGAGAGGCCGCGGTTCGTGTACTTCTTGGCGATGGAAATGACGAGCCTGAGGTTGGCCTCGACCATCTCCGTCTTCGCGCGGAGCGCCTTGCGATGCCAGTCCTTCAGCTCGCGGTGCCGCTTTGCGTAGTCGGCGGGGGCGAGCCAGAGGCGGGCCTGCATCTCGCGAAGCTGGGATTCGACGTTGCGTTTCGCCTTGGTGGCATCCGCGGTCTTGCCGCTGCGTTTCGCGCGATCGGCCTCGTGCTGCAGATTCTGGATGAGCCGGAGATTTTCGTCGGCGAGCGCCACGAAATCCTCGATGACCTTCTGTTTGAAGAAAAACTTGGGGTAAAGCTTGCGCAGGGCGGCGACATTCTTGTCGAAGGCCTTTGAGTGGGAGGCGCCGGGTTTGCCTTCCTTCACGACGCCAATCTCGCGATAGGCGGTGGTAACCAATTCGGTCTGCCTGCGCACCTGCTGGCAGAGGCGCGGGAGCAGCTTCATATAGCGCTCGCGGCTCTCGATTTTCTTATCCTGGATGACGCGGTCGAAGCGTTCGCGCATATCGACGAGCTTCTGGGCGAGGTCCAAGTGCGCCCGAGCGACGAAGCCGAAGCCGTAGAGCGTCTCCTGCACCTTGATCTCGGCGTCTTCGATGCGTTTGGAAATCTCGACCTCCTGCTCGCGGGTGAGCAGAGGGACCTGCCCCATCTGGCGCAAATACATCCGCACGGGGTCGTCGAGGATATCCAGCTTCGAGTCGGCCTTTTCATCCTTCTCGTCCTTCTCGTCGTCCTCCTCCTTTTTGAAATCCTTCACGCGATCCACGTCGGATGCGTCGATGATTTCGATCTCGACCCCGCGAAGCTGGGCGATGATCGAGTCCATCGTCTCCGGATCGTTCACCCCCTCGGGCAAAGCCTCTTCAAGGTCATCGAAGGTGACGTAACCCTGCTCCTTCGCGAGCTTGATGAGTTCGCGGACCTTCTCCTGGGTCGCCTTTTGCAGGTCGGCGGGCGTTTTGGCCGCTTCACCGTTCAGATGGGCCCCGTTAACGGCGACCGAATTCGTGGATTTCGGAACGGCAGTTTTCCTGCTTGCGACCGATTTCACGGCGGCCACGGCCTCTTTCTTCGCAGACGCGGCGGAGGCGGTTGTTCCGGATGTGGGGGACTTCGGCGCGGTTGCGGATTTTTTTTCGAGAGGCTTTGCGCTAGTGGCGGGCTTGCGCGCGGGAGCCACAGCTTTCATCTTGGCTCCGCTTGCGGCACGGGCCGGCTTTTTGGCGCGTGCCGGAGGACGGGGCGCCTTGGCAACAGGGCGGTTCGGCCGCGCGACGGGGCGCTTGGGTTTGACAATCGGTTGCCTGGCGCTTACGGCGGCGGCGACCTGGGTCTTCGGCGCGGGACGGCGCTTTGCGACTTCTGCGGGACGCCTGGAGTTTGCCCCGGGCCGCGGGCTCACGGCTTTCGGCGACGTTTTCGGATGACGAGCAGGCGAGGACTTGCTCTTGGAGACTTTGGTTTTGGCTTTCAAGAAAGGTTGGGCGGCAGCTTCTACAGGAAAAAAGGCCTTCAAACCTGTCCCAGGCTCTTCTGAAGGTCAAGGATTTGTTTGTGGAGGGATGCGACCTCGTCGGGACTGGTGTCGGGGTGGCGCATCCGGGAATGGATGGCTGCGATCCCGGCCTGGATTTTCCGCCTTGCCAGCGAACGCCACGCATCCGCCAATACTGCCACCGGGTCCTCCGGAAGGCTGCTCGAGAGGTGTTCCACCCGAACATTCGCGAGCGCCCGTTCCTCCGCGGCCGGCAGACCCGCCCGGAATGCGGCGAAGGCCGGGCCGTCCGCGGCCAGCACGGACGACATGGCGAGCTTGTCCACCAGGGCATAGTCCGGGCCAAAATCCGACGCGTTCCCAGGCTGGCCGCGAATCCATTCCCGCGCGGCGAGCGAATCGAGGGCGAGCCGGCACATCAGGCGGGCGGGCTCGGACAACTCGACCACATCGATATCCGCCTCCTCCGATTCGCGGTCGGCGTCGGGACGCGGGGCGGATTTCATCAGCGCTGCGAAGGCGGCGTCGGTCAGCTCGAGCCGGCTGCGCAAGCGAAGGGTGACCGCCTCGCGGAGCGCGGGATCCTCGATGATCCGCACAAAGCCCGCGAGCTTGCGCGCCAGCGCCGCGCGCTGGCGGGGCGGCGCGCCAGGGAGCAATTCCTCCGTGAGGACATCGTCGAAATAATCCCGCGCCTCCGCCACCACGGCGCGCAGGGCATCGGCGCCATGGTTTCGCACGAGCGAATCGGGATCCTCCCCTGCGGGAACGCGGGCCACGCGCACTCCGAGACCGACCGCGAGTAGCGCCGGCAGCGAACGCTCGACGGCCTTGCGACCGGCGGCATCCGAGTCGAAGCACAGCACCGCGGACTCCGCAAAGCGCCGCAGGAGGCGCGCCTGCTTCGAGGTGAAGGCGGTGCCCTGGGGTGCGGTGACGTTTTGCACGCCCGCCTCGAAGGCCGAAATCAAATCGAGCTGCCCCTCGCAGACGACGGCTTCGTTCGCCTCGATGATCGCGCGCTTCGTCTTTTCGAGGCCGAAGAGCACCCCGCCCTTGGTAAAGATCGGGGTCTCGGGCGAATTCACGTATTTCGCCGGATCGTCGCCGAGCGTGCGGCCGCTGAAGCCGATCACCTCGCCGTAGTCGTTGCAGATCGGGAACATCACGCGGTTGCGGAAGCGATCGTACGATTTTGGGTTTTCGATTTTGGATTTTGGATTTTGCTCGTCCCGGAGGATGACCAGGCCGCTCTTGAGGATTTCCTCGCTCGAATAGGCGCGCGCGCGGAGGGCGGCGGTGAGCGCGTCCCAGGAGTCCGGCGCGTAGCCGAGCTGCCAGCGCGCCGCGACATCCGAGCCGATCCCGCGGCCTTTCAAATACTCGCGGGCATGCGCACCGAATTTTTGCCGCATCAGATTTTCGTGAAACCACGCCGCCGCATCCCTGTGCAGGGCGAGCAGGCGATCCCGCTCGCCCCGGCGCACCTCGTCGCCGGCGGACTCCTCCTCGACGGGCACGCCCGCACGCGCCCCGAGCCGCCGCACGGCGCCTGGAAAATCGACATTTTCGTAGTCCATGATGAAGCGAAAGACCGATCCGCCCGCGCCGCAGCCGAAGCATTTGAAGGTCTGCCGCGCAGGGTTCACGTGGAACGACGGCGATTTTTCGTTGTGAAACGGGCACAGCCCCTTCCAATTCGAGCCCGCCCGCTTGAGCTGGAGGTAGCTCCCGATCACAGCCACCACGTCGCTCGCCGCGGCGACGCGCTGAATGGTGTCTTCGGAAATGCGGGGCATGGCGTAAATGGCTCGAGCGGTGTAACTATTTACAACAGGTCGCACAGGACACGAAGGATTATGAAATTTCTCCCAGCCCTGGTTTTGCTCGCCGCGCTGCTCGCCGGACGTTGTGAAAACGTGCGCTCGGCCGAGCCGGGCGAAGTCGTCGTCGTGCCGCTCTCGGGCGAGATTTCCAACGCGCAGACGGCATTTCTCCGACGCACGCTCAAGCAGGCCGAGAGCGCCGGCGCGTCGGCCTACGTGATCGAGATGGACACGCCCGGCGGCGAACTCCAGGCGGCGGTGGACATCCTCCAGCTCCTGCTCAAGGCCCGCATCCCGACCTACACGTGGGTGAATACGAACGCCGGCAGCGCGGGAGCGCTCATCGCGCTCGGGACCGACCACATCTACATGGCGCCCGTGAGCGCCATCGGAGCGGCGGCGCCGGTCTCCAGCGAAGGGGCCGACATTCCCCAGACGATGAACGCGAAGGTCATCTCGTATTTTTCCGGCTACTTCCGCAGCGCGGCGCAGGCGAAGGGCCGAAACCCCGCGCTGGCCCAGGCATTCATCGACAAGGACACGGAGTTCAAAATCGGCGGCGACATCATCAGCGCCAAGGGGTCGCTCCTCACGCTCAGCGCGCAGGAGGCGGTGCGAAAATTCGACGGCAAGCCGCTGCTGGCCGACGGGCTCGCGGATTCCATCGAGCAATTGAAGGCCGGGGCAAAGCTCGCCGGGCCGACGGAAAGGCTGGAGCCGAGCGGGTTCGAGCGCATCGCGCAATGGGTGACACTGCTTGCGCCGCTGTTCCTCGTCGGCGGCATCGCGGCGGCCTACCTCGAGTTCAAGGCGCCGGGGTTCGGCGTCGCCGGCTTCGTGTCCATCGCATGTTTCGCGATTTTCTTTCTCGGGCATTACATCGCAGGGCTTACGGGCCTGGAAGTCATCGTCGTCTTCGCGCTGGGCCTCGGGTTGGTCCTCGTGGAGCTGCTGTTCTTCCCGGGCGTGACCGTCGTCGCGGCCCTCGGAGTGGCGCTCATGCTTGGTTCGGCCCTCTTCGCGATGGTCGATTATTTTCCCGGCGATCCCATCATTCCCAGTCCGGAGCAACTGATGCGACCGGCGTTGAATCTCGCCGTCGCGCTGGCGCTGTCGGCGGTGGCCATCGGGCTGCTTGCGCGGTATTTCCCGAGTCTGCCGTTTTTCCGCCGGCTGCTCCTGCCGGCCGCGTCGGCCACGGGTCCGTCGCTGGCAGCAAGCACTCCGATTCGACCCGGGGTCCATCCGGGCATGGTCGGCGTCGCGCGGTCCATCCTGCGGCCCGCCGGCAAGGCCGAAATCGGCGGCGTGTTCGTGGACGTGGTCACCGAGGGCGAATTTCTCGATGCCGGAACGCCCGTGCGCGTGACGATGGTCGAGGGCAGCCGCGTCGTGGTATCCGCGTCAGCCTAGCAGAAGCCGCACCGCCGCGAGGAGGGTGAATGCCAGCAGCAGCGTTTCGAAGAGGGATTGATTGATCCGCAGGAGCAGCCATTTTCCGAGGAACGCTCCGGCGGCGACCAGCGGCGCAAGGGCGAGCGTGAGCAGCAGCGAATCCCGGGTGATCAGGCCCAGCGAGGCGCTGAACGGGACCTTGATCAGGTTCACCACAAAGAAGAACCACGCGCCCGTGCCGACGAATTCCATCTTCGGCAGCCGGCACGCGAGCAGGTAGATCGCCATGATCGGGCCGGCGGCATTGGCGATCATCGTCGTCACTCCCCCGGTCCAACCGGCAATCCAGCCAAATGCCGGGCGCGCGCTCACGGCTGTCGCCAGTCGCGGCAGCGCCCGTTGAATGAACAGCAGCCCGATCAACGCGAGCGTCACGCCGCCAAGCAAGGGGCGAAACGCGCCGTCGGGCACGAGGGGCATGAGAATCCAGCCTGCGAAGATGCCCAGAAATGCGGCTGGCAGCAACCGCAGGACGACGCGCCAGTTCGCATGGCGGTGAAAGGCGCAGACCGCGTAGATGTCCCCGACGATGAGGATGGTGAGGAGCACGCCGGTGGACTCGCGCGCCGGCATGACGAGGGCCATGAGGACGAGCGCGACGGCGCTGATCCCGCCGAAGCCGGTCTTCGCCATGCCGATGCAAAGGGCGGCCGCCGCGCAGAGGAGCCATTGCGCGGAAGTGAAGGCGGCGAGATGCATCGGCGCGGGTATCATTCGCATCTACCGCGAAAATTTCGCAACTTTTTCCTCCGTGCGACCGGGCCTCTGCGGTTATTTGAGCGCGATGAAGATCGTCGTCGCATACTCTGGGGGCCTCGATACCTCCGTCCTCCTGAACTGGCTCAAGGAAACTTATTCCGCCGAAGTGATCGCGTTTTGCGCGGACATCGGGCAGGAGGAGGAACTCGACGGGCTCGAAGAGAAGGCGCTCAAGACCGGCGCAAGCGAATGCCATGTCGATAACCTCCAGGAGGAATTCGCCCGCGATTTCATTTTTCCGATGATGCAGGCCGGCGCGATCTACGAAGGGCAGTATTTTCTTGGCACAAGCATCGCGCGTCCGCTCATCGCCAAGCGCATGGTGGAAATCGCGAAGGCCGGGGGTGCCGACGCCATCGCGCACGGCGCCACCGGCAAGGGCAACGACCAGATTCGCTTCGAGCTCACCGCCGCGGCGCTCGCGCCGGAGTTGACTGTGATCGCCCCATGGCGGCAGGAGCGCTTCCGCGCGCAGTTTCCCGGGCGCGCCGAGATGATCGCCTACTGCGCCGCGCACGGCATCAACGTCGAAGCCAGCGCGAAGAAGCCGTATTCGATGGACCGGAATCTTCTGCACATCTCGTATGAGAGCGGCATCCTCGAAGATCCGTGGTTCGACGCGAGCGCGCCCGAAAATAAGGGCATGTTCAAGCTCTCGGTGGCGCCGGAGGAGGCACCCGACGAGGCCGAGGTGGTCGAACTTCACTTCGAGCGGGGCCATTGCGTCGGCCTCACCACTCCCCGGCTTTGGGACCTGCTCGCGGAGCTGAACTACGACGGCAACGCCGATTCCAGGCTGAGCCCGTTGTGGATCATGAAGGTCCTCAACAAGCTCGGCGGCGCGCACGGCGTCGGTCGCGTGGACATGGTCGAGAACCGATTCGTCGGCATGAAAAGCCGCGGCGTCTATGAGACGCCGGGCGGCGCGATCCTGCACTTCGCCCACCGGCAAATGGAGAGCCTCACGATGGATCGCGAGGTGATGCATTTGCGGGACAGCCTCATCCCGAAATACGCCACACTGGTTTACAATGGATTCTGGTTCGCGCCCGAACGCGAGGCCCTTCAAGCACTCGTCACCGAGAGCCAGAAAAACGTCACCGGCGACGTGCGGGTAAGGCTCTACAAAGGCAACCTTATCGCCGCCGGCCGGCGGAGCCCCGTCTCGCTTTACAACCCCCACATCGCCACGATGGAGGCCGATCCCACGCAGGCCTACGACCAGGGCGACGCGACCGGCTTCATCCGACTCAATGCCCTCCGGCTCAAGGTCGAAGCCAGCGTATTGGCCCGTCCGCGGCAGTAGCTCCCGTCGGCGCTCCCACAATCGAAGCGAGGCCGACGGACCGGCGTTTGATCTTGCCATGCCGATTGAAGCATGTAGAGATTCGCGCACCACCTCAACAAATCGAAATGAAGACCTCACATCCCCTCCAATTCATCCGAGTCCTTGGAATTGCCGCCGCGCTGCTCACCGCCGCGAACGCAAACGCCGCCACGATCAATCTGGCGCCGTTCGCCGGAACCTATGCGGGAACCTACGGGGCCGCCGGTTCCATCCTGACGTTCTCGGGCGATTCGAGCGGTCCATCGCAGGCAAAATTCAAGGCGAGCCAGGCCAATGCCGCCGGCAAGCTCAACCTGTCGGGAACCGATACCAAGAACTCCGGCGGGGGCAGCTACACGGCCGTCATCCAGTTCAAGAAGGGCGGCGCCTGCACGACGGACGCGATTGTTCCCGGAATCGTGAAAGTCGCCGGCACCGGCACCTGGAAGCTGAGCGGAAAAAAAATCACATTCACCCTCACGGCGGATGTCGGCGTCGGCGTGATCGTCGCAAGCGGGACCTTGAAGCTGGGTGGCAAGAAACTGAACATCACTTCGACAGGCGTGCTCCAGAGCCTTTTCGCTTCCGGCAGCGGCAAATACGTTTTCGCAGGCAAGAAGTAAGGCGCGTCCGCTCGATTCGCCGCGGAGGCGGGGAATTCCTGGGATCGTCTCGCCTTGGGGACGACGGGGTGCTCCCGATACATGAGGCGGACGATTCGCGCTCGTCGTTGGGGGGAATCGATGCCGGCATGTTTCACCCCCCCGGTGGGCTCCACTCTCTGCTTGTAGTTGATCCGGTCGGTCGTAGAATGGCCCTTGTCTTACCGCCCCGGCGGTTGTTTCCCGCTTGAGCCGGCCAGCCTATAGGAAACTCCCGATGCCCCATGAAAGCGACCGACATCGTCCGATCCGTCTTCGTGTTTCTCATTCCGAGTCTGTCGGCTTTCCTGGGGCAGGGAGCCGGCGCGCAGACGATCACCTTCCTCAATGCGTGGGGCTCTTTCGGCTCGAACACCAACCAGTTTATTTCGCCGCAGGGCGCCGCGGTCAATAACTCGACCGGCAGGGTTTACGTCACGGATTTCAGCAACCATCGGATCGAGCGCTTCTCCGCGGACGGGACGTTCGATATGACTTGGGGCTCCGGTGGGAGCGGCAACGGGCAGTTCAACAACCCGTGGGGCATCGCCATCAACCAGACCACCGGCGACGTCTATGTCGTGGACTCCGGCGACAATCGCATCCAGCAGTTCGATGCCAACGGCGTGTTCATTCGAGCCTGGGGCGGCCTCGGCACCGCCAACGGAAAATTCACAACCCCCTCCGCAATCGCCATTAACCAGACCACGGGCGACGTTTACGTCACCGAGGAAGCGAACAATCGCGTACAACGCTTCGACAAGAACGGCGTTTACATCAGCCAGTGGGGCAGCTCGGGGACCGGGAACGGGCAGTTTGACGCGCCGGACGGCATCGCCATCCATCCCACCACCGGCGATGTTTATGTTTCGCAGAAAAACGCCAGCCGCATTCAGCACTTCGGAGCCGCGGGAAATTATCTCAGCCAATGGGGCAGTTGGGGAACCGGCGACGGACAGTTTGAGTGGGCGCTCGGCATGGCGACCGACAGCGCCGGCAGACTTTATGTGGCGGATGGATTGAACAATCGCGTCCAGATTTTTGACGCGAACGGCACTTTCCTCGCGAAGTTTGGCTCGAACGGCAATGGCGACGGCAAGTTCAACACGCTCTTCGATATCGCTGTGACGCCTTCCGGACTCGGATACATCGCCGACAAAGGCAACAACCGCGCGCAACGATTTCAGATCACCTTTCCCGCTCCGCCGCCGTTGCCGCCAAATCCCAGCGTGACTGTCGGCGGAAAGAAAAACTTCGTGACCTCGAAATCGAAACTCATGCTCAAGGGCTCCGCAAGCGATACGAACGGCACCCTCGCGCGCGTCGAGGTGAAAGTCGGCAGGACAGCCTACAAGCCTGCGACAGGCAAGGAAACATGGAGTTTCAAAGCCTCGCTCCTGGCCGGCAAAAACACGATTCTCGTTCGCGCCGTGGATGGCAATGGGAGCGCCTCGGCACCGGTCAAAGTGATCGTTACGCGAAAGTAACCAACAGATACTCCGTCACGACAATGCAAATTTCCATCGCAGGGATCGGCTTCCAGCGCCGCAAAACCGTTCATCCTCGGAAGAACGCGATTTCGGCACGGCCAAATCCCGTGGCGACGCGAATTTCCTGCATGAGGCTCTTCATTCTTCTTGCGTCCGTCAGCGTCGCAATCGGCTTCGCGGCTTCCGCGGCCGCCCAGGATTTCCAGAATTTCCAGGCTGCGGACGTTGTGATCGGCAAGCCGGACTTTACAACAAACACGCCGACGACTCCATTGACCACAAACATCGGCAGCACTGGCGATTCGTTTGTGGATCCCACTTCGGGCAAGCTTTTCGTCTGCGACGAAGGCAACAATCGCGTTCTTCGGTTCTCGTCGTCGGCGGCCGCGGCCAACGGTGCGGCGGCCGAGGCTGTTTTCGGTCAGCCCGATTTTGTCACCGGCACCGCGAATACAGGCGGTGTCAGCGCCACGAGCATGAGCGACCCCGTGGGCATTTTTGTGGATTCCGCCGGCAGGCTCTGGGTCGCCGATAGCGACAACAATCGGGTTCTGCGATTCGACGGCGCCACCGGACCGGTCACGCTGGCAACCCTCACCGCGGATCAGGTGATCGGCCAGCCGGGTTTTGTCACTTTTGCAGGCGGCACCACCGCCATCGCACTCAGCAATCCACTCGACGTCTGGCTCGATGGAAGTGGAAATCTCTGGATCGCGGACGCGTTCAATAACCGCGTGCTGCGATACGACGCCGTCGTCGGGCTCGGAAATGGCCCCGCGGTTACCCGCGTATTCGGCCAGGGAAACGCCATAAGCGGAGGAGCCGCGACATCACAGACCGGAATGAGCAACCCCTTCGCCTTGTGCATCGACGGCAGCGGGAATCTCTGGGTCGCCGATGAGGGAAACAATCGTGTGCTCCGTTTCGCCGGCGCCGCCGCCGTCGCTCTGGATGGACCGGCGGCCTCCGGCGTGCTCGGCCAGACACTCTTCACGGCCCAGGCTCCCGGTCTCACGCAGTCCGGCCTAAACT
Organism: Terrimicrobiaceae bacterium; assembly: GCA_028713285.1. GTDB lineage: Bacteria > Verrucomicrobiota > Verrucomicrobiia > Chthoniobacterales > JAATET01 > JAATET01. The sequence goes on from JAQTOP010000010.1 coordinate 26,685, forward strand.
CGCCGAGAGGAGTCTCGGTGAACTCCGGCGGTCGTCTTTGGGTCTCCGACCACGGGAACAATCGCGCGGTGTGGTTCGATGCTGCCGCGACCAAAGCCGACGGCGGTCTGGCCGACGGCGTGCTGGGACAGCCGAATTTCGCCACCGGCGTCGTGGGGCTCACCCAGAAAACGCTCGACAGCCCGCAGGGGATCTTCGAGGACTCCGCCAACCATCTTTGGATCTCCGATACCAACAACCACCGCGCCCTGCGCTTCACCGCGCCGGTGCCGCCCGCCCCGAAGCCGCCGCTCATCTCCCTGCGTGGCTCGACCAAACGCACCACCACCGCATCGAAGCTCCTGATTACGGGCCTCTCCGGCGATGCCGACGGAACGGTGGTTGCCGTGAAGGGCAACGTAAACAGTGGAAGCTACACCACGGCAAAAAACATCTCTCCGTGGAAATTTACGGCCCGGCACCTTGTGAGAGGCGAGGCGAATCACATCAAGATTCGCGCTATCGACAATGACGGACTGAAGTCGGAATTTGTGCGGGTGACGGTCACGCGGAATTAATCTGCCCATTGGGAATCGCAAACCAAGTCGAGTGACGTCGGCTTTCGGATTCATCCTTGTCTCCACGCCTGCCGCGCCTACGATTTCGAAAATTCCCACGAAAATGTGCCTCATCTGCGGAAACCCCTCGGCGAACCACACTGGCCAGCTCCCCCGTCGCCATTTCCTCGGCCTGCTCGGCGCGGGTCTCGCCGCCACCGCCTTTGCGCCGATTTTGCGCGCAGCGGCGAAGGGTCCGCCACCGAAGCCACAAAACGTCCTCACACCCGCCGAGGCCTTCGCGCGCCTCGTCGAGGGCAATCGCCGCTACGTCGCCGGGACGACCAGGCGAACCGACTTTGCCACCGAGCGCGCCGCGCTCGTCCACGGGCAGAACCCCTACGCGGGCATTCTCAGCTGCGCCGACTCGCGCGTCGGGCCGGAGTTCGCGTTTGATGCCAGCCGCGGCGACCTGTTCATCGTGCGCGTGGCCGGCAACTTCCTCGAAAGCGACGGACTTGCCAGCCTGGAATACACCACCGCCGTGCTCGGCACCCCGCTCCTCGTCGTGCTCGGCCACGACAAATGCGGCGCCGTCCACGCCGCCATCGAGGTCGTCGAGGACGGCGCAAAGCTCCCCGGCCACCTGCCGGAACTCGTCCATCACCTCAAGCCCGCGGTGAAAGCGGCCGAACACAAGTCGGGCGATCTGCTCGCAAACGCGATCGAGGCCAACGTCGCTCTCACGGTCGAGAAGCTCAAGAATTCCGGCCCCATCATCTCCCGTCTCGTGGAGGAGAAAAAGGTGCGCGTCGTGGGCGGCATCTACCGCCTCGCCACCGGACAGGTGGATTTCCTCTTCTAGCGACCGCCCTTACACCAGCCCCGCGGCAGCGTCCCCGTCGCGGTAGCTGCCCCATTTGCGATACGGCTGGTATTTGTTGGCTTCCGTTGCCGCCTTGCACCGCTCTTCGAGCGCGATCAACGCGTCCTCGGGCATGGGCACATACGCCGCGGCGACCCCGGCATTTTCGCTCAACTGCACCTCCGACGTGATGCCGCTCACCACGGCCGCCACCGGGTGCGAGAGCGCGTAGGAGATCGCCTCGCGAACAGTGAGCACCCCGTCTTGCACCGATTTCCCATTCCCGCCGAGCGTCTTCATCGCCAGCGGGGCGATCCGCTGTTTGAGCAGCTCGGGAAGCACCCGCTTGACGAAGGCGTTCGAGTTCGCCTCGATCGGCGAAATGGGCATCTGACAGGAATCGAACGGGAATCCCTTCGAGAGCATCGCAAGGTGGACATCCGGGTCGGTGTGGCCGGTGAATCCGATAAATCGCACCTTGCCCCGCTTCTGCGCCTCCTGCATCACTTCGAGCGGACCTCCCGAACTGAATGCATGCTTCACGTGGTCCATCGACGCCACCGCATGAAGCTGCCAGAGGTCGAGGTGATCCGTTCCCAGCCGCTGCAGCGACCCCTCGAGGAATTTCATGATCTCCGCCCGGCCTCCCCTGCCGTGCGTGTCGAGCTTCGTCATCAGGAAAACTTTGTCCCGCCGGCCCTTGATTGCGCGGCCCATGAGCTCCTCGGCCTTCCCATCGAAATAGTCCGAGGCGTTGTCAAAAAAGTTGAGCCCGCGGTCCAACGCTCCGTCCACGATGCGCAGGGCTTCTTCATCGCTCGCCAGCCGCAGGGCATGCCCGCCCAGCACCATGGAGGACACCGTGAAGTCGTGGCGTCCGAACTTCCGCCTCAGCACCTGCGCGGGCCGCGTCGTCGCCGGCTCGTCCGATCCTGCCGAGAAGGCCCTCCCCGCCGCACTGGCCAGCAGCACGCCGGCTCCCGCCATGCCGAGCCGCCTTAGGAATTCTCTCCGCTCAAATGGGGTGTCACGAAAGTCTCTCATCAAAATCCTCCGCTTTCCGCCAGCCGAGCCGCATAGATTCCAAGTTGCAAGGACTTTCATCGCCAATTTGCCGCGGCGGGGTGCAGCCCGGCGCGCTCCCTTTTGGATCGGCTTGGCGTTGGTTACGAAGATTCACACACTCACGCCTTGTGGAAACCTTCGTCCGAAGCCTTGTCCTGCTTCTTCTCACGCTTTGTTCCGCCTGCAACGGGCGGGATCCGGGGACGGAACTCAACGTTTCCTTTGGTGAAGCCGACAGGCAGCCATTGCTGCTCGACGTCTCCGGCCCCAAGCCGGAGGAAGGGAGGCGCGCCCGGCAGTGATCCTCGTCCACGGCGGGGGCTGGAGCGGCGGCGACAAGCGGGACTTTCACGACGTGGCGGCCGGCCTGGCCCGGCAGGGCTATGTGACCTTTTCCATCAACTACCGGCTCGCAACCGAAACTGCCAATCGCTGGCCGGCGCAACTCGACGACGCGCAACGGGCCGTCCGATGGGTGCGCGCGAACACAAGCCGCTACGGCGTCGATCCACAGCGGCTTGGCGCGATCGGGGGATCTGCCGGCGGGCATCTGGTGACCTGCCTCGGGACGAGCGACACACGCGACAACACGGACGCCCCGCTCGCCGCGTATTCGAGCCGGGTCGCATGCGTCGTCGATTTGTTCGGCCCCACCGACCTCACGGAAGACCTTGTTCCAAAGGTCAGGAATGGGGCGGCGGCCAACGACATTGTGCGAAGGTTGCTCGGCGGCACCGCCGCGGATCTGCCGGCCGTCGCGCGCGATGCATCCCCCCTGTTTCGCGTCGATGCAACGAGCGCTCCTTTTCTCATTTTCCATGGACGATCCGACGATCTCGTGCCCCTCGACAATGCCGAACGCCTCGACGCCGCACTCCGCAAAGCGGGCGTTGAATCCAGGTTGATCATCTACGATGGAGGCCACGGCTTCACGAACAACGAAATCGTCGGGCGCTTTCTCTCGGAGACGACAGCATTTTTTAAGAAACACCTGCGGCCTTGAGAAGATTGCGGGCGCGATACCGCGAATAACCGCCGCGACCGCGAGCCGAATTCAATCCACCACGCGCACCGGTGTGCCATTCGACGCATTCTGGAAGAAAATTTCCGCCATGTGGTCGGGAAGGCGCACGCAGCCGTGGGAGTCGGGAAACCCGGGGAGAAATCCCGCATGCATGCCGGCGCCATCGTGGAAGCGCAGGAAATAGGGCATCGGCGCGCCAAGGAAATGCCCGCCCGCCGGCTCGCGGTCCCTGGTGACATCCACATTCGCCACGAGCGTGTTCCCGCTCGCGTCCACGTAATTCCCATACAGGGTCGAGCGGTGATTCCTGTCCTTTTGAATCACACAAAAACTTCCGTGCGGCGTGGGATGCTGCGCGTTGCCGCTGGAAATGGGTGTCTCGCCCACGAGCCGTCCGCCCTTGTAAAAAAGCGCCTTTTGCGCGCCGATGTCGATGGTGATGGCCGCCGCGCCCGATACGCCATCGCCGTGCCAGTAGGCTGCGGCCTCCGCCGCACGGGCCTTCGCGCGGGTCGATTGGATGGTGACGACCTGTCCGTTCGCCCCGAGAAACTGCGTCGCCTCGCTGTAGTTGCGCGACGGCGCGCGACGGCCTGCGGTCGAGTGTTTGGTGGTCTCGCAAGCGGCGAGCGCCAGCCCGAGCGCCAGGAGCGGCGCAAAGCGCAGACTGTCGCGCACCGCGTTCATCGGATCACCTGGACGGGCGTGCCTTTCTGAACGTTCGCGAAATAAATCTTCGCCATGTGCTCGGGCATGCGGATGCAACCGTGCGAATCGGGCACACCCGGCAGGAATCCCTGGTGCATGCCGACCCCCGGGGCGAAATGCATGAAATACGGCATCGATGCGCCGCGAAATTTCGCGCCTGGCGGTATCGGATCCACCTTCACGGCCACGTTCGCCTTGACCACCACGCCCTGCGCATCGACGTAATCGCCGTAGAGGTTGGATGCGTGTGTGAGATCCTTGTCGATGATCCTGTAGTTGCCGGTCGGCGTCTCGTGGCCCTCGCGTCCGCTCGAGATCGCCGACACACCCACGAGTTTTCCGCCCTTGTAAAACGACGCCGTTTGCTCCGTGAGATTGATCACGACCGAGGGCGCGCCGGGCGCGCCGTCGCCATCCCAATACGAATTCGCATCCGCGAGCGTCGAGGCCTTGCCCCGGCTGATCACGTCGGCGCCTCCGCCGAGATAGGTCGTTTTTGGATTCGTGAGCCGGGTATCGTAATCCGCGCATCCGGTCCCGGCGAGCACCGCGACCGCCATGAAGCTGAACAGGACCAAAAAGTTTTTTATGCGCATGCTGGAGCGGCAGGAATAAATGAAAGGCCCGTCGCGTCAAGTCCCGGCCAACGACCCGGTTGCCCTCCACCCCCCGAGTTTGCTAGGCTCCGCCCGCCATCACCATGCCCACCTACGAATACGAGTGCTCCAAGTGCCGCAAAGGCTTCGAACTTTTCCAGTCGATGAAGGACGATGCTCTAAAAATCTGTCCGAAGTCCCATTGCCGCATGAAGACCTGGGGCAAGGGCCCCGTGAAGCGGATGCTTGGCACCGGCGCGGGGCTGATTTTCAAGGGCTCCGGATTCTACATCACCGACTACCGCAGCGAGGGCTACAAGGCCGCCGCGAAGAAGGACGCTCCTCCATCGAGCGGGGATTCCTCGCCGAAAGCGGAATCGAAACCCGCTGAAAAACCCGCGGCAAAACCAACGAAAAAATCCGATGGCTGAGCCCGGCAACAGTGCGGCGAACGCGCGCTGTCCGGCGTGCGGATTCGAAAACGCGCCCCATTCGCTCTTTTGCAAGGATTGCGGGGCGAAGCTCGAAATCGCCCCTCCCAGCTACCTTGCCGGACCGGCGGCCGAGATCGCGTCTCCAGGCGCCGCCCCAAAGGCCGCGCCTGTATCGAGAAAGCCCTGCATCCTCAGCGCGCGGCGTCACCGGCCGGTCGGAGCGTTCCTCGGCACGAGCCTGCGCATCGTCATTTACGCCGCCATCGTGGCGGCCGTCATCCAGATCCTGCGCGCCCCGCGCGACCTTCCGCAGCCGGGACCGCCGATCGATGCGAAGGTCGTCGCAGACGTCCGCGCGCGGCTGGCGGATGCCGCGCAACGCGGCATCCCGGTGGATGCGCCGTGGCCCCGGACAAATGCCTACCTCGCCTCCGTGCTCGCGCCGGGCGCAAACGAAAGCCCGGTCGCCGCTTCGTTCGTGCGCGCTTTGCTCACGCCCGAGCCAGGCGGTTTCGCGCTCACCATCCAAAAGACCGTCGCCCACATCCCGATCTACACGACGGTGAATTACGAACTGGTGTCGCGCGGCGGCGCGCTCGCGCTGGTGCGCACGGGCGCCGCGATTGGCCGCATGCCGCTGCCCGCAATGGTCGCGCCGCTCGTCGAATCCACCGGCGGAGACCTCAGCGGCGCGCTCAAGTTCGAGCTGGATATCCTGCGCGGCGCCCGCACCGTGCAATTCTCCCCCGCGACCGCCCACATCGAGTTCGCGCGCGCCCGGCCATGACCGCGCGGATGGCCCTCACCGCGTTGCTGCTTTCCGCGGCAGCCGCCCCCGCTGCGCTCGACGTGCCCACGCGTTCCGTGAGTTCGTCGCGGCAGTTTGTCATCTACGCGACCGATCCGGGCATCCGCTCCGCCGTCGCGATAAAGGCCGAGGATTTGAAAGGCGCCGTTCTCGAGGCGCTGCGCGCAAAGGACGAATGGAAACTGCCGATCATCCTCAACATCGGCTCCACCCCGCCGAGTGCGAAGCGCCCGCCGCGTTTCCTGCTCGGCATCTACGAGGGTGACGGCGGACAGGCGAAGGTGCAGTTCGACGTATTCGATCTCGGCCTGCTCAAGGAACCGGAATTCCAGACCCAGATCCTCACGGCGATCCTGCTCGAGGCTGCCTACCGCCGCACGCCTCCCAAGGCCGGGCGGCCCTTCGAGCCGCCGCCCGCATGGGTGGTCGAGGGCCTCGCCGAGCGCATCCGATCCCGCGACGACGATTCCCGCGCCGGCCTCTACGCGAGCCTGCTTTCCAGCGCGAACCCGCCCCGGCTCGCGGATTTCCTCGGCGTGCAGCCCGGGCGCCTCGACGCGACATCGCGCACCATTTATTGCGTCCAGGCCGCAGCCCTGCTGGACGCCGTCCTCGCCCTGCCGGACGGCCGTACGGGATTGCGCCAGTATTTGTCCGTTCCGCACCGCTCGCCCGCGCTTCTCTCCGAGGTCGTCGCAGCCTTCCCCTCGCTGGGCAAGGACGGCGGGCCGCTCAGCCGCAAATGGGTGCTCGCCATCGCCCGGGCGTCCGCCGCAAACCGCGTCGATCTTCTCGACGAACGCGAGACCGCGAAGGAACTCGACCGCCTGCTCGCGGTGAAGGCGCTTCCCGATCCGAAGCACCCCGAGGTCGCCTCGATGTCCGGCCCATACGCCCTGCCGGCCATCGCCCGCAGCCAGAACGGGCGCTTCATCCTCGCGCAGGCGGAGAACGGCCTGCTGCAACTCTCGCTGCGCGCTCATCCGCTCTACAAATCCCTCGTCGATGAATATCTCGGCATCACGCGCGATCTCATCGCGAAACCCAAACGCCGCCTCGACAAGCGCATCGCGACGGCGGAGGAAATCCGCGCGGGCCTCTCGCGGCAGACCTCCGAAGCCCGCGACTACCTGGACTGGGTCGAGGCGACAAAAATCAAAACTGAGAACACCGACCTCTCCAGCACGCTCCAGGACATCGACAACCTCGAGGCGGCTCCCTCGCGCACCGACGCAATCTCGCGCCTGCTCGACGCAGCCTCGGAGCGCGGCTGGTGAGATTTGCCCGGCCCCGCCCCCCGCGCTCCGGATTAAATATTCCGTCTTCCCGATTGCGCGGCGCGCCCGGGGACCTATCATCCAGAAGCCATGTTTCACCTCACGCGGCGGGAGCGGCTGCTCATTGCGTGCCTGCTCCTCGCGTTCCTCACCGGGCTCGCGGTGAAGCATTTTCGCCAGGCGGGCATGGCGGCCGCCAACCCACCAACCGATCACAGGAATGCAAAGCGTTAGTTTTCCCGAGGCACTCGATGCCGTTCTCAATCGCGATGCCCGCTACGACCGCGAGGCCTACGTGTTCCTCCGCGACGCCCTCGAATTCAGCCTGAAAAAGCGCCGCAAGTCCCGCAAGGATGAGCCCGGCGACATCCCTGCCGCCGAATTGCTCGACGGCTTCCGCCTCTACGCGCTCAAGGAATTCGGCCCGATGGCGCACCTCGTGCTCGGCTACTGGGGCGTGCGATCCTGCGACGACATCGGCAACCTCGTTTTCAATCTCGTCGATGCCAGCGTGTTCAGCAAAACCGAGCGCGATACGGCGGCGGAATTCCGCGCCGGCTTCGATTTCGACGAGGCATTTCTCGCCCCATTCCGCCCGCAAAGAAAAAAATTGAGCACTTCGCCGCCGCACGTTGTCGAACGCGGCTCATGAGGTCGTCGTTGTTTCTGCCCTTAGCCATCATGTCCCTGCTTGCCGTCACCGGATACTCACACGCCAAAAAGCCATCCGCCACCGCCACCAGCGCCCCCATCACCCTTCCCGCAACCACGGCGCAGGTCTTCACCCTTCCTGACGGCCTCACGGTCATCATTGACGAGGACCACAGCGCTCCGGTCGCCAGCGTGCAGGCCTGGTGCGAAACGGGCAGCATCGACGAGGACAAATGGATGGGCGCCGGCCTCTCGCACATCCTCGAGCACATGCTCTTCAAGGGCACCGAGACCCGCCCGCCCGGCAGCATCGCCCGGCAGGTACAGGATCGCGGCGGTTACATCAACGCCTACACGTCCTTCGACCGCACCGTTTTCTACATCGACACTCCCGCCGACGGCGCGAGCGAGGCCGTGGACATCCTTTCCGACGCGGTGATGAATGCCACGCTTCCGCCCGTCGAATACGCGAAGGAGCAAAACGTCATCCGCCGCGAGTTCGCGATGGGCTTCGACGATCCCGACCGCATGAGTTCGCAGCTCATGTTCCGCACCGTCTTCTCGCAGAGCCCGTTCCGACACCCGGTCATCGGCTACCTCGACATCTACAACCGCCTCAGCCGCGAGGACGTCTTTGCCTACTACAAGCGCCGCTACGTTCCGAACAATCTCGTCTTCGTCATCGTCGGCGACGTCGATGCGGCGAAGATCAAGGCGCAGATCGAGGCCACCTTCGAAAAATTCCCGCGCAAACCGCTCGAGCCGGTGTTCGTCGCCCAGGAGCCCCCGCAGGCCGGCCGCCGCGACGCCCACGAGGAGTTTCCCACCGAACTCACGCGCCTCACCCTCGCCTGGCCCATTCCCGCAGTCACCGATCCCGACATGCCCGCGCTCGACCTGCTCGGCACCGTGCTGGGCGGTGGCGCCAGCACTCCTCTCAATCAGGAAATCCGCGAAAAAAAGCGGCTCGCCTTCCGCATCGATGCCGGGTCCTACGCCCTGTCCGACGGCGGCATCTTCGCGATCCAGGCGATCTGCGCCCCCGGGAACCGCGAGGCCGTCGAGCAGGAGTCACTCGCCATCCTCAAGCGGGCGCAGAAGGACGGCATCACCGCCGCCGAACTCGACAAAGCCCGCAAATCCCTTCTCGCCACGCAACTCGGCGCGCTCGCCACCGTGCGCGGTCGCGCCGGAGACCTCGGCTCGAACTGGCTGCAAACCCGCAATCTCAATTTCAGCCGCGACTACCTGGACGCGATCAATCGCGTCACCCCCGACGACCTCAAACGCGTCGCAAACCGCTATCTCATCGACGATCACCTCAACGTCACCTCGCTCAACCCCGCCGGCTCCCTCGCGAAGAAAGCGGTGCAACCCGCCGGCGCGCGCGAAACCGATGTGCAAAAATTCGAGTTGCCCAATGGCCTGCGCCTTCTCGTCCGGGAGGACCATAAAGTCCCGCTCGTTTCGCTGGTTGCGGTCTTCAAGGGCGGCCTCCTGGCCGAAGCGCCCGCTTCGAATGGCACCGCCCGCCTGATGGCAAGTTCGATGCTCAAGGGAACCGCGAGCCGCACGGCCGAACAGATCGCCGGACAGATCGAGTCCGTCGGCGGAGACATCTCCAGCGATTCCGGGAACAACAGCTTTACCATCTCCGCCGGCGTGATGAAGCCCGACCTCAAGCTGGGCCTCGACCTGCTCGCCGATGTCCTCACGAATCCGACGTTCCCGGAGGACGAAGTGAAGACCGAGCAGGCCGCGCAGCTTGCAGCCATCAAGGCCGAGGACGACGAACCGACCAACGTTGCCCGCAATCTCCTGCGTCAAAAACTCTTCGGCGCGCACCCCTACGCCATGCGCAGCATCGGCTCGCCCGAGGTCGTCTCGAAACTCGCCCCGGCGCAGCTCCGCGCGCTGCACGACAAACTCGTCGTCGCAAAGAATGGCGTCCTCGCCGTCTTCGGCGACGTGGATGCGCAGGAAGTCTATGCGCTTGCGAAAAAGGCCTTCGCCGCGCTGCCGCCGGGCGGCTCCGCGCTGCCGAATCCCGCGCCAGCCGCCAGGCTTGTCGTCACGGAAACCGCCACCGCGAACCGCCCGAAAAACCAGGCCATCGTCATGGTCGGCTACCCGGGCGCGGATTTGCTCAGCCCCGACAGGCCCGCGCTCGAACTCATCGACACCGCATCCAGCGACCTGGGATCGCGCTTCTTCGATCGCATCCGCGAAAAAATGGGGCTCGCCTACTTTATCGGCACCTCCCAGCTCCAGGGGCCCACTCCCGGCGCGTTCGTCTTTTATCTCGGCACCGACCCATCCAAGGTCGATCAAGTGCGCACCGAGTTCCACGATGAGATCGGCAAGCTCGCGACCGGCGGCCTCACGGCCGAGGAACTCGCCCGGGCAAAAAAGAAACTGCTGGGCGCGGAGGCGATCCGCGACCAGAGCAACTCCGCCATGGCCCAGGCCATCGCCCTGGACGAACTCTTCGGCCTCGGCGCGGACCATTACAAAAAGCGCAAAGCGGAGATCGAGTCCGTCACGCTGGACGATACCAAGCGCATCGCCGGAAAGTATTTCAACCAGCCCGGCAGCGTCGAAGTGATCGTCGCGCCGCCTAAGTAGTCCTCCTCCCACAGAACCAAATCATGGCCGAAGTCCAACGCAACCAGCTCAGCGGCGAAATGACGCAGCGCTTCATCGAGTTTATCATGATGCAAGCGCAGCAGGCTGCGCTCTTCCTCGGTCGCCTGCCGAATCCCCAGACCGGCAAACCCGAGGTGAATCTCGATGTCGCGCACATGCTCATCGACCAGCTTGAAATGATCCGCGAGAAAACCCGCGGCAACCTCAACCACGAGGAAACCGAAATCCTCGGCAGCATCCTTTCCGACCTGCAGCTCGGCTACGTCCAGGCGACAAACGCGGCGAATGCCGCCGCCACTGCGCCGCCTGCGCCCGAGGGTCGATCCGGCCCGCTCCCCGCCGATTCGGAACCCGAAAAACGCTTCACGAAGAGCTATGGCGGGTGACTTGGGGCGGTTCCGCATTTTCCGCTTTCCATCGAAAATCGTTCCCTTGAATCTCGGGTCGTGAGCACGTCCCTGCCCGATGTCATTTCTGAGGGTGTTGATCCCGCCCGCGTCCCCGTCCGCCGTCTCGCATCCGGCGCCACCATGCCTGCAATCGGCCTCGGCACCTTCGGCTCGGATCGCAACCCGCCGGAGGCCATTGCAAATGCCGTGCGCGGCGCCGCGGCCGTGGGCTATCGGCACTTCGATTGCGCCTCCGTCTATGGCAACGAAGACGCCATCGGCCCCGCTTTCGAGGACATCATCGCGGGCGGCGTTCCTCGCGAGGAACTCTGGATCACCTCGAAGGTCTGGAACGACCGCCACCACGAAATCGCCGCCTCCTGCGAACAATCGCTCGCCGACCTGCGCCTCGATTACCTCGACCTCTTCCTCGTTCACTGGCCTTTTCCAAATTACCATCCGCCCGGTTGCGACGTCGATGCGCGCAGTCCCGACGCGAAGCCCTACATCCACGAGGCATTCATGCGCACGTGGCGTCAAATGGAGGCCCTTGTGGACCGCGGCATCGTCCGCCACATCGGCACCTCGAACGTCACCATTCCCAAGCTCAAACTCATTCTCCACGACGCACGCACCCGCCCCGCCGTGAACGAAATGGAGTTGCATCCACATTTCCAGCAGCCCGCGCTCTTCGACTACGTGCGCGCGCAGGGCATCGCGCCGGTGGGTTATTGTCCCATCGGTTCGCCGCACCGTCCCGAGCGCGACCGCACGCCCGACGACACCTCGCCCATCCAGGATCCTGTGATTCTCGACATCGCCGCCCGCCATGGCGTGCATCCCGCACTCGTCTGCCTCAAATGGGCCGTCCAGCGCGGGCAGACTCCGATTCCCTTCTCGACGAACCCGCGCAACTTCCTCGCAAACCTCCGCGCCGTCACCGAGGATCCCCTCAGCGCGGACGAGATGACCGAGATCGCCGGCATCGACCGAAATTGCCGCCTGATCAAAGGTCAGGTGTTCCTGTGGAAGGAAGGCCAGACCTGGGAGGACCTGTGGGACGTCACGGGCGAAGTCACCCCGCCGTAACCCGCAATCGATCCGAATTTTCATGAGCACCATCCCCACCGCGATGCAGGGCGCCATTCTTCCCGGCAACAGCACCACCCGCCTGAGCGAATTCCTCGTGCCCGAGCCCGCCCACGGCGAAGTCCTCCTCCGCATGAAGGCCTCGACCATCTGCGGCTCCGACATCCGCTGCATCTACCACGAGCACCTCGGCAAGGGCGCAGAGGGCTACCAGGGGGTGATCGCGGGTCACGAACCGTGCGGCCAGATTTTGAAGACCGGCCCCGGCTGCCGCCGCTTCCAGGCGGGCGACCGCGTGATCGTCTATCACATCTCCGGCTGCGGCGTGTGCAACGACTGCCGCCGCGGTTACATGATCTCCTGCACCAGCGAGAAATATCGCCGCGCCTACGGCTGGCAGCGCGATGGCGGCATGGCCGAGTATCTGCTCGCCGAAGAGAAAGATCTCGTCCGCCTGCCCGACGAGCTTTCCTACGTCGATGGCGCGCAGGTCGCCTGCGGCTTCGGCACCGTCTATGAGGGTCTCGAAAAAATCGGCATTTCCGGCAACGACGCGGTCCTCATCACCGGCCTCGGCCCCGTCGGCCTCGCGACCGGCGCGCTTTGCCGCAAGCTCGGCGCGAACCGCATCATCGGCATCGACGTTGTCGAGGAACGCATGCGGCTCGCGCTCGATCTCGGGCTTTGCGACGAGGTCCTCAAATCCGGCCCCGAGAACGTCGCCGACGTGCGCCGCCTCACCGGCGGCCACGGAACCGAGCGTGCCGTCGATTGCTCGGCGAACGCCGCCGCCCGCGCCACCGCCATCCGCGCGACGCGCAAATGGGGCCGCATCGTCTTTCTCGGCGAGGGCGGCAAGGTCGAGTTCAACCCCTCCGAGGACATGATTCACGACCAGAAAACGCTCTACGGCTCGTGGGTCACGTCCATCTGGCGCATGGAGGAACTCGTCGAGCGCCTCGTCCGCTGGAATCTCCACCCCTCCGACTTCGTCACGCACCGCTTCGCCCTCGACGCCGTGGACAAGGCCTACGCCCTCATGGCCGGCGGCCGCTGCGGAAAGGTCGCCGTTTGCTTCGACGAGGAACTCGCCGTCGCCGGCTAAAAAAGCCCGCGCACAAACGATTCCCATGCTCCTCGGCATTTCCCCGCTCCTCAGCCCCGACCTCCTCGCCACGCTCCATCGCATGGGACACGGCGATGAAATCATTCTCGCGGACGCCCATTTTCCCGGCGAATCGTTCAACCCCCGCGTCCTGCGCGCCGACGGCCTGCGCATTGCCGACCTCCTCGCAGCGATCCTGCCCCTGTTCGTGCTGGATCCCTACGTCCCAAACCCGCTGGCCATGATGGCTGCCGTCCCCGGCGACACCCTCGATCCGCAGGTCGAGGCCGCCTACCTCGCGGCGATTCGCCGCACCTGGCCCGACACCGCCCCGCCCGAGCGCATCGACCGCTTCGCCTTCTACGAGCGCGCCCGCTCCGCCTTCGCCGTCGTCATGACCGGAGAAACCGCGAAATACGGAAACATCCTGCTGAAAAAAGGCGTGACTCCGCTGACGGCGTAGTTTTCCCAATCGACGGACCAGGACGCAGGCGTCCCGATTCCCGCTCGGTTGACATCAGGACATCAATCGCCACATGCTAGGATGCATGCGAACGACATTGACCCTCGACGACGATGTCGCCGCGTTGTTGCGCGAGGCGTTGAAGAGCGGAAATGCATCACTCAAAGCCGTGGTCAACGAGGGCCTTCGGCGGGGACTCTCCGGCGAAAAGCCGTCCGGGAAGGCACCGGTCCATCGCACCGCCACGGTTGACCCGGGCCGCTGCCTCATGGGCCGGATCGAAGATGCCGCCGAACTCATCGCGCTCGCAGAGGGTTTGACGGGCATGCGGAACGATTTCACAACGTAGCTTGGCACCGTAATCGCGTTCGCCTGCGCCCAAAGCACGCGCGGCCTGCGTTCGCTCCAAGGGGTATTTGGCCGGCGTTTGCAGCCCGGCGAGTTCGTAGATACCTATCTCCCGCCAGGCATCGCCTTTACCAAGCTTCCCAATCGTGAACCCGAGCGAATCCGTTGCTGGGAACCGACAACTTGAGAACGAACGGGCTTTTTTCCGTTGACATTCCCGGGGTCCTGCCCTTTCTTTGGCCAACGTAGAACTTCACCTCCAGTCCGGCATCGACCGGGCGGCGTCCCACGAATCATCCCATCCGGGCGCGAGTCGAGTTCCACACTTTCACGGCGCACCGTTTCCGCTATCCAATAGCGGGCACTTGCCCATCCGCAGAATCAGGAAACCAACATAATGGCCGGCCACAGTAAATGGTCGAAGATCAAACGCACCAAAGGTGCCCTCGACGTAAAGCGCGGAAAGTTATTTTCCCGCCTCTCGAAGGAAATCACCGTCGCCGCACGGCTCGGGGGAGGCAATCCCGCCTTCAACCCCCGCTTGCGGGCGGCCATCTCCACGGCCCGAGCCGAATCCATGCCGAATGACAATATCGACCGCGCCATCAAAAAAGGCAGCGGTGAACTCGATGCCTCCAGCGTCGAAGAACTCGTCTACGAGGGCTATGCCCCCGGCGGCGTCGCTCTCATTATCGAAACCGCCACCGACAACAAAAACCGCACCGCCGCCGACCTTCGTCTCGCCATGTCGAAGAATCACGGCAACCTCGGCGGCTCCGGCAGCGTCGCCTTTATGTTTCACCGCAAGGGGCAGATGGCTGTGCCCGCCATCACCACAGACGAGGACCGCCTCCTCGAGATCATTCTCGACGCGGGCGCTGAGGAGTTGACACTCGACGAGGATCAGTTTGTGATCACCACGCCGCCCGACCGGCTGTATTCGGTCGCGGATGCGCTGAAGACCGCGGGCATCGAGCCCGAATCTCCGAAGCTCACGTTTATCGCGGAGAATACCGTCGCCGTCACCGACGAACAGACCGCCGCCCAGGTGCTGAAGCTCTGCGACGCACTCGACGACCTCGATGATGTGATGAACGTCCACGCCAATTTCGACATTCCCGAATCCACGCTCGCGAAACTGCAGGCCGCCTGAGCCCGCCGCGCGCATCCAGAACCCAATTGATTTTTTTATGACCGAGGACACCCAAACCCAGCTTTCCGACACGCGGCCCGCCGTGAACGAATCCACCGAGCCACCCCAGCGCCCGCGTCGTGGCCGCCCACCCCGCCGCCGGGAACCTGAGGCGAATGCCGGATCACCCCTGGCGAATGGCGCAGCGCCCGCCTCTGCCGCGGATTTCGAACGCCCCTCACCGAATGGCACGCTTGCCGCCACGGCGGAGGATCCGGCTCTCGTATCCCCCGAGGTGACTCCCACGCAGGAGCTCGTCGCGGTCGAAGACATCGTCGTCGCGCAAACCACCCCGCCCGAAACCTCCGCCGCGCCCGCGATCGAGGACTCCTCGCCGCAGGCAACCGCACCGGCTCCCGAGATTTCCCGACCCGCGCCGCAACCGCCCCCGCCCGCGGTTTATGCGGAGGGCATCGTCGAGGTGTCCGGCAAGGGCTTCGGCTTCCTGCGCGAGCCGAAACGGAACTTCACCCAATCGAACAACGACGTCTTCGTCACCCCCGAGGTCATCCGCAAACACAACCTGCGCGACGGCATGTGGATCAAGGGCGAGACCCGCCGGGGCCCGCGCGGCCCGCAGCTGTTCAAGCTCACCGAACTCGAACACGAAAATCCCGCGAATTTCGACACCTTCCCGGTCTTCGAGGAACTCACGACCGTCAGCCCCGACCGGCGCATCAAGCTCGAAACCACGTCCGATCTCTACACGACACGCGTGATCGACCTCATCGCGCCCATCGGTCGCGGCCAGCGCGGCCTCATCGTCGCCCCGCCCCGCACCGGCAAGACCACGCTGCTCCAGCATATCGCCGGCGCCGTCGTGAAAAACTATCCCGACATCAAGCTCATCATCCTGCTCGTCGATGAACGGCCCGAGGAGGTCACCGAGATCCGCCGCACCGTTCCGCAGGCCGAAATCATGGCCAGCTCGAACGACTCCGACGTGAAGACGCACACCCGCATCTCCCAGCTCGCCATCGAACGCGCCAAGCGGCTCGTCGAGATGGGCAAGGATGTCTTCGTGCTCATGGACTCGCTCACCCGCATGGGCCGCGCGTTCAACAACGCCCAGGGCGGCGGCGGACGCACCATGAGCGGCGGCGTCGATTCCCGCGCGCTGGAAATTCCCCGCAAGCTCTTTGCCGCGGCTCGCAACACCGAGGAGGCCGGCTCGCTGACCATCGTCGCGACCGCGCTCATCGAGACGAACAGCCGCATGGACGACCTCATCTTCCAGGAATTCAAAGGCACCGGCAACATGGAGCTCGTGCTCGGCCGGCTTATCGCCGAACAGCGCATCTACCCCGCGGTCGATATTTTCCAATCCGGCACCCGCCGCGAGGAGCTGCTGCTGGCCCCCGAGGATTTGCACAAAATCAACGTCATCCGCCGCGGCCTCGCGGGCCACAAGCCCATCGAGGCCATCGAGCGCCTGCTGTTTTTCATCCGCAAATACCCGACGAACGCCGAGATGCTCAAAGGCATCCCGGGTTGAGAGATTCGCGATCTCAAATTTGAGATTTCAAATTCGAGGCTTCAAAATCCGCGATAGTGGTAGCTGAGCATCCGAAAGGTCTCCGCGCCTTTTTCGGCGGTATATAAAATCAGCCGCAGCGAGGTGTAGGATTGCGTCCACTGGTAGCCGACAATTGTCTGCACCACGTCGCCCTCCCTCGAGGTCTGCCGCGCGATGTTGCGGCTCGTGCCGTATTTCCGATCCAGATTCCGCCGGGTCTGCTCGAAGATGGACGCGAATTTCTGGCCGTCCCACGCATCGTCCCCATATTGCAGCTCGACCTCCACCAGCGAATCGTTGTCGAAGCTGAACAACGAGCGCTTGAGCCTGGGATCCGGGTGCCCCTCGACGACGAGGACCTTCCGCCCGTTGACGACTTTGCGATCCACCACGCGGGCCTGCGCCCGCTCGATGGTATCCTCGACGAGCTGCGACGCGTCGCCCCAGCGGAAGTTGAACGGCACCTTGATCTCTTCCGCGGCCCGCGACGACGCAGCAACCATGCAGAGGAGGGCTCCGGCAAGCGCGAGGAGGCGGAACGCGGCGGAAATTTTCGGACAAACAGGCGTCATCGGGCGAGCAGCATTCGATAGCACAAAATGCGTCCGGCGCACGCGCTCATTGCGCCGCTGGCGCGAGCAGGAACGATCCCGCATCGAACGCGGCGACGCGATCCAACTGGCGCAGGGCAAACTCTTCCACCACGATCCCATCGCCTTGGAAAATTTTTGCCTCCCCCGCTCCGGCGCCGCCCGCGAGGGCGAATCGTTTCCAGCCACCCGCCGCTGAGACCTCGATCAGCTCGATCCCTTCGGGCGAGACCAGCGCGCTGCCGGGGTTCGTCGCGATGGCCTTGAAGCGAAGGCTGGTCTTGCCCGGCTGCAGCGCATTTCCCACAAGCGAAACGGTGAGCGAGTCCGCTGGCGGAACAGTTCCTGCGTCGGCGACGAGCTTTCCATCCGCAATGCCGAAGTTCGCGCAAGGCTGTAGCGTCCGCTCGAAGACAACCTCCCAATCCGCGACGACCTTGCCGTCCTTCGTCTCGGCAGGCCGGCTGGCGTTGCGGCGCAGCAGGCGCACACGCTCGACTCCGCCCGGCCCGGTTTCCCGGAGCAGGATCGCATCCTCCGTCGGCGACGCCAGCACCTCCACGGGCTGCGGTTCATCCTTCGCAACGCGCAGCGCCCGTTCCGGTTCGCCCTCCCTGCCCACCTGAACGACGACCTTCTGGCCGTGGTCGTCGAGAATCATCCATCGAGCGCCCTCCGGCCCGGCGGCGGGCGGAGAGGTAGCAATGTCGAGCGCGCCATCGCTGCGAATCTTTGCGAAAACCGGCGCCGCGGAAGTCTCGATTTCGACGCCGAGCGCGTTCGGCCAGCGGCACAGCTTCACCCAGGTCGCCGGGATGCGGTCCTCGGCCATCCAGTCGTTGAAATGAAAGGCCTCCCCTTCCACCTTCACGTCCGCGCCGACCACGTAACCGCGGGCGGAATAGCGTCCCGCTCCGCAGGCAGTCCCTCGCTCGTCGCGCCCGTCCCACGTCGCGATGTAGCCATTCGTATCGACTTTGAGATCCGAAGATCCCGGCTCAAACCGCAGCGTGCGCACCAGCCGGCCGGCGGCGTCGAAAATGCCCAACGCGATGCGCCCATCGAGATCGGGCGGCGTAAACGTGATCGCGACCGGAGGCTTCGACGCGCGCTCGGCGGGAATTTCGTCCTCCTGTGCCCGCGCCGGGACGAGCATAAGGACAGCCAGCAGGATGAGCAGGGGAACAGGGTTCATGCGTAGTAACGCCATTGGACCTCGGGAAAAAGACTGTCGCGCGACTCGCAAAATTCAACGAATTCCTCGTCCGCCCGTCCCGCGACGAGCTTGTCGTGGAGCCGAGTGAAGCGGAGCAGATGCTCCTTCGTGCGCTGCGTGGCGTATTCCCGCGCGGTGCCGGTTTTCATGAGGAACGCCCAGTCGCTCGACTGCGCCAGCAGGAGTTCGCGCGCCATTTGCCGCAGGGTGCGCTCGACGTGCGGCGACGGATTCACCGCAAAGAGCCGCGCGCAGTCGGTCATGCGCCGGGCAGCCGCATGCAGATGCGGATAAATCCACGAGTTGGATCGATCGAGCCACACCTCCCAGTAGCCCTTGTTGCCCCAGCTCGAGGGAGCGGGCGCGACGAGCTGCTGCGTGGGATGGCGCTTCAAATAATCGCTCGGCGTCGCGAGCCGGAACGCCTGCTGATCGAACGCCGCCTTGCGCAGAAAGAGATTCAGGAACTCGGGTCCCTCGAACCACCAATGCCCGAACAACTCCGCGTCGAACGGGCTCAGCACGATCGGCTCGACCGGCAGCACGCCGCCCAGGTGCTCGAACTGCCGCACCCGGCTGTCGAGAAAGTTTCCCGCGTGCGAATCGGCGGCGGCGGCGGCCCACGCGAGGTTGTAGAATTCTTTTTCCTCACCGGAGCCCGTGATGCGGTGGTATTTGATCCCGGTGAATCGGCGATGATCCGACGGCACGAAACGCCCCAGGTATTCCTGCGGCAGGTCCTGCCCAATGTCGCGGTAGAAATCCCGATACGCCGGGTCGCCGGGATAACCCTCGCGCTGGCTCCACACCTGCCGGCTCGAATCGCGGTCGCGCCCGAAAACCGCGGGCCCCGCCGGCGTAAAATACGGCGAGTAGATCGCGAAGCGCGGCTTCGGCCGGCCAAACATCAGCCCGTGCGCGTCCACGACGAACCACCGGATATTCGCCTCCTGCAGAATCCGCCCGACCGCCGGCACATATGCGCACTCCGGCAGCCAGATGCCCGCCGGCTGGCGGCCGAAGCACTCCACATACGAATCGCGCCCGATGAGTATCTGCGCGCGCATCGCCTCGGGGTAACCCTCCATCAATGGCAGGAAGCCGTGCGTCGCCGCGCAGGTGATGATCTCGATCACGCCGTCGGCCTGCAATTGCGCGAACGCTCCGACAATGTCGCGGTTCAGCTCGCGCGTATAAAAATCGAGCGCCTCCGAGAATCGCCGAAGATAGAAGCGCGCGAGGTCGTTGAGCGCCGCCTCGCCCGCCGTGCGTTCGACCTCCGCCCGCGAGAGATCCACCCCGCGCGCAAGGTAACGCTCGGCCCGGCCTTGCAGGAGCGGGTCGCGCAGCATCTCGCAGAGCGTGGGCGTGAGCGTGAAGGTGAGGCGGATCGGCGCCCGCTCGACGGCGAGCTGCCGCAACAGGCGCAGCAGAGGGATGTAGGTCTCCGTGATGGCCTCGTAGAGCCAGTCCTCCTCGTGAAAATCCCCGTGCTCCGGGTGGCGCACGAACGGCAAATGCGCGTGCAGAATGAGAGCCAGGGAACCTTTCGACATCGGGAGCGCCCCAAAATAGGGTGCGACCAGTCGGCGCGCCAGCAAGATTGAGTTGCCCGCGCCGGAATGCCGCCGTTACCTTTGCACCCGCTCCCATGCGCCGCTGCATCCCGTATTTGCTCGCCCTCGCGTCCGCCGCCGCGGCTCCCGCCGGTGCAGTGAGCCGCGACGAGGCCTTCGCGCGTTTGCGCGACGAGGCGCGGGTCGCAAAGCTCGAGGAGCAATCCGCCGACGACGTCAAGAACCACCGCTATGAGGTCGCGCTGAAAAAGGCGATCGAAGCCGACGCGCTCCGTCCCGGCAATCCCATCATCCTCAATACCAAGGGCGCCGCGCTCACCGAGCTGGGGCGCTACGACGAAGCCACGAAGGCGCTGGAGGCCGCCGTGGCGGCCGATCCGCAGGCGTTCCAGCCGCAGTTCAACCAGGGCGAAATGCTTTCGCTGCAGAAGAAATACTCCGACGCCGCCGTGCAGTTCACCGTGCTGCTGTCGCGTTTCGGCGCGATCCCGATCATCAAATACAAGATTTACCTGTGCTACGTTCTCACCGGACAAAAGAATCTCGCAAGCGATGCGCTGCGGACCATGCGTTATCCCGAGGACGGCGCGGCGTGGTATTTCGCGCACGCGGTGGATCGCCTGCAGGCAGGCCAGCGCAGCGAAGCGCTCCGATTGCTCGCCGCCGCCGACGCCATTCATCACGAGGAGGCGCAGACCTACCGCGATACGTTGCGCGGAACCGGATTGCTCAAATAACCATGTCGGGCAGAAAAAAGAAAAAGCGCGTGCTCGTCACCGGCGCGGCGGGTTTCATCGGCAGCGCGCTCGTCCACGCGCTCAACCAGCGCGGCGTCGAGGATATTCTCGTGGTTGACGTGCTCGGCCACGACGACAAATGGCGCAACCTCTCGCCGCTCAAGTTCGACGACTACCTCCAGGCGAGCGAATTGCTCGCGGCGCTCGAATCCGGCGGCCTCGGCCGTATTCACAAGATTTTTCATCTCGGCGCGTGCTCCGCGACCACCGAAAAAAACGGCGACTACCTCATCGAAAACAACTACCGCTACACCCAGCGGCTCGCCGAGTGGGCGCTCGCGCACGATGCCCGCTTCGTCTATGCCTCCTCCGCTGCGACCTACGGCGACGGCGCGCGCGGAATGGACGACCGCGACGACGACATCACGAAGCTCCGTCCGCTCAATCTCTACGGCTACTCGAAGCACCTGTTCGACCTCCACGCGCAGCGGCGCGGCTGCCTCGGCGACATCGTTGGAATCAAGTATTTCAACGTCTTCGGCCCAAACGAATATCACAAGGGCGAGATGCGCAGCCTCGTTTGCAAGGCCTATCAGCAGATCGTCGAGACCGGAAAAATCCGGCTGTTCAAGAGCCACCGGCCCGACTTTCGCGACGGCGAACAGATGCGCGATTTCATCTACGTGAAGGACGCCGTCGCCATCACGCTGCACCTCGCGGAATCGAAGCGGACGGGCGGCCTCTACAACGTCGGCTCCGGCATCGCGCGGACCTGGCTGGACCTTGGCCGCGCGATCTTCGCCGCGCTGGATCGCGAACCGCAGATCGAATTCATCGACATGCCCGAAAACATCCGCGGGCAGTATCAATACCACACCTGCGCCGACATCGGGAAGCTGCGCGAAACGGGCTACGACGCGGAGACGACGCCGCTCGAAGCCGCCGTCCACGACTACGTCACGAATTACCTCGCCCCAAACCGCCGACTCGGCGACGAGGCGTGATACACCACGAATGACGGCCCGACCGTCCGCCGCCAATTTCACCACGCATCATGTCCGCACGCACGCCCGTCACCATCCTCACCGGCTTTCTAGGAGCCGGGAAAACCACGCTGCTCAACCGCATCCTCACCGAGCAGCACGGCCGGCGCATCGCCGTGATCGAAAATGAATTCGGCGAAGTCGGGATCGATCACGAGCTCGTGGTGAACACCGACGAGGAAATCTTCGAGATGAACAACGGCTGCATCTGCTGCACGGTGCGCGGCGATTTGATCCGCATCCTCGGCCGGCTGATGAAGCGGCGCGACAAGTTCGACCGCGTGCTCATCGAGACGACGGGCCTCGCCGACCCGGGCCCGGTAGTGCAGACGTTTTTCATGGACGACGACATGAAGGAAAAGTTCGTCGTCGATGCCATCGTCACGGTCGTGGATGCGAAGCACATCCTCCTCCATCTGGATGACAGCGACGAGGCGCGGGAACAGATCGCCTTCGCCGACGTCCTGCTGCTCAACAAGTGCGACCTCGCCGAGCCGGCCGGCGTGGACGGGCTCGAGCGGCGGTTGCGCGGCATGAACGCGCTGGCAAAAATTCATCGCACGACCCACGGCGCCGTCGATCTCGAAAAGGTCCTCGCCGTCGGAGGGTTCAACCTCGATCACGCGATGGAACTCGATCCGCACTTTCTCGACGGGGAGACCGGCGACGGACACGACCATCATCACCACCATCACGACGAGGAGATTGCCAGCGTGGGCATCGAGGCCGGCGGCGATGTGGACGGACGCAAGCTGAACGCATGGCTCTCCGAACTCGTCCGCACGAAGGGGCAGGACATCTTCCGCACGAAGGGCGTGTTTGCTCTCGCCGGAAATCCCGACCGCATTATTTTTCAGGGCGTTCACATGCTCATCGACGGCGCGAATGGCGGCCCGTGGGGCGAACGCCCGCGCATGAACCGGCTCGTCTTCATCGGCCGCAACCTCGACCGCGAGGCCCTCAACGCGGGCTTCCGCGACTGCCTCGCCTGAGTTCGCACGCGGACGCGAAACGATGGAGCTGAAGCAATTCGCCGCCTCGACGGCGAACGATCACGTTCTCGGCCTCTCCTGGTCGGCCGATGGAGAGAGGCTTGCCGCAGCCCCGTCGGAGGGCCCGATTCTCGTGCTCAATCGCCAGGCCGCTCTCGTCGGCGAGCTGTCCGATCATGGCCTCGGCAATGGCGCGGCGGTTTTTCATCCGGATGCGGGAAGTCTGGCGACCTGCGGAACCGACGGTTGTGTCCGGCTTTACGATGACGTTTCCCCTTTCGCCCGGCCCGTCGAAATCTCGCTCGGAAAAGGCTGGATCGAGCGCCTCGGGTGGAGTCCCGACGGCAGGCACCTTGCAACGGCGATCGGAAAGCGTCTCGTCATCCTGGACGCCGGCGGCGCGCCCGTCTGCGAATTCGGCCCGCACAAAAGCAGCGTCTGCGATTTTGCGTGGAACCCCCGCGAGCCGCGGGAAATCACGAGCGTTTGCGACGGGGGCGCGCACCTGTGGCGGCTCGGCCACGACGCGCCCTTCGCGCGGTTCGACTGGGGCGGTGCGAGCCTCCTCGCGAAATGGAGCCCGGACGGCCGCTGGGTCGTCACCGGCGACCAGACGCCCAGCGTGCATCTCTACGACCTCACACGCGACTACCCGCTGCACATCCAGGGCTACGAAACCAAGGTGAAGGCGCTCGCCTTCAACAGCGCGTCGCGCAAGCTCGCGACGGGCGGCGGCAAGCTCGTCACGCTCTGGACCTGCACGGGGAAGACGGGCCCCGAAGGCACGATCCCGCGGCAGCTCCAGGGCCACACCGGCGATTGCCTCGCGCTCGCCTACCGGCCGGGCAGCGACTGGCTCGCCTCCGGCGGCGTGGACGGACGGTTGATCCTCTTCGAGCCCGACAGTTCCGCCCAGCCGCGCGCGAGCCAGCGCCTGGGCTCCGCCGTCACTTGCGTGGCGTGGCATCCCCGCGATCCGCTGTTGGCCCTCGGGACCGAAGCCGGCGAAATCGTCCTCGTCGAGGTCGCGTAGTTTTTCTCGTTTCCCCGGCGGAAGGTTTGGAATTACACTCCGCGCATGGCGGGCGCGATCCTCATCACTGGCGCCAGCCGCGGCATCGGCCACGCGCTGAGCATCGCCTTCGCGAAGGCCGGGTGGACGGTCTTCGCGAGCTCGCGCAAACCCCAGGCGCCCTTGCTCTGGAACGTCGCGCGGGAATTTCCGAACCTCCGCCCTCTGGTGCTTGACGTGCTCGACGACTCGTCGGTGGGTGAGGCCGCCGCCGCGGTCGCGAAGGAGACGGATTCGCTCGACGTGCTCGTGAACAACGCCGCCGTCTTCCCCGGCGAGGGCGACGAGCGCCTTGAGGATCTCGATCTCGCCTGGTTCGGCGAGGCGGTCGAGACGAACGTTACCGGCGTTGCCCGCGTCACCCGCGCAGCGCTTCCGCTCCTGCGCAAAGGCAACCGGCCGCGCATCGTGAACATCTCCTCCGGCGCCGGCTCGATCTCGGACAAGGAGGACTTCAGCTATTATCCCTACTCCGTTTCCAAGGCCGCGCTGAACATGCTCACCCGCGCCATGGCCGCGGAGTTCCGCACGGACGGGATCACGGTCACCGCCCTCAGCCCCGGCTGGGTGCAGACCGAAATGGGGGGCCCAAACGCGCCGCTCACCGCCGAACAGTCCGCGCGAAGTCTTTACTCCACGATTGATCGCCTGACTCCGGAAGACTCCGGACGATTTCTCAACCGCGACGGCAGGGGCGGCGACTACGCCTGGTAGAGACGCCCGGTCAAATCCCGCGCTCGCTTTTCACCTGCGCCAGCGACTCGACGAACAATCGCTCCGCCGTTTGCAGCTCTGCTCCCAGTCCGGTCGCCGCGCCCGTCTTCGCCTGCGTCTCGATCCGGGCCATCACACCGCTGAAGCCGGCGAATCCGAAATTCGCCGCGCTGCCCTTTGCCTGATGCGCCGAGCGAGCCAGTTTTCCAAGGTCGCCAGCCGCCAGCGCCGCGGACGCCTCCCGCAGGATTCGCGGCAGATCGATCTCGAATTCGCGATAAATCTCGACGAAATCCGGGGTAAATCCGTCCGCAATCATATCGAGCTGCTCCCAATCGACGGAGGCTGCGTCAGGCATGCGCAGACTGTGCCCTCGCCTCCTCCCATTGGCAACGCGAAACCCGTCCATTGACCGAATGATTTCAGCGCTCCAGCTCAGGCGCCGGCCAGCGAAACACCGCCTCCCGCTCGACGGCCGAGGCGAGCAGCCGCAGATAGCGCGTCCGTGGAATCTCGATCGCCCCAAATTGTGCGAGATGCGGCGTCGTCCACTGCGTGTCGAGCAGCGTGAAACCACCCGCGCGCAGGATGCGAACCAGCGCCGCGAGAGCGACCTTCGAAGCATCGGTGCGGCGATGAAACATCGATTCGCCGAAGAACGCCCCGCCGACCGCCACCCCATAGAGCCCGCCCGCCAGCTCGCCCTCGTGCCAGACCTCCACCGCATGCGCGTGGCCCAGCGCATGCAACTTCGCGTAGCTGCGCAAAATGACGTCGTCGATCCAGGTCTCCTTCCGCTCGGCACAGGCCCGCATCACCTCATCGAACGCCGTATCGACCCGCACTTCCCAGGCCGGATCACGCAGCGTCCGACGCGTGCCGTGCGGCACGTGAAATGCCTCGAGCGGAAGAATGCCGCGCTGCTGCGGGCTGAACCATTGGATGTCGCCCGGCGCGACGGCCATGGGAAACGCCCCCTGCCGATAGGCGCTCAACAACAGCTCGGGCGGAATGAGGATTGCCATGCCGAATTGATTTTCTATTCTGCCCCGGTGAAAATCGCCCTCATTCTTTGTGGAGTTTGCCTGAGCGCGTTTCTGGCCGGGTGCGCGGTCTCGGAGAGCTCGACCGCCGATGTCGGCCAGCAGTTCCAACGGGGCATTCAAGGTCAGGGCCAGGTCGTTCCCAATAATCCCACCAGCGACTCCTTCGGCCCGGAATACCGCTAGCCGAAAGCCTTCCCTCCCTTTCGAAAAATGTCCGACGCCCTTACGCCCGCGTCGAAGATCGTCATTCTCGACTTCGGCTCGCAATACACCCAGGTCATCGCCCGGCGCGTCCGCGAGTGCCGGGTGTATTCGGAAATCCTGCCGCATACCATCGCCGCCGCCGATCTGCGAAAGCTGGGCGCGAAGGGCATCATCCTCTCCGGCGGCCCGGCCAGCGTGTATGCGAAGGGCGCGCCGAAGGTGGACAAAAAGATTTTCGACCTCGGTCTTCCGGTGCTCGGAATCTGCTACGGCATGCAGCTCATCGCGCAGAATCTCGGCGGCAAGGTCGAGCGCTCCACGCATCGGGAGTATGGCGCCGGCACATTGAAGGCCGGCCGCCTCTGCCCGCTCTTCCACAAGCTCCCCGCGAAACTCGAAGTCTGGAACAGCCACGGCGACCGCATCACCGCCCTGCCCGGCGGCTTCACGCCAATGGGCACGACCGAGAACTCACCCCACGCCGTGATCGGCGACCCCGTGCGCCACATTTACGGCATGCAATTCCATCCCGAGGTCGTTCACACGCCGCGCGGCAAGGAGATCGTCGCGAATTTTGTCCATCGCATCTGCGGCTGCGGCTCGGACTGGACGATGGGCTCGTTCATCCAGCGCGCATGCGCGGACATCCGGGCGCAGGTCCGCGAGGATCGCGTGATCCTCGGCCTGAGCGGCGGCGTGGATTCCTCGGTCGCCGCCGCATTGCTGCACAAAGCCATCGGCGATCAACTCACGTGCATTTTCGTGGACAACGGACTCATCCGCAACGGCGAGCGCGAGGCCGTGGAAAAGCTCTTCGCCGGGCACTTCCACATCAAGCTGCGCGTCGTGAATGCGTCGAAACGCTTTCTCTCAAAGCTCAAGGGCGTCACCGATCCCGAGCGCAAGCGCAAGATCATCGGCAACGAATTCATCAAGGTCTTCGAGCAGGCCGCTCGGGAATTGAAGTCCTCCGTGAAAGGCGCGCACGGCTACAAGTTTCTCGCCCAGGGCACGCTCTACCCGGATGTCATCGAGTCCGTCGCCATCGGCGGCAACCCCGCCGCGCTCATCAAAAGCCACCACAACGTGGGCGGGCTGCCCGAGCGGATGAAATTCCAGCTCGTCGAGCCGCTGCGCCAGCTCTTTAAGGACGAGGTGCGCGAAGTCGGCGCGGAACTCGGACTGCCGCGCGAGCTGGTCGGCCGGCAGCCCTTCCCAGGGCCGGGCCTCGCCGTCCGGGTGCTCGGCGAGCTCACGCCGGAAAAATTGCGCATCGTCCGCGACGCCGACACAATCGTGATCGAGGAGATGAAGGCCGCCGACTGGTATTACAAGGTCTGGCAGTCTTTCGCCGTCCTCCTCCCCGTGCGTTCGGTCGGCGTGATGGGCGACGAACGCACCTACGACTTTACCATCGCGCTGCGCATCGTCGAGAGCCAGGACGGCATGACCGCGAACTGGGTGCGCGTGCCCTACGACCTCCTCGCCCGCATCTCCAGCCGCATCATCAACGAAGTGAAGGGCGTCAACCGGATCGTTTACGACGTCTCCAGCAAACCGCCCGCCACCATCGAATGGGAGTGACCCGCGCCATTTACCCCGGCAGTTTCGATCCGCTCACGCTCGGGCACCTCGACGTGATCGAACGGGCGCGGGCCATGTTCCCAGACCTCATTGTGGCCATCGCGTCGAATGAGCCGAAGGGCCCGCTCTTCACCGCCGCCGAGCGCGCCGCGCTCATTCGCGAGGCGTTGCCGGCGAATTCCACCGTGCGGGTCGAGGTCTTCGACGGTCTGCTGGTCGAGTTCGCCCGACAGCAGGAAACGTTCGTCGTCATCCGCGGGCTGCGAGCGATTTCCGATTTCGAATTCGAGTTCCAGATGGCGCTCATGAACCGGCGCCTCGAACCGCGGCTGGAAACCGTGTTCCTCACGCCGCAGGAGGAGTTCACCTTCCTGAGTTCCCGCATCGTAAAGGAGGTCGCGCGCCTGGGCGGCGACGTCACGCCCTTCGTCCCGACGCACGTCACCGCCGCCCTTCGCAATAAATTCGGGAAAACTTGATCGTGGATTTCGCGACGAGCAGGGAAATCGCCGCCGAATTTTCTTGATTTCCCGATTCCCACATTTGGCGGTATTTTTATCGCACCTTGAAAATCCACCTCCGCCAGATCCCGCAGGGAAGCACGATCCATCTTGAGGCCGACGTGGATCCCGCGTTCCTCGAGCTGGGGCCGGATGATGCGGAAGCCATCTCGCCCGTCCACTGCGCGCTCGACGTCGGCCTCTCCGACAACGGTCTTTTCGCTACCGGTTCGCTCTCGCTGCGCATACGTCAAACCTGCGTGAAATGCCTGCGGCCCTTCGAGACCACGCTCGTCGTCGGCGATTTCGGCACCCAGGTCGATCTCGTCGGTTGCGAATCCGTGGACTTGACCGCCCAGATTCGCGAGGATATTCTCCTCGTCCTGCCGTCGCATCCCCGATGCGATGACGATGGCTCGACCAAATGTCCCGCCACGTTCCAGAGCGCGCCCGCCGCGCCCTTGATCGAAGAGGTGGACCACTCCACCTGGGACGCGCTGGATCAAATCAAACCGAAGAAATAACTCAACCGCTTTCCAGTCATGGGAGTCCCGAAACGTAAAACCTCAAAAATGCGCCTGCGCACCCGCAAGGCCGCGAACCGCTGGCACGCCGCGAAGCTGGCCAAATGCCCGCAATGCGGCGCCGCCGTGCTCAGCCACACCGCCTGCCCTTCCTGCGGTTACTACAAGGGCCGCCAGGTCCTCACCATCGAAGCTGCGCGCTAGCCCCCCGCCGCAAGTTGTCCCCAAGCCTATGAGGGTGGCCCTCGACGCCATGGGCGGAGATTTCGCCCCCAGGAGCACCGTTGCCGGCGCGGCCCTGGCCTTGCGCGAACTCGGAGGCATCGAGAAGCTCTACCTCACCGGCGACGAGGCCCAGCTCACGCGCGAGCTGGCCGCCAACCATTGCAACGACCGGCGCATCGAGATCGTTCATACGACGCAGGTCGTCGAAATGAGCGACCACGCCGTCGAGGCCGTCCGCCGGAAGAAGGATTCCTCGGTCAACCGCGCGGTCGATCTCGTCAAGAAGGGCGACGCCGACGCCGTCGTGAGCGCCGGCCATACCGGCGCGATGGTCGCCTCGACCACGATCAAGCTGCGCACCCTGCCCGGCGTCGAGCGCCCCGGCATCGCCAGCTACCTCCCCACCGAACACAACGTCTGCGTGCTCATCGACGCCGGCGCGAATGTGGACGCCCGCCCGATTCACATGCTGCAATACGCGATCATGGGCACCGTCGTTTCGCAATACGTCCTCGGTTTCGACAATCCACAGGTCGGCCTGATGTCCATCGGCGGCGAAGATCAAAAGGGCAGCGAATTCACCAAGGAAATTTTCAAGCTGCTCAAGGCGAGCAGCCTGAACTTTCGCGGCAACGTCGAGGGCCACGATCTTTTCGAGCGCCCCGTCGAAGTGGTGCTCTGTGACGGCTTCGTTGGCAATGTCGTATTGAAAACCTGCGAGGCCACCGCCAGCGCCGTCTTCAGTTGGCTCAAGCGCGAACTCACCGCGAATTCCAAGCGCAAGGCCGGTGCGTTCCTTGCGCAAAACGCCTTTCGCGCCATCCGCAACAAGACGAATTACGAAACCTACGGCGGCAGCCCCCTCGTCGGCGTGGACGGCGTCGCCATCATCGCCCACGGCGCCAGCAGCCCCCTCGCGATCAAGAACGCCGTGCGCGTCGCCTGCGAACTCATCGAAAAAAAGATCAATCCGCGCATCGTCGAGGCCGTCAGGCAGGGAGGCCGCTCCGCAGTTTAATGAAAAAATCCCCTCGGGCGCGATCCCGGCAGCCGAATCGCACCGTCTCCATCATCGGCACCGGCAGCTACGTGCCCGAGCGCGTGCTCACGAATGCCGACATCGAGAAGTTCGTTGAGACCAGCGACGAATGGATCACCTCCCGCACCGGCATCAAGGAACGCCGCATCGCCGCCGAGGGAGAGCATACCAGCCACATGGCCGCGAAGGCCGCGCAGCGCGCGATGGAACAGGCGGGGGTCACCCCCGGCGAGATCGACGTCATCATTCTCGGAACTGTCACTCCCGATACTTTCTTCCCCTCCACCGCCTGCCACGTCCAGCGCATCCTCGGCGCGAAAAACGCCGCCTGTTTCGACATCTCCGCCGCCTGTTCCGGCTTTCTGTTTGCCGTCGAGATCGCCCAGCAATTCATCACGAACCACACCTGCAACACGGTGCTCGTCATCGGAGCGGACAAGCTCAGCTCCATCGTCAATTGGGAGGATCGGAACACTTGCGTCCTCTTCGGAGACGGCGCCGGCGCCGCCGTGCTGCGCTACCGCGCCGGCTCCCACGGCGTCATCACCACGTATATGGCCAGCGATGGCAACTACGGCGAGATTCTCCACATGCCCGGCGGCGGCTGCGCCCTGCCGATCACACGGGACAACGTCGATCAAAGGCTCAACACCCTGCACATGAACGGCCGCGAGACCTTCAAGCAGGCCATCATTTCCATGAGCGCCGCCGCGACCATCGCCCTCGAGCAGGCCGGCCTCACCACGGACGACCTCACGTGCATCATCCCTCACCAGGCAAACATGCGCATCATCGAGGCCCTCGCCGAACGCATGAAAGTTCCGCTCGGGAAATTCCATGTGAACCTCGATCGATATGGCAACACGTCGGCCGCCGCCGTCGCCATCGCCCTCGACGAGGCAAACCGCTCCGGCCGTTTCCAGCTCGGCGATTATGTCCTGCTCGTTGTCTTTGGCGGAGGGCTCACCTACGCCAGCAGCGTGATCCAGTGGTGACACTGCGTCGGTGCGAATCCGCATCTTGCGGATCGGGAATCCAAAGTTAGCGTCAGGGCGGAACCGCTTATGAAAATCCGGCTGCTGTTGGCGTTGCTCCTCACGATGCTTGCCGCCGCCAGCACCTCGCAAGCCGGGTGGGGCCGAGGCTGCGGATGGGGCGGCCCGCGATTGTTTGGCGGATTCGGTTGGGGCGGCGGATATTGCGCCCCGGCCTACGGCTGGGGTGGCTATTGGGGACCCGCATTCGGAGTGACGATCGCCGCCCCGGTCGTGGTCTATCGGTCCCAACCCGCCAACTACTACGCCCGCCCCGTCTATGAGGACCGCGCATTCGGCCAGGCCACGCTCGTCCGCATCCAGGCCCAGCTCGCCCGTCTCGGCTACTATCGCGGCGAGGTCGATGGAGCCTTCGGCCCGCTCACCAGCAGCGCCATTCAGCGCTATCAGGCCGACTACGGACTGCCGGTCACGGGTCGGCTCGACCGCCGAACCCTCGTCACTCTCGGTGTCTAGCGCCCCTCGCCGATCGTGACCCTTCGGCTTTCGCCGTTGCAGCGAATCTCGGGCGCATACATCGCCTGACCACAGACCGGCAGAGCGGAAAATTCCCCGGCGGTTTCGGTCCGAAGATCGTAACGGATGGCCCAGGTGCCTTGCGGCAGTTTGCGAATGAACAGCGCCACTTTGCGGTCGCGCAGTTCGCAGTAAACAGGAAGCCGCTCGCCATTCATTCCCTCCGCATCGACGAGCCCGCCGCTGCGCACATCGACCGCCTCGAGTCCGGCGGGCTTCAAATCTTCGACAAGGACATAATCGAGATCGTTCTTCGCATCGAGGGTCAACACGACCGTGACGCGCTGATCCGTCGGCGCGGATTCACCCTCCTTCCACGGCACGCGGTCGAATCGGTAGCCGTCGAGCAGGGTCAACTGCGAGGCCTGGCGAAAATATTCGCGCTTTACGAAGAGCTCGCTGCCCGCCGCGGGAATCGGATGTTCCAGCGTGAAGAACTTTGCCTGCGCCGAGAGATAGATCGGACCGTCGCCATCCGAGCGACGCAGTGCAATCTCGTTTTCGCCGTCGCGGAGCAGCGACCGGTCGATCTCGAACCGCGACTGCCCGTCGAGCGCGGTCGCATTTCTCACTTCGGCCGCCAGTTTGCCATTCACCTCGATGCGGAATGACGCCGCCTTGCCGAGATCCTTCGTCGCGGCGAGGTAGCGGTTGATCGCGAGCACGGTGATCGCCGTGTCGCGAGTGTTCGACCACTGCGCACCCCGGCGGTTCTTCACGAGCCAGTTCATCGCGGGCTCGATGAGATCGCTCTGCGGCTCGATGGCGAGCAGCGCCTGCAATGCGAATGCGGTCGCCTCGACCCCGCCGTCCTGCCACGCCCGAAACATCCCTTCGCTGCCCCAATGCGCCGTCGGAACGATGGCAGCGTTCGTGTTCTGCGCCGTCGGAACGATGGCAGCGTTCGTGTTCTGCGCCGTCGGATTCGCCTGACCCCCGGCCGTCGCAGAAGAAACATCCGGCTGCGCGTCGCGAATGACTCCGTCGCGCAAATTCCGCACGAGCGTCCGCGCCTTCGCGCTGTCGCCGAAGCCATGGGCCGCGAGCGCAAACAGCGCGCGGCCGTAGGCGGTGAGCTGGTCGCGCCTGTTCCAGAGATTGTCGAGAGCGGCGCGTTCTTCGCTTGCGATGGAGCCGCCTGCCTCGTGCTGGATGGCAAGCGCGTGGAGCAGCCACGCCTGCAGGTTCGGCTCGTCCCGCGCATCGATCAGATGCAGGCGCAGCCAGGCATTGGCATGGTCGAGCCGGTCGGAGCGCACGGCCACACCCGCCTGCTGGGCAAGCCGCAGACCCCACACGACATACGCCGTCATGAAGGCGTCGCTCGCATCGCCCTTCCACCAGCCCCAGGCGCCGTCGCCGTGCTGGGAGTCCGCCAGCCGCGCCATGCCCCGCGCGATGGCGGCATCGAGTTCCCCGAGACCGGCGTCGCCGGCCGTCTTCGGATGCGTCTGCACAAGGAACTCCGGCTCGATGCCGCCGAAAATGCGATTCGCCACCGCGCCCCGGTCCAGCCCGAGCGATTGGAGCGTGCGCGCGGTGACGGCCGCCGGAAGGAAACGGCTCATGGTCTGCTCGACGCAGCCGTAGGGATAGCGAATGAGATAGGGCAGCGCGTCGAGCGCCGCGGCGGCAAGGCTCGGCGTCGCGGCGACGACGAGCGTCTCCGAGCCGCGACGCCGCTCCGCCGGGAGCGTGAGTTTCCACGTCGCGTCGGCGGCGACGGCCTTGCCCGAGATCGACACCGACTTGTCAATGCCGTCATCGCAAATCGGCAACACGGCGGCGATTCCATCGTTCGCGCTGCCGCTCGCGGCGGTGAGCGTGAGCTTCGCCGTGCCCGGCTCGGGCGCGCCGAGACGCCACGACGCCCGCGCATCCCCGTCCGGCTCGATGCGCAGACTTTGTGTCCGTGGCGATCCAGCCAGACCCTCGACGCGCAAATCGGCGTGCGCCGTGATCTGGGCGGAGGTGCGGTTATTCACCACGCCCGAGATCTCGACCTGATCCCCGGCCACAAGGAAACGAGGCGCCTGCAAGCGTGCGATGAGCGGCTTCGCCGTTCGAGTCGTCGTCTCGGCAAAACCGAATTCCGCTCCGGCCGTCGCGCCGCGCAGGACCGCCCGCCACGTCGTGAGCGAGTCGGGATATTTGAATTTCACCGTCGCCACGCCGTCCGAGTCGGTGACGATGCCCGGCTGCCAGAACGCGGTCGCGCTGAAGTTTGATCGCACCGCAATCGCGGCCTCGCCGCCTGCCTGTCTTGTTCCAGATGTCCGCGGCGCCATCGCGGCTGCGACTGCCGCTTGCGGCGATGCAAGGAGATCGCCGCGCTCGGAGAATTCGCTGCGGGTGACCGGATCACGTTTCACGAAAAACGGACTGCGCGACATCGAGCTGGTCGGATCGCCGCCCGCCGCGCGCTGTTGTCCGAAAAAGAAATCCACCGGGTTGCCGGCATAGTCCTCCTGGATGTAGGAGATCGCCTCGTCTGAGACTCCCAGCGCGAACTCGCCCCGCACGGGATCGCCGGCGGCATCCTTCACCGCGAGGCGAAACGCCGCTTCGGCGCCCGGCAGCGAAGTCGTCGAGGCCGGGCGGATCTCTGCGGAGAGCGCGTTGCGATACGGCGGGAATTTGATTTCCTTCGTGTCGGCAAAAAATTCCAGTCCGCGCACGGCGCCGGCGGTGACGAAGACGTTCGGCACGAACCGCGCCTCGCTTTCGAGTTCCACGAGCTTCGAATCGCCGTCGAGATGCACCACCTCCGCGCGGAACAAATCGCCGCCCGCATGCACGAGCAAAAGCACGTCGCGGTCCGACGTGTCGGTGGTGATGAGCACCGGCGCCTTGCCGCCGCGTGCGGGAGCGGCGGGATCGACGATGATTTCGACGCCGCCCGAGCGATAGCCGATCATGCCGGCGGCGGAGTCGCTCACCCACACATTCGTCTCCGCCGTCACGGGCGGTCCGTCGCCATCCGCGCTCGACCATGCAATGCGATAGAACCCCGCGCTCCCGGGGCGAAACGTGTACACGCCCCGCCCGTCGGCATTCGTCGCCACGTTGTCCCGCGCGACTTCGTCGCCGGTGTATTCCTGCCTGATCAAGCGCCAGCCGGCCTCGCCGGGCGGCGGGAAGACGCCGTGCTTGAGCTTGTCGAGCACGGCGCCGGTGACTTCGCGCCCCTGCGGATCGAGCCAGACCTCCGTCCACCGCTGGCGCGTGACGGTGAGCGAACCGGGTGCCGCCAGGCGGCGGCCGTTGCCATCCCTCGCCTCGAAGGAGATTTCCACGGCATCCTTCGGCAGCGCGACGCGGCGGGACGGACGCATCTCGACGAAATACCCCTGCCGCCCCACGACGAGGCTTCCCGTCGCGACGACTTCGCGACCCGAGGAATCGACCACGCGCGCGGTGATCGTGTAGCGCAGGTCGGTCCGGCCATCGGGCGGCGTCCGCACGCGGATCGCCGCCGTGCCGTCCGGGCCGGTGCGCACGGTTTCATTTTTGACGATGCGGGCTTCCCCGCCGGCGGGCGGAGGGATCGAGCGGAAGCCCGGTTCCGGCCAGGGAAGCGGCCGCGCATAGGGCTCCTCGCGCACTTCCACCGCCACTTTGGCGTCGGCGACGGCACCGCCGAAATAATACTCCGCGGAGATCTTCGCCTCGAACTCGTCCCCGAGCCGAATGCCCGCCTTCGCATCGCCGGCCGCGACGACGCCCACCTTGAACTCCGGCAGCCGGTATTCCTCGAGCCGGAACAGGGTCCCGCCGCCCAGCGATTCGTCGCCCCGGCGAAACTCGATCCCGTATTCGCCCAGCGCGAGATCGGTGCGCAGCGCCAGCTCTCCCCAGGCCCCGCCGAACTCCGTGAGCTTCACCTCGCCCTCATCCACCTTCGCCCCGCGCGGATCCGTCACCGTGAATTTCACCAGCGCGCCCGCCGGCGTCGCATAGGAGCCCGCGGCGCGCTTGCGCGCGATCAGCTTCCACCGCACCGTGTCGCCCGGGCGGTAGGCGGCGCGATCCGTGAATACCTCGATGCGCCATGCCTTCGCGGCCGCGTTGTCGTTCGCGGCGTAGCCCTGGGCAACGAAGGGCTGGTCTCCGGCCCTGCCGAATAGAAAAAGCCGCCCGTTCTCGCCGGCTTTCGCCTTGGGAAGGTCAAACGTGATCAGGCCATCCTTCGCTGGTGGGCCGTCCACGGCCTGCCATCGCCATTGGTCATTCATCGAGCGCGCCCGCCACAGCCGGGCCGTCGCCTCCGCCGCGCGCGCTCCGGTGCGCGCGTCGCAAAGAAAGGCAACCACCTGCCCGCCGATCGGCTGCACGATGGCTGCGCCGGAGGTCACCACCAGTAGCGCCCGCGATGTGAGCCCGCCACCGCTCGCTTCGACCTGATAGGTTCCCGCCTCGTCGATGGCTTCGAGATCGAGGATCTTGTCCCGCGGCGCGTAGGGCGCGCCCAGCGTGTCCGGGTCGGTCCATTGTCGCACGGCTTCTCCCTCCGGCGGCTGCACGGCATCGAGCCACGTTTCGGGAGCCGTGCGCGATGTCGGCCGGAAGTCGCGGGCGAGATCGACTCGACGGATGGAAAATCGCACGGCGCCGACGTTGCGCCACTGGGCGCGGATGGCGGGCTTCACGCCCGGGAGAAACTGGTTGTCCACCGCAATGCTCAGCGAGGGGCGCGTGATGTCGTCGATTTGCGCCGAGGCACGGTCGGTGTATTGCGAACGGCCCTTCGGAAACTCCCGCACGAAGCGGCGAAAGAGCTCGAGCGCGCGCTCGTAGTCCGGCATGAGTGCGAGCTGCCCGCCCTCGCGCCATTGCGCGGACCCCGCCGAGAGGCTCCATTGAGCCAGCTCGAAAAGCGCGGCCTCATAGACGGCGGTGTCGGGGCCTTCGTCGATGGCGGCCTGAAACTCCCGTCCCGCCCGGCGGCTCGAGAACGGGTCGCCCTCCGCCAGATGCCAGCGGCCGAGAAAAAAATGCGCACGAGCGCGCGCCTCGGCGTCCGGCGCGATGCGCAGGGCGTTCGAGAGCACGTCCACCGGCACGCGGCGATCTCGTCCGTTCGCCGAGGGCGGGCCGGTCGCCTTCCAGACGATGCCGAGGTATCGCTCGCGCGCGGGATCCAGGTCGGTCGCCGCGGCCCAGAATTTCAACGCGCGCTCGTATTCCTTCCACGCCCGGTCCCAATCGCTCCCGATCGCGAGCCAGGAATCGCCGAGCGACTCGGACGCCTCCGCTGCGAGGGCATCCGGGCCGCCCGCGATCTTCTCGAGCGCCGCGCGCGCCCCGGCGACCTGCTCCGCATCGGGCTGCGACCGCCAGAGCGAATCGGCGAGGTAAAAATCGAGCGTGGATCGCTCGCCCGCCGGCACGTCGAGCTTCGCCGCCTCGCTCCATGCCTGGTGGGCGAGGGCGTAGGATTGCTCGGAGTAGTATTCGGCGGCCCGCTGCCGAAGCTCGGCATAGCTCCCCGCCGGCTGCGAGAGCCCGCCGGTCGCCGCGCCAAGCCAGAGGCCGAGCAAAAATGCCGCGCGGAGGAAAGGGCCTTTCATCGTTCGACAGGATAACGAAGCCGGCGGCCCGAACTTTCAAAAAAAAGCGCCGCCACGGCAAAAAAATCGGCCGCGCGCCGCGGCGGACTATTTCTTCTCGGCGTCGAGGGCGGCCTTCACGGCCTCCTCGATTTCGGCGAAAAGCGTCGCGTCGTTTTTGAGCACTTCCTTGGCGGCGTCGCGGCCCTGGGCGATCTGCGCGCCCTTGTAGCTGAGCCACGAGCCGCGCTTCTCGAGGATGTTTTTCTCGATGGCGAGATCGAGCAGCGAGCCCGTGTGGGAGATGCCCTCGTTATACATGATGTCGAACTCCGCCTCGGTGAAGGGCGCGGCGACCTTGTTCTTCACGAGCTTCACGCGGGTGCGATTGCCGGTCACGACACCGTCGCCATTCTTGATCGCGCCAATG
The DNA here is from genome assembly GCA_028713285.1 of Terrimicrobiaceae bacterium. Lineage (GTDB taxonomy): Bacteria > Verrucomicrobiota > Verrucomicrobiia > Chthoniobacterales > JAATET01 > JAATET01. The sequence goes on from JAQTOP010000010.1 coordinate 64,010, forward strand.
CGCCGGATGTCCACCCGCACGCTGGAGTAGAATTTGAGCGCCTTGCCGCCGGGCGTCGTCTCGGGGTTGCCAAACATCACGCCGATCTTCTCGCGGATTTGATTCGTGAAAATGACGACCGTGTTCGCCTTCGAGATGAAGGCCGTGAGCTTGCGCAGCGCGTTGCTCATCAGGCGGGCCTGCGCGCCCACGACCGCGTCGCCGATTTCGCCTTCGAGTTCGGATTTCG
>JAQTOP010000150.1 GCA_028713285.1 Terrimicrobiaceae bacterium
CCGCCGAAATCCATTTGCGCCGGCGTGCCGGCGACGGTCATTCGCACATTGAATTGTCCCGACGATTGGATCCGAGCCTAGAGCGGGTGCGGCGATCGCCGCGGGCTAATCGTCCGCTGCACCTGCCAGCACCGGCGGCGGGAGGCCCCAGGCCTTCCATTTTGCGCGGTATTCCGCGGCCGGGAGCAGGGCGTAGTGCGGGTGCGCGTCCGCGCGAAGCCAGCGGATGATCGAGAGGAGCGCGGGCTCGGGCATCGTGGTGCAGCCGCTCGAGTGCTTGTTCGGCCCGCGCTGGATGTGGAAAAAAATCGCGCTGCCCGCGCCGGGTCGCGGCGGGTCGGCGTTGTGGCGAATCTCGATCTTCCAATGGTGCGCAAAGTCGTCCTGCTTCATCTGCTGTTTCCTGAACCACGGGGGTGGATTGGCGGGGTCGATGCGGACGTGCTCGTTGTAATGCGGGAGTGCGGGATCCTCGATCCACGCGTCGGCGGAGGTGACGGTGTAAAACGGATAGTCCGCGCCGGCGGGCAGCGCGGTCTCGTAGGTATAGATTCTGCCGAGGGCGAAGATGCCGGCCGGGGCGCGCTTGTCGCTCTCGGCCTTGTGGAGGCCGGGTTCGTTCTGACCGGCGACGCCGACGCCCCAGGCGAGGCCGTTCGCGCCGAAGAGCACGCGTTGCGGCGCCGAGACGGGCATCCAATTTTTCCCGTCGCGCTCGAAGCAGCGGATGTGGCCGACGTTGGAATCCCACGTTCCGGCGATGCCGACGATGAGCTGGCGGCAATCCGGGGGCACCCCGGCGGCGCGCGCCGGCACGACCGCGGCGAGGCAGAGCAGGACGAAGGCGAAGGGGCGCATCGGGGCGCATGCTGCCCCATGTGCGCAAGGCATTCAACAACCCTGTCCGACCGCTACGAAACGCATCCGATTCGGCCCGGATGTCAAGTTGGGGGGAAAGCTGCGCATGGTTGACAACATCGACCGGAGCCGCAGGCCGAACCGTGATGGCCGGACTCGTGCCCAGGCCCGCCACCCGCCTTTTTGAGTCAACTGGCCCGAGCGCGTGTCACGCCGTGGCGGTGTCGCTGCGGATGTGCGAGCATCAGTTTCTCGATCGACGGCCAGTCCGCCCCAAACGTCGGTCTCCGTCCGCTGGCCGAATTCGTATTCGCCACCGACGGCGCGCTGAGCGGCATTTTTGTCTATGAGAAGGCCGGAGTCCTTTCCGGTCTCGAGGTCTATGGCCTGGCGGGTGACGCACCCACCTCGCTACCGGTACCCGATGAGCTTCGCCCGTTTTACGATACGTCGGCGAACGCCTAACCCGCCACGGCGTCGCGTGGCGCGTCCACCCATTTGCCGTGCTCGCGGATGAGGTCCAGCAGGCGATCCACCGCCTCGGCTTCGGGAATGTTGAATTTCACCGCCTGCCTGCCGACGTAGAGGTTCACCTTGCCGGGCGCGCCGCCGACGTAGCCGAAGTCGGCGTCGGCCATTTCGCCGGGGCCGTTCACGATGCAGCCCATAATCGCGAGGCGCACGCCCTTGAGGTGGGCGGTGACCGCCTTGATGCGCGCGGTGGTGGATTGCAGATCGAAGAGGGTGCGTCCGCAGCTCGGGCAGGCGACGTAATCGGTCTTGAAAATGCGCGCGCCGGCGGCCTGGAGGATGTTGTAGGCGAGGCGCAGGGATTGTCCGGGAGCGTTGGCGGGGTGATGGGGCCCCGCCCCGGTCAAGCTTTGCACGAGCACGGCGTCGCCGATGCCGTCGCAGAGCAGCGAGCCGAGATTCGTCGCGGCGCGCAGGAGCGCCGGAAGGAAGTCCGCGGACGCATCGGGCGCGAAGACGTCCTTCAATAAAATGGGATGCCGCGCGTCGAGGCGGGCGGCCAGCAGGCGATAGGCGCTGATGACATCGAGGTCGCAGCCGTCGGGAATGGTGACGAAACGGACTTCGGCGGTATTTTGCGCAGCAACGAGCGCGTCGCTATCGCGCGGGTCGATCTCGAGGAGGTTCGCCTGCTCGAGCACGATTTCGGGCTGGTAGTCGCCCATGCGGTCGAGCTTGTGGGCGAGTTGGTCGAAAGTTTGTTGCCGCACGACGACGCGCATCGTCTCCTCGCCGCCGAGCGCGACATCGCCGGCGCGAATCGTCGCGGACGGCCGGCGGCGATACGAGAAGGCGTCCCGGTCGATTTTGGATTCTGGATTTTGCGGGTTGGATCGCTCGATGGCGGCGACGAGCGCCCGCGCGACGGGGATTTCGTGTATGCTGTCTTCGGTCAATGACACGCGGATCGTGTCGCCGATGCCGTCGTGCAGCAGCGAGCCGATGCCTATGGCGCTCTTGATGCGGCCGTCTTCGCCGTCGCCCGCCTCGGTGACTCCGAGATGGATCGGGTAGTTCCAATCCGGCCCCTCGGCCTCCAGCCGAGCGACGAGGAGGCGGTAGGCGGCGATCATCACCTTGGGATTCGAGGCCTTCATCGAGAAGACGAAGTCGTGGTAGCCCTGCTCGCGGGCGAGGCGGGCGAACTCGAGCGCGCTCTCGACCATGCCGAGCGGCGTGTCGCCGTAGCGGTTCATGATGCGGTCGCTGAGGCTGCCATGGTTCGTGCCGATGCGCATCGCGATGCCGCGCGCCTTGCATTTTTCCACGAGCGGGCCGAAGCGCTTGCGGATGCGGCCGATCTCAGCGTCGTATTCCGCATTGCTGTATTCGCGGGTCGCGAATTTTTTCGAGTCGGCGAAGTTGCCGGGGTTCACGCGGACTTTTTCCACCCAATTCGCAGCTTCGAGCGCGGCCTCGGGCTTGAAATGGATGTCGGCGACGAGCGGAACGTCGCAGCGGCGGGCGAGGAGGCCGGCCTTGATCGCCTCGAGGTTGCGGGCGTCCTTCACCGTCGGCGCGGTGATGCGAACGAGTTCGCAGCCTGCGGCGACGAGGTCGAGCGTCTGGCGGATGCAGGCCGCGGTGTCCATCGTGTCGCAGGTGATCATCGACTGGAGGCGGATGGGATTTCCGCCGCCGATGCCGATGCCGCCCACGCGCACCTCGCGGGTGACGCGGCGTTCCGTGGCGAACCAGTAGTGATCGTAGCCGGCCATGGGCGAAGCTTACGGGTTGCTTGACTGGGCGGAGGGCGCGACAAATTTCGGCCCGCCGCCGCCGCGGAGATCGAGCACGTCGAAGAACGTGACGTAGAGCATGAAGCCAACGATCACGAGCGCGCAGCCATTCTGGATGAACTCGAGGATGCGGACGTTGATCGGGCGGCGCAGGAAGCCCTCGATGAGCGCGAGCGCGATGTGGCCGCCGTCGAGCACGGGAATGGG
>JAQTOP010000091.1 GCA_028713285.1 Terrimicrobiaceae bacterium
CCCGCTCTTCGCGGAATGGAAGGGTGTGCATGCGCTCGCGAAGAGCCCTTCCGTGCAGGGCTGCGCCGTCCTGCTCGGGCCCAACGATTGGGCTTTGCCTTACTTGCAGGACAGTGACCCGCACTGGATCCTCATTCCGAACCTGATGAGGCAGCGCCGCCTGACGCTGGAGAAAATCCGCGGCTGCCTGCTGGACGGGGCCGCGGGGCGGTGGCTGATCGTGGCGAGCCAGTCCAACGCCGCAGTGGAGATGCCGCTTCCCGGGATCCTGGCCGGCAGCTTTGAAGGCGCGGGGAAGGCGTATCTCATCAATCTGCGTTAATCTGCGAAATCTGTGGATGAACTTCATCGAAGCGTCGTGATCATCGGCGGCGGCCCGGCTGGCTTGCATGCGGCGGAAATCTGCGCGGCGGGTGGCGCGAGGGTGACCGTGTGCGATGCGAAGGCGTCGGTCGGCCGGAAGTTTCTCGTAGCAGGGGGCGGCGGGCTGAACCTCACGAAGGAAGAGGCCCTGGAGCGATTCGCGGCGCGGTATCGCGGCTCGGAAATGCCGACGGATTTCTGGCCGGGGTTGGTCGCGGAGTTCGGACCGGATGCGCTTCGGGCCTGGGCCGCGGGTTTGGGAATCGAGACGTTCGCCGCTTCGACCGGGCGCGTCTATCCGCGCGAAATGAAGGCCGCGCCGCTTCTGCGCGCGTGGGTGCAGCGTCTGCGGCGGATGGGCGTGCGCTTTGCGATGCATCACCGGTGGATCGGATTTCGCAACGGGGCGCTGGAGTTTGAAACGCCGGACGGGTTGCGGGCAATTCGCGCGGATGCGGGCATCCTGGCGCTCGGCGGCGGTTCGTGGCCCGAGACGGGATCGGATGGCCGCTGGGTCGCGGCGCTCGAGCGATGCGGCGTGGAGGTGGCGGCGCTGCGTCCCGCGAATTGCGGTTGGGAGATCGCGTGGCCGCCGGAGGTGCTGGCCGAGGCCGAGGGGCTGCCGGTGAAAAATCTCGTGGTGCGCGCGGGCGGCGAGAAGGCGGCCGGGGAGCTGCTCATCACCCGCTACGGCCTCGAGGGCGGCGCGATTTATCAACTCGGCGCCGCGCTGCGGGCGATGGAACGACCTGCAATCGAGATCGATTTCAAGCCGGCGCTGAGCGTGGAGCAGCTCGTGGCAAAGCTCGGGCCGGCCCGCCGCAACTGGCTCGCGGAGGCTCGGAGCCGATGGAAACTGGGCCCGGGGGCGGTTGCGATCTTTTCGCATCATCCGGGATCCGCGGCATGGGATTCGGCGGCGACCTTGGCGCGTACCGTGAAATGTTGCCGCATCGCGCTCGCGGGACCGCGGCCATTGGCGGAGGCAATCTCCTCGGCGGGCGGCGTGCGCTGGGGCGAACTCGACTGCAACCTGATGCTGAAGCGGCTGCCGGGCGTCTTCGTCGCGGGAGAGATGATCGATTGGGAAGCGCCGACCGGCGGCTATTTGATGCAGGGGGCGTTTGCGACCGGGATGCGCTCCGCGCAAGGTGCATTGGCATGGATGGCGGGGCGACTTTGAATTTCCAAGCGAGGGGGTTGATACTACGTTCGCTCTTAAATGATCGCTCCCGCCCTGCCGCTCGACGAAATGGAACGTCTCGAGAGCCTGCGCTCCCTTGGGCTGCTGGATACGGACCCCGAGGAGCGATTCGATGCGGTCACGCGGCTGGCGACGATGATTTTCGAGACGCCGATAGCCTATATTTCGCTCGTCGATGAGACGCGCCAGTATTTGAAATCTCGGGTCGGACTGGATCTCTGCGAATCGAGCCGGGAGACTTCGTTTTGCGGTCACGCGATCCTGGAAAGCCAGGCCCTCATCGTTCCCGACACGCTCGGGGACGAGCGGTTTGCCGACAATCCCATGGTGTCGGGCGAACCGTTTGCGAGATTCTATGCCGGCCTGCCGCTGCGCGGCCCGGGGGGATTCAATGTGGGCACGCTTTGTCTGATGGATATCGAGCCCCGCGTGCTGTCCGAGGGGGAGATCGCGCGGCTCAATCAGCTGAAGACGATCGCGGAGAGGGAACTCCAGCTGGGCAGCGTGATCCGCATGCAGGATGACCTGCTCAAGACGAGGAACGCGTTGATCGAGAGTCAGCGCACGATCGCGCAGCAGATGGACGAGGCGCTCGCCTATGTCGTGTCGCTGCTCCCGCAAAATATTTCCGGCAAGGTGCGGACGTCTTATGAATTCATCCCGTCCTCGACGCTGGGCGGGGACAGCTTCGGCTTCCACTGGATCGACGCGGAACATTTTGCGATCTACCTGCTCGATGTCTGCGGGCACGGGGTCGGCTCGGCCTTGCTTTCGGTCTCCGCGATGAATGTCCTCCGCGGCCAGACGCTGCCGGGCGTGGATTTTCTCGAGCCGTCGCAGGTGCTGGCTGGCATGAACCGGACCTTCACAATGGACGGGCACAATGGTCTCTATTTCACGATGTGGTATGGAGTCCTCGATGTCGCGACGGGCTTGCTGCGATTTGCCGGCGCGGGACATCCGCCGGCAGTGATCGTCGAACCGGAGGGGACGATTCATCGACTGGGCGCGCCGGGACTGCCCATCGGATGCTTCGATACGACAGCCTACGCGACGGGCGAAGCGCAGCTTCCGCGCGGTTCGTGCCTCTACGTCTTCAGCGACGGCATCTATGAAGTTCGAGATCCCAGCGACTCCATGGGGACCTATGAGGAATTCGTCGCCATCCTTGCGGACGCGCCATTGGCCGAGACCGTGATCGCGAGGATCCGGGAGCAGAAGCGGGCGGATGCCTTTGAGGATGACGTGTCGTTGATCCGTGTCGGATTCTGACCGGGCGCTTTTGCCATGTTGCTGGGGCTGAAATGAGTCTGTTTCCCATGTCCCCCGACCGGGGCGAACCGATCCTCGCGCTGGCGCCGATGCAGGATGTCACAGACCTGGCATTCTGGAGATTGATGACGGAGATCGCCGGCGGGAGCGGGGCGGACGTGTATTTCACCGAATACTTTCGCGTGTATGAGACATCGCGGCTCGACAAGGCGATCCTGCGGTCGATCACGGAGAATCCGACGGGCCGCCCGGTGATTGCGCAGATGATCGGCAATGACATCGCGGCGCTGGTGCGCACGGCGCGCGAGTTGCAGCAGCACGATGTCGCCGCCATCGATCTGAATCTCGGCTGTCCCGCGCCGGTCGTGTATCGCAAATGCGCCGGCGGTGGTCTGCTGCGGGACCCGGCGCGGGTGGACGGCATCCTCGGCGCGCTGCGCGAGGCGGTGGAAATTCCCTTCACGGTGAAGACGCGGCTGGGGTTCGATTCGCCGGCGGTGTTTGACGATCTGCTGCCGATCTTCGCGCGCCACTCGCTCGATCTGCTCACGGTGCATGGGCGCACGGTGCTCGAGATGTATCGCAGCGAGGTGCATTACGACTTCATTGCGCGGGCGGTGGAGGCGATGCCGGGTCCGGTGCTCGCGAATGGCAACATCGACTCGGCGCGGACCGCGCTGCGGGTGCTGCGGGAGACGCGAGCGCGCGGTCTGATGATCGGGCGCGGGGCGATCCGGAATCCGTGGATCTTCGGGCAGATTCGCGATCTGTTGCGCGGTGATTCATTGTCGCTGCCCACCGGCCGCGACGTGCTCGCCTATGTGCGGGCATTGTATTCCAGCACCTTCCCGCCGGGCGGAACCGAGAAGCTCCAGGTGCAGAAGATGAAGAAATATCTCAATTTCCTCGGAGCGGGCGTCGAGCCGACGGGAAGGTTCCTGCACGACATCCGGCGCGTGGAGGCGGAGGCCGAGTTGTTTCGTGTGTGCGAGACATTTCTCGACCACCCGGAGCGCATGGCGCTCGAGGCGTTCCCCGCTTCCGCGTCCGCCTAACCCTTTTTGCTGCGGTTTGGGCTTTGGACAGCGCGGAGTAACGCGGCGCAGACAGGCCAGTGGTTCGCGCGCAGACCAGCCGGCGAGACGTGAAATAGCCCACCGCGGAATCCCTCGCTCCGCGCGAACCCGTTTATTTCAGGTCCCCCCGCGGCGATCAACTCCACGGACCGGCAATCGGATTGTCCATCTCAAAGCGAAGATCGTCCATTGTCGATGCGCGGGCGGGAGTCTAATTTTTCCATCCCTCCAATGAGCGCTCCCGTTCCAAGCGATGCCGTCCGCGTCTGGTCGGAAGACCGGATCATCCCGACCTACGAACCGGCCCCTCCGGATCGCAATCCGATGTTCATCGAGAAGCGCGTGTATCAGGGCAGCAGCGGCAAGGTGTATCCGCTGCCGTTTTACGACCGCATCTCGGAGACCCCGACGGACCATTCCTGGCGGGCGGTGTGGATCGAGAACGTGTTCCTGCGCGTGATGGTGCTGCCCCAGATCGGCGGGCGGATCCACATCGCGCAGGGCAAGACCAACGGCTACGATTTCATCTACCAGCAGCATGTCATCAAGCCTGCGCTCGTCGGGCTGGCGGGGCCGTGGGCCTCGGGCGGGATCGAGTTCAACTGGCCGCAGCACCACCGGCCGGCCACTTTCATGCCGGCGGACGTGGAGATCGAGAGCCACGCCGACGGATCGAAGACGATCTGGTGCGGCGATCACGATCCCACGGCGCGAATGAAGGGGATGCACGGCATCTGCCTGCACCCGGGCCCCGTTTTCAACCGTGGGAAGTCGGCGAGGGACAGGCGCTCGGCCAGCATGTGCGCACGCATCTGGCGTTCGGCAAGGCGGCGCTCGCGCGCGGCGAGGCGGGTGCGGCCCTCGCGCTGTTCGGGGCGGCGCTGGCCGTGCCGCGGACCCTGGGGGAGGCCAGGCATCTCCTTTCCAATCAAAGCGACATTCATTACCACCTCGGCTCGGCCTGCGACGCGCTCGGCGACAGGGTTTCCGCAAGGGAGTGGTGGATGCAGGCGACGAATTTCAAAGGTGATTTTCAGGACATGAGCGTCCGTGCCTTTTCCGAAATGACCTACTTTTCCGCCCTCTCTTGGGGACAGCTCGGCAAAAGGGGGAAGATGGAAAAGTTGCTGACGGCCCTTCTCGCTTACGCGCGGAACTTGCAACGGAGCGAGGCGAAGATCGACTACTTTGCCACCTCGCTGCCGACGATGCTGCTGTTCGAAGAGGACATCCAGTTCCGGCAGGAAACAACCGCTCTGTTTTTGCAGGCGCAGGCGCATCACGGCCTGGGCAGGCGCGCAAGGGCCGGGCCCCTTCTGGCCGAGATGCTCGAACGCGATTCAAATCACGCCCTCGCACGCGACCTGGCGGAGGATTGCCGGCTTCGATCAACCGAACGGTAAACCCAAAGTGGACGTCAGCCGGATTTGCCGCAGATCAGCGACGGGCTGGTCAGGGGCTGGGATGCGGACCCCTGGGACGGCGGAAAGCGGATTTCCGGCGTGCCGCACAGGCGCTGGCTAAGATCGACGGGGTCGCCCACGCCGACCACCTCGGCATCGACCTGATACGACCACACGTAAAATCCGGTGAGCGTGGCTGCGCCATAGAGCGTGGTGAAGGCGCTGTTGACCGCGTCGTAGCCGGCGGAGATGCGGATGCGTCCGGTGCGCGGCGTGTTGAAGCGTGCGTCGAAGACCTGCCAGCGTCCCCCGAGAAAGACCTCCATGTAGGCGTGGAAATCCATCGGCGTGCCGGGATCTTCGCAGCCGATATCGGGCACGTAACCGCTGACGTAGCGGGCCGGGATGTTGAAGGTGCGGCAAAGCGCAACGGCGCAATGCGCGAGGTCGCGGCACACGCCGTAGCGGCGCTCGATTACGTCGTGGGCGGAAATGTTCGGACTGCCGGAGCCGGTGAGGTATTCGATGTGACGGTGCAGCCAGTCGCAGATGCCGCGCACGCGCGAGAGACCGTGCGGAAGGTGGCCGAATTGCCGCCACGCGAAATCGAGAAGCTTGTCCGAATCGCAGTAGCGGGAGGGCAGCGTGTAGCGGAGCAGCGAGGCGGGCAGCAGGTGCGGCGGGATCGGTTCGTCGAGATGCATGAAATCCTCGCGTGCGCTCGGCACCATGACGATCGCATCGTAGCGCAAGAGGTTCGTGCCCGGCTTGAGCACGGTGCGATAGACGATGTTGCCGTGGTCGTCCTCGAATTCCGTGGCCGCCAGATCGGGCTCGAATACGACGCTTTCGTGGCGAATCGACTGGTAGGCGTCGTGGCGGGGTTTGAATGTCACGAGCGCGGGCGTCTCGACCTCGCACTGGTAGGTGAGTTCGCAGCCGGCTCGGACCGCGAGGTCCAGGGCGGGAAGCGGAGCGGCGGGGGTTTGATGGATGTCTTCCCTCATGCGTTGGTTGCCCTCAAATCGCAACCCGTCTATCTTCCGACCGTATCGAGCCGATGCAAACAGCAAGATTTCGCGCCGCATGCGGCGGGCTCCTGCCCGCAGCGCTCGAATTTCTGCGCGGGATGGTGGAGATCAATAGTTTCACGGCGAATGCGGAGGGCGTGGATGCAGTGGGCGACTTCATAGCCGGGACTTTCGCACCGCTGGGGTTTTCCTCGGCCAGCGTGCCGGCCACGCATCCGGGATTCGGGAAACATCGGTTTCTCTCAACGGCGCCACGGGCGGGGCAGCCGACGCTCGCTCTCGTCTCGCACCTTGACACGGTCTTTCCGCCGGAGGAGGAGCGGCGAAACGATTTCGTCTGGCGGCGGGAGGGACGGCGGATTTACGGGCCGGGGACGAACGACATCAAGGGGGGAACGGCACTGATTTTCCTCATGCTTGCAGCGATGCGCGAGGCGGCGCCGGAGTTGCTCGTGCGAGCAAATTGGATCGTCGCGTTGAATGCGTGCGAGGAAGTCGATTCCTCAGACTTCGCCACGGCGTGCATGCGCATGCTGCCGGCAGGCACCGCGGCATGCCTCGTCTTCGAGGCGGACGGCGGCTCGGGTGATGAGTGGGCGCTCGTCGCCGCGCGAAAGGGGCGGGCGACCTTCACCGTGCGCGTGGAGGGGAAGGGCGCCCATGCGGGAGGCGGGCACGCGCAGGGCGCGAATGCAATCGTGCAGCTCGCGGAGACAATCGTTCGGCTTGCGGCGATTACCGACTATGGCGCCGGTGTGACCGTGAATGTGGGAACGATCTCGGGCGGCACGGTGAACAATCGCGTGCCGCACGCGGCGGTGGCCACGCTGGAAATGCGGGCTTTCGACCCCGTGGCGTTCGCGCGTGCGCGAGCGGCGATCCTCGCGCTGGGCGGCGATGGCGGGGTGCGGAGCATGGGTGGCCACGCCTGCAGCGTCGCGGTGTCACTCGACGATGAATGCGCGCCGTGGCCGGCGAACGTCGAAACGGAGCGGCTGCTCGCGATCTGGCAGACGGCGGGTGCGGCGGCGGGATTGCGCGTCGCGCGGCAGGAGCGCGGGGGCTTGAGCGATGGAAACGCGCTCTGGCCGCATTATCCGACGCTGGACGGGCTCGGCCCTCGCGGGGAAAATTCGCATTGCTCGGAACGCACCGCGGACGGGGGAAAGGAACCCGAGTGGGTGGATGCGGAGTCGTTCGTGCCCAAGGCGGTGCTGAACGCGATGGCGATCTCGGCGCTGCTCCATTCCCAACGTTGAATGTCCGGATCGTGCAGCCGGCGCGTCAATGAGTCGTCCGGCTCGGGTGAAGGAGAGCGGCGGCGTAGCGGTTCTCGACGCCGAGTTTTTGGAAGATGTGATCGATGTGATTCTTGACCGTGTGCGGACTGACCACGAGGATGCGGGCGATGTCTTCGTTCGACTTGCCCTGGCAGAGCCAGTAGTGGACTTCCCGCTCGCGTTTGGTGAGCCGCAACAGGCCGGCGGTTTGTTCGTTGGCGTTGAGAACGCGAACCCTGGGAATGGAGCGCTTAGCGAGACGCGACGACCGGGCGTCGGAGCTGCCGGGCGCGGGAGCACTGGCGAGCGTATCGATGCCGACGACACCCAGCGTGCGGCCCGCGGCCAGGACAGGTGCGATCTCGCTGGTTATCCAATAGATCGATCCGCCGATTTCCGCGGCGTGAAGATCCGCCGCGCACAGTTCACCTGTCTTCTTGGGGATCCAATACCAATCCCCCCGGCCCTGTCTTTCGTAGTCTTGAACCGGATGGAGTTCGAGCTGGTCTCCGGCGCGATGCCACGAGGGGATGAAGCGCCCCGTGCCGTCGTGCCCCGGCTGATTCCGGAACTCGTCATCCCGGCCATCGAACGCGTTTGGTTCCCAGACGCTCCATACGCTGAAGACCTCCGGGTGGGAATCGAGCGCGTAGCGAAGAATGTCGGTGTGGAGCTTGCGACTGACAATGCGAACGGAGTGGAGCGCTCCGATTGTCTGGGCGAGACGTTCAACGAACAAGGGCATTTGCATGAGATATTTACCCATAATACATCGTTTGGGGTGAAACGCCCCATATTTTTTTCAGCTTTTTGACGGTCGTGAGGTTGCCCCATATCCCCCCTTCCTGTACGACCATTCGCTCGCAAGCGCGGCGGATGTCGGGATCGAAGGTCGATATCGCGTCGCGGACATAGTGGCAGGCGAACCCGCGGTCTGTTGCCTCGCGCAGCGTCGTGTGTACGCATACGTCGGCAGTGACACCGGCGATGGCGAGCGGCCCGACGCCGGCGTGGCGCAGAATGGATTCGAGATCGGAGCGAACAAATGCTCCGTAGGTGTTTTTGTCGATGACCGGTTCGCCGGGCGCGGGCGCCAGTTCGTCGATGATCTCATGGCCGTACTCGCCGCGAATCAATAGACGACCCATTGCGCCCGGGCTGCCGTATTCGCCACCGGCAGCCCGGGATCGCGCGCGGCGCACGGGATCGAGATCGGAAAGATCGGGAGCGTATCCCTCGCGCGTGTGCGCGACGAATACGCCGGCGGCGCGCGCCGCTGCGAGCAGTCGCTGCGCGGCGGGTAGAATTGGAGTCACCCATTCCAGGCCGCCGCATCGATCCGCATAGCCACCCGGCGCGCAGAAATCGCGCTGGAAGTCGATCATGAGCAGACCGAAGCGCTGCGAGGCATGGCGGCTCATGGCAACAATGCGGTGTCGAACAAGGGCGCGACCTCGATCTTTCCGGGTGTCGTGCCCTTTGCCTGGAAGAACGTGGCGATTTCTTCGGCACTCTTGAGGGCCGGTCCGGCCATCTGGGCCCTGGCCGCGGGGGTGTCGTAGATTTTGACCTTTGCAAGCATGGCCTCGATATCGGCGGCAGGTAGCTCGAGCCTCCTGGCGACAAGATCGGCCGCCTCGTGAGGATGGGAAAGGACGAAGTCGGTGGCGCTGGCGAGCACGGCAAGGAACTTCTTCGTCGTGTCGGGATTGGATTTCCGGGAGACCGCCACGCAATCGGCGAGAAGATTTGGAACTTCCTTGCTGGTAAAGATGGCGTTTGCGGCCTTCGCGCCGACGAGTTGGGAAATCCACGGCTCCCAGGTGACGGCGGCATCGACGGCGCCGGCCTTGAGTGCGGTGCCGGCGGCGTCGGGATCCATGTTCACGACCTGAATGTCCTTCTCGGTGAGACCGGCGGATTCCAGGGCCTTTGTGAGAAGCAATTCGTTGCATTCTCCCACCGTGACGGCGACGCGCTTCCCTTTGAGGTCCCCGGGCGTCGTGACGTGATGGGCGCTGCCGAGCACGGCATCGGCACCGGCGGAGGTGTCGATGAGGCTGACGATCTTGAGATCCCCCGGGGCCTGGGCGGATTTCAATACGACGGCGTCGAGCGTGGTGAGATGCGCGTCGAGGCCGCCCGAGAGCAGGGGCACGAGTCCCTCGCCCGGAGCGCTAAAGCTTCTGGCCTGGACATCGAGGCCGGCTTTCGCGAAGTCGCCGCGCTCGAGTGCGACGAAGAATGCGATGAATCCGACCCAGTTGTTGAAACCGACACGGTAGGGCGTGAGATCGGCGGCGTGGGACTGGGGGATCGCGCAGGCGAGCGCGGTGATGGCGGAGAGGACGGTGGAGCGGATGGATTTCATGACGTGAGTGGAGTTACGGTGGAAAGTTTTGAGCGGAGCAGCGCGGGGTCGAATGCCGGCTTGATGTTCGAGCGAAGGAGATGGAGGAGGTCGCGCTTCATTGAGAGGAAGTCGGTGGCGAGCTTGAGATCGAGATCGCGCTCTTTTGGGAAATCCACCGAGACCTCGCGAACGATGCGGCCGGGGTGCGCCGACAGGACGAGGATGCGGTCGCTGAGGAACAGCGACTCTTCGATGTCATGGGTGACGAAGAGAATGGTCGCGCGCTCGCGCTGGCTGAGCAGGCGCATGAGCTCCTGCATTTCTTCGCGGGTTTGCGCGTCGAGCGCGCCGAACGGTTCATCCATGAGCAGGAGACGGGGCCGGTTCAGCAATGCACGGGCGATCGCGACGCGCTGTTTCATTCCGCCGGAGAGTTCGCGAGGGTAGGCACGGGAGAACTTCGCGAGCCCCATGATCTCGATCAGATGGCCGGAGTAATCGGCATCGAAGGGGAGATCGCCCTCATTGCGGTTCGCAGAGAGACGGCGCGAGAACCGGATGTTCTCTTCGACGGTGAGCCACGGGAAGAGGGTGTATTCCTGGAAGACCATGCCGCGCTCGCGGCCCGGGCGGAGGACGCGACGGCCATCAAGATAAATCGTGCCGGAGCTTGGGGGCTCGAGCCCGGCAATCATGTAGAGCAGCGTGGACTTTCCACAGCCGGACGGGCCCACCAGGCTGGCGAATTCGCCCTCCAGGATCTCGAAGGAGGTGGGATCGAGTGCGGTGAGCGGGCCCTCGCGGGTGGCGTAGGTCTTTCCGACTTCAATCAGCTCGAGGCAGGGGGGCATCGGGGGCGGAAGGTGGAGTTTTGGATGCTGCTGGCGAGGGGCGGTCCATCAGCGTTTTGTGGTGTCGGTCCAGTGGAAGAAGGTCCGGTTCACCTGCCGGAAGAAATAGTCGAGCAGCAGGCCGATGAGGCCGAGCACAATGAGGTACAGAAAGATTTTATCGGTCTGGAGGAACCGCTGGTATTTCACGATGCGGAAGCCCAGGCCGGAATCGGCGGCCACGATCTCGGCCACGATGACCCACGTCCAGGCCCAGCCATTGCAGATGCGGAGCGTATCGAAGATTCCGGGCAGGGCGGCGGGCAGAAGGACGCGGCGGATGGCTTCGAGCCGGGTCCCGCCGAGGGTCGCGCAGACTTGCAGGAGGTCGATCGGCACGCGACGGATCTCGCCCGCGACCATGAGCGCGAGCTGAAAAAACGTGCCGGCAAAAATGAGCATGACTTTGGACGTCTCGCCGATGCCGAAAAATAGCATGAGCACCGGAACAAGCGCGGGCACGGGGACGTAGCGGATAAACTCGGTGAGCGGCTGCAGGAGGCTCTCGAAAATGCGGAACGAGCCCATGAGAATGCCAGCGGGAATGCCGAGTGCCGCGGCCAGCAGGAAGGCGACGGTGACCCGAAGGAAGCTCGACTTTACGTCGAGCCAGAGCGTGCCGAGGTCGGCGCGGGCAGCAGCGCGGATTTCGGCCTCGCTCTGGTGAAGTGTCGCGCCGGCGAGTGCCGCGCTCTCCCGCGCCGCGGCGATGCGTTGCTCGGTACGCGGGCCGTAGCCGGCGTAGTCCGCCGCGGCGCCAATCACGCGAGCGGGGGAGGGAAACAGGATGCCGTCGCCTTTGAGTGCGAAGTAATGGCTGGCGATGCTCCAGACCAGCAGGAATGCGCCAAAGCCCAGCCACGCGGACAGAAGGCGGATTCGGCGCGGGATGGGGCGACGCAGTTCGAAGATCGCCCGCCAGGCTGGCATGGCGTCGGGACACCTCGTTTCCGAAGCTGGAGATCGGGACGCCGTCGTGCCGAAGGCAGTCCTGCTCCGGGCGAGGAACCGGGAAAGGAGCGCGCCGCCCATGGCAAATGCGTTGCGCTCCGGCATCATGTGAGCTGCCCGGCGATGGCGGCGTAACGGCTTTCGATGCCGAGCTTTTGGAAGATGGGACTGAGATGGTTTTTCACGGTGTGCGAGCTGATGCCGAGGATGAGGGCGATTTCCTCGTTTGTTTTGCCCTGGCACAGCCAGTAGTGAACCTCGCGTTCGCGCGACGTGAGAAGCCTCAGCTTTTCGGCGGCGGCCGACCGGCCGAGGGCGCGCAGCGAGGGCACGGAGGGATCGGCGCGCCGAATGGGCCGGGCGGCCTTGTCGATTCCGACGACACCGACAAAGCGTCCAAATTCGAGGATTGGCGAGATTTCGGCGGTGATCCAGCGGAGCTGGCCGGCGACGGGATAGACAAACGGCTGGTCGATGGCGCACGGCTGGCCGTATCGGCGCGTGGCGGAATACCAATCGCCGGGGGCATTCGGCCCGTAGCCGGTGAGGGGTTCGCAGCAGATTTGGCCATTGGCGCGATGCCAGTATGGCACGAAGCGGCCCGTGGTGTCGTGTTCCGGCGCGTTCCGGAAATCCCGATCGCGCCCGTCAAACGCGTCCGGCTCCCACGCGAACCACACCGCAAAAAGGGCCGGATGCGCGGCGAGAATTTCGCGCAACATCGCGGAGTGGAGCGCTCGTTGCCTCACGCCCAGGGCGCGGAGACCGCAGATCGTCTTTTCCAGAATCTCGATGGGACGGTCCGAGTGAATCATACGTTGGAAGAAAAGCAGGTTTCGTTCCGCAACATCCGCGGGGCATTCGCCGCCCGACGGCTCAGCATGCCGGTTTTCCTAGAACAGCCGCGCGTAGCGATCGATCTCCCATTGGCTGATGGATTGGTGGTATTGGCGCCATTCCTCGGTCTTGTAGGTGATGAATTCCTGCCGGAGATCGGGGCCGAGAACCTTTTCGACGAAGGGATCCGCCGCGAATGCGTCCACCGCCTCGGCGAGATTGCGCGGGAGTTCCTGGATGCCGCGTCCGGCAAGCTGGGATGCGGTGAATTCGTAGAGGTTTTCCTCGTTGCCTGGCCCGGGATCGAGCCCTTCGCGGATTCCCTCGAGGCCGGCGGCGAGCGCGAGGGTGGCGGCGAGGTAGGGGTTGCAGGAGCCGTCGGCGTTGCGCGATTCGACGCGGCCTCCTCCCATGGGCACCCGCACGGAATTCGTGCGATTGTTGCGACCGTAGCTGTTGAAAACCGGAGCCCACGAGTAATAGGCCATGAGGCCGCGGCGGACGAGGCGTTTGTAGCTGTTCACCGTCGGCGCGAAGGTCGCGCACAGCGCGGGTCCGTGGCGCAGGATGCCGGCGATAAATTGATAGCCGGGCTCGGTGAGGCCGAGGCCGCGGGCGTCCGCTTCGCCCGCGTGGGCAAACAGGTTCGCGCCTGTGGCGGCGTCGAAAAGCGACATGTTGAAATGGGCGCCGGTGCCGGTCTTGTCGGCGAAAGGCTTCGGCATGAAGGTCGCCAGCAGCCCCTCCTCGGCGGCGTAGTGCTTCGCCATGTAGCGGAAGAACGTGTAGCGGTCGCACATGGTGAGGGCGTCCGCGTATTTGAAGTCGAACTCGAATTGCGAGTGCGCGTCCTCGTGGTCGAACGAATAGAGTTCCCAGCCGAGCCCGTCGATCGCGGTGGCCATTTTGTCGAGCCAGCCGTAGCGATCCATGAAGCGTTTCACGTCGTAGCACG
>JAQTOP010000151.1 GCA_028713285.1 Terrimicrobiaceae bacterium
GAGGTGCTCGATGTTCAGGCCAGGGTCGCCGCCGCATTGAAGGCCGCGAATCGCGCCGCCCGCACCGCCGACGAACTCGCCGCCGCGACCGGCGCGGACGCCGAGACGATCTTCCACTGCGCCCACCAGCTCGCCGCGAATCATTCCGGCTTCCATGCAACCCCCGGCGCCACCCCGGCAGCGGACACGTTTTCCTTCGCGGCATGAGGCTGTCCGCCACGCTCCTGCTCGCGCTCGTCGCCCTCGGTCTCGCCGGCTGCGACCATCCGCAAAGAACCGTCGATAAAGTCCGCAAGGAAATCGCCGACTACAAGGCGAACCCGACCGACGCCGCGCAGACGGAAATCGAAAGCAACCTCGCGCACCTCGACGCCCAGATCGAAAAACTCGAAACCGCGGGCAAGACCTCCGAGGCCGCGGGCTACCGGGCCACGGCGGAAAACCTGCGCGCCGACTACCACGCCGCCCGCATGGTACGCACGATCCGCGACACGCAGTCCGCGATCCAGGGCATCGGCCAGGCATTCAAGGAAGCCGGCAAGAGCTTCGGCGATGCCCTGCGCGAATCCCCCAGCCCCACCCCGAAATAACGATGGACTCCGCACCGCGACGCGCCACCACGAAATACGAGGCCGCCGCCGTGGGCACGACGATCGTCGGCGTCGCCACGCTGGGCGCATTCGCTCTCGGCGCGGTTGCATTCGGAGCGATTGCGATTGGGGCGGTTGCCGTCGGACGATTCGCCATCGACAAGCTGACCATCGGCAGCCTCCGCGTGAAGCGCCTCGAGGTGGACAAGCTCATCGTCCACGACACGAACCGCTAGGCCGGATACTCAGCGCTCCAAATCCGCGCGCGAAACATCGGGAAAATAAATCCCCTTCGGCTCGCTGCGCCACCAGTCCCCGGTCGCGCGGCGCTCCGCGAAATTCGTAAACCGGTAATCGTCCAGCATTCCCCGCACGTAGCGGGGCGGCTTGCCCTCGAAGGGATCGCGGGCCAGCAGCGCCAGCACGTCCTGCCGCCCCTCGAGCAGGCGCAGCACGAACGCCCCCATCCACGGCGTCGCGCGCGCATCCTCCATCGCCGCGAACCACATCTGCCAGTCGAGCCTCGGCATGCAGGGCGCGACGAAAGGCGGCGGACGGTTCAACGCGCCCGGCTTGTATTTGAACTCATACGTCCGCCAATTCACGCCATCGACGCTGCCTTGCAGCACGATCTCCGGCCTGTCGGTGGTCATCCGCGCGAACAGCCCGTAGCCATTGATGCTGCGGAATGGGGCGACGTGCGCGTAAACCCACGCCAGCGGTTCAAGCGTGCGCGGCAGACCGCGAAACGCGCCCGCCAGCGGCACGGCGCTCAGCGCGAGATAGGCGCAGGCCAGCGGCGGCAGCATCCACCGCGCCCAGCGCACGGGTTCGTTCGCCTGCGCCGGATCGCGCAGCGGACGCGGCCACATCGCGTCGTCCACGAGCAGCAGCGCAAGCGCCGCCGTCAGCACGTTGAAGAATCCGTAGTTGCCCGTGAGTTCGATGAGGATTTGCAGCGCAACGAGGCCGCCGCATCCGATGAGCCGCAAGCGTCGCGGGAAAAAAATGAGCAGCGGCAGGCCCACTTCCATCGCGAGCACCGCGGCGCAGGAAAATCGCTGAAACCATCCGGGAGCCTGCGCGGCGAACCAGGAAACCGGATTCGGCAGCGGCTGGGTGAAGTAGTGGAAATCCAGCGCCGTGAGGCCGGCCCACGCCGGGTCGCCGCTCGAGAGCTTCACGACGCCCGAGGAAAACATCAGCCGGAACAGCAGCCACACGAGCAGGAAATGCGCGAGGCGCCCAGGCCGCCGCAGCGCGAAATTCGGCCGCCCATTCCACGGCGCGGCGAGGATCGCGAGCATGCCGGCCTCGAGAAGGAGGATGTCCCATTGGAACGAATAGAAATCCTGCCCCGCCACGACGAGCGAGAGATACGCCGTCCACGCCCCGGCGAGCGCCAGCGGCTGCGCGACGCCCGCCATCACGAGCAGCGCGCACGCGACGCCCGCCCACGTCACGCCGAAGAGCATCGCGTCGGACGGCGAGAGCCACAGCAGCGTCGGCCACTGCCACCATGCATCCGCACCGCAGGCGCGTGCGACCTGCGGCAGGATCTCCCGGAGCGGCAGGATTCCACTCTCGCCGACCAGTCCCCTCGCCTGAACGCCGAAGGACGCGAAGGCGATCAAATAAATCAGCCCCAGCAACCGCAGGAAAATCGTCGTGGCGACTCCGTAGGTCGGCGGCGTGACGTCGCGACCCCACAGCCACTGCGTCACGCGCGAAAAGCCCGTGCGATGACGCGCGACGAATCCATAGGCCGCATCGCAACCCGCGCCGAATCCCGGCACGCGCTTGTGCGCCCACGCCAGCGCGCGGCCGGAGGCCGTCGCCGTGGCGAGCGAACGAAAAACCGCCGCCGCCTGGTCATGACGGCGCCCGTCCGTGTCGATGAATTGCACCGAGCCGTCGAACGCCTCGCGGGCCACGTCGGGAAAATCGCGCGCCGCCTCCTGCGACGAGCGATAGACGACTCGCTCGCCGGTGATCGCCCGCCACCGCGCGATCCACAGCAGGCAAAAGCCGCAGTCGCCGTCGTAGATCAGCACCGGACGCTCCATGTCGAAAATATCTTACCTCGCCGCCGCTCTCGACTACAGTCTCCGAATGCCGTTTCTGAACACGCTCGAGAAGCACCTCTCCCGCTTCGCCATTCCCGGGCTCATCCGCTACATCGTGGCGCTCAACGCGCTCGTCTTTCTCCTGCTCAAGGTGAGCCCGGAGTATGTGCGCATCCTCACCCTGGATCGCGATGCCATCCTGCACGGCCAGGTCTGGCGCCTCGTGAGCTGGATCTTCATTCCAAATGCCTCCGGCTTCATCTTTGTTTTGTTTTACCTCATGTTCACGTGGTGGATGGGTGACCTCATCGAGAGCATCTGGGGCACATTCCGGCTGAATCTCTACTATTTCACCGGCTATCTCGGATGCACGGTGGCGGCCCTGCTCTTCGGCGAATCGCTCGCGAATATCGCGCTCAATACGTCCCTTCTCTTCGCGGCGGGAACGCTCGCGCCGGATTTGCAAATCCTGCTCTTCGGCATCATTCCGCTCCGTTTGAAATGGGTGGCCCTCTTCAGCGCCGTCATCATGGGCGTGTCCCTCGCCCTCGGCGACTGGGGCGCCCGCGCCGCCATGGTCGCCTCGTTCAGCAATTACCTGCTCTTCTTCGGTCC
>JAQTOP010000152.1 GCA_028713285.1 Terrimicrobiaceae bacterium
AAGCCGAGCACGAGGGAACGGTTGAGCAGCGCCGTGTCGGATGGCGTAAGATTGTGCGCGATGATGATGTGCGGCTCGTCCTGCGCGTGCATTCCGCCGGTCGATTTGCCGAGGAGGTGGCGAATGACGCGGCGGGCGACATCCTGAATATCCACGACGCGCTCGCGGAGATAGGGGTCGTCGATTTCGCTCAGCGACTTGCAGTATTGCTCGGCGACCTTGTGAAACGCGAATTCCACGTTGTGCCGATCGGCCTCGACACCGCGCAGCACTTCGTCGATGAGCGTGCGATCCTCCACGACCAGCAGATGGGCGTCGAAGATGCTGGCATCGCTGGTGCCGATCGCCTCCGCGATTTTTTGCTGCATCTCGAGCAGCTCGGCGCGCGTCGCGATGAGCGCGGACTCGAAACGCGCGATCTCCTCGGGGACCGCTTCCTCCGCAACCTTGCGGTAGGGAATCTCCTCCTCCTCGACCCAATGGATGATGGCGGGGGCGCGGGCGATCCCGGGCGCGACGGCGATCCCTTCAAAACGCTGTTCCGGGGACCCAACGACATCGCCCATAATTGGGGGGAATCGCTAACACGATTTCCCCGGCGGGTCAAAGGGTCATTCCTCGCCGAAGCGGCTTTCGATCAAGGCGCGGAGTTCATCGAGCGCGCGGGCGGCGTCGGCCCCTTCGGCGATGAGGTTGAGTTTCGAGCCCTTGCCGGCGGCGAGCATCATGAGTCCCATGATGCTTTTGCCATTGACGCGCTCCCCGTCCTTCTCGACCCAGATTTCGGCGCGGAAACGGCTGGAGACCTTGACGAGCATGGCCGCCGGGCGGGCGTGAAGGCCGTTGCGGTTTTGAATGACCACATCGCACATGCATCGGCTGGCATCGCCCGCCGGTTTCCTTCGGGACAGCAGGCCCATTATCGCTCGGGGTTTTGCTGCATCATGTTGAGCAGGCGTTGGTTGAATTCGAGTGCGGTGTTGTGGCCCATGCCTTTGAGTTTCTGGTCGAGCGCGGCGACTTCGACGAGGCGTCCCAAATCCCGTCCGGTGCGCACGGGTAAGGTGACATGGGGAACGCGGATGCCCAAAACCTCGTAGTAATCCCGATCAATGCCCAATCTATCCACGTCTTCGACCTCGTGCCAATCGATAAGTGACACGACGAGATCGAGGCGCTTCTCCGGCCGCACGCTGCCGACGCCGAAGATGGACGCGACGTTGATGATGCCGATGCCGCGCACCTCCATGTGGAAGCGGGTGAGTTCCGAGGACATCCCGACGAGTTCGCGGCCTTCGATGGCCTTGACCTTCGTGATGTCGTCGCTCACCAGGCTGTAGCCGCGCTC
Organism: Terrimicrobiaceae bacterium; assembly: GCA_028713285.1. Taxonomy (GTDB): domain Bacteria; phylum Verrucomicrobiota; class Verrucomicrobiia; order Chthoniobacterales; family JAATET01; genus JAATET01. The sequence continues at coordinate 1,349 of JAQTOP010000152.1, forward strand.
GATCAGCCCGAGCACGCATTCGCTTTTTCCGATGCCGCTTGCGCCGCGGATGAGCGTTCCAATGCCCTGGATATCGACCATGCTGCCGTACTCGGAGGCGGTCGGCGCGAACTCGAACTCGAGAGCGATGGTGGCCGCGTTGATGAACTTCATCGTGATCATCGGCGAGCGGAAGATCGGCGTCTCGAATTCCGCCGCTTGCTGCAGGAGCACGGGCGGAATGGCGGCGTCGCGGGCCACGACCAGGCAGGGAATCTTGCGAGAGAAAAGCTCGCGGCAGCGCTCGGTCAGCATGGGCGCCTTGAGCGAGCGGAGGTAGCTGAGTTCGGAGTTCCCGATCACCTGGATGCGCCGGCTCGCGAAGTAATTGTAAAAGCCGGCCAGCGCGAGGCCGGGGCGATTGATCGTGGGTTCGCGGATCACGCGATTCATTCCGAGCGAGAGCCCTTCGAGGTGCATGCCGAGCTCCTCGGCATGGTTCGCGTAGAATTGGCCGACGGTGAGCTGGGCCGCGCCGGCTGTGGGTTTCTCGGGCATCGCGGATTTGCCGGACGTCACATCGTGAAGCTCTCGCCGAGGTAGAGCTTGCGGCTGATGGGGTCGTTGAGCAGGAAGTCCTTGTTGCCCTGGCTCTCGACCCTCCCCTCGAAGATCAGGTAGGCGCGGTCCACGATGTTCAGCGTCTCGCGAACGTTGTGGTCGGTGATGATAATGGCGAGGCCGGACTTGCGCAGGTCGGTGATGATCTGCTGGACGTCGAAGACGGCGATGGGGTCCACGCCGCTGAACGGCTCGTCGAGCATGAGGAGCGAGGGATTCGTGACGAGGGAGCGGGCGATGGTGAGGCGGCGCTTTTCGCCGCCGGAGAGCGTGAGAGCGTATTGGCGGGCCACGTGCTCGATGCCGAACTGCGTGAGGAGTTCGGCGCAGCGCGCCTTGCGCTCCTTCCTGCTGGCTTTGGTGGTCTCGAGGATCGCAAGGATGTTTTGCTCGACGGTGAGTTTGCGGAAGATGGATTCCTCCTGCGGGAGGTAGCCCATGCCTTCGCGCGCACGGCGATACATGGGCTGCCGGGTGACGTCGTTGCCTTTGAAGAAGACCCGGCCGCCGTTCGGCTTCACGAGGCCGACGATCATGTAAAACGAGGTGGTCTTGCCCGCGCCATTCGGCCCAAGCAGACCGACGATTTCGCCGCTCTTGACGTTGATATCCACGCCGTTGACAACGGCACGACCGCCATAGATTTTCACGAGCTTGTCGGTCTCGAGGAGCGGCTTCCGCGTGTCGGCGGCTTCGGCGGAAGCGGGAAAGGACATGGCTTCCACGGCGCTCATTGGCGCGACGAGCCTTCCACCTGCTGGGCATCCGTGATGACCGTGCGGCTGCCTCCGGTGGTCTTGAGGTGGCCGTTACGATTCAGCACCATCACGGTCGTCGCCTCGGTCGAAACGTGGTTGTTGATTCCCTGCTGAAGCTGCGGCCAGACGGTAAGGGTCGCGTCCCCGGTCGCCGGCACGAAGACCGCCTTGCCGGACCGGCCGATGGATTTCGTCGGCTGCCCCTTGTCGTCGGTGTTGTCCTGCACGATCACGACATGGCCCTCGGCCTCCGCATGGTCGATGCCCTTGCGCTCCTTGTTCATGAAAACCGTGAGCTTGTCGCAGTAGAGGTTGAACTGCGGATCCTTGACGTAAACCGTGGTGACGAAGGTCGCGATACCCGATGCGTTGTCGAAGGTCGCCTCGTCCTTGCAACTGATTTCGGTCTTCGCGTTCTTGGGCCGGTCCTTTTGGGCGATGCCGAACCCGGTGGCGTCCGCCTTGCCCGGTTTCGAGGGGGCGGGAGTGGTGTCGCGCTGCTGTCCGAGCGCCGGGAATGCCGCGACGCAAAGAATGATCAGCGTGCCAAAAAAAC
>JAQTOP010000153.1 GCA_028713285.1 Terrimicrobiaceae bacterium
GCAGCCATGACCGAGGAACTCGAAACGCTGCGCGACATGACCGCCCGGCTGGAGTCCGCGGGAATCGATTACATGCTCACCGGCTCCGTGGCGCTGAATTGCTACGCCCAGCCGCGCATGACGCGCGACATTGATTTGGTGGTGGCCTTTTTTTGGAGGATGCGGATCGGATCGACCGAGTGCTCGGGGCGGATTACTATGTCTCCCCCGAAGCAGCCCGCGACGCCGTGCTGCACCGGAGCAGCTTCAACGCCATCCACCAGCGCAGCCTCACAAAGGTCGATTTCATGATCCGAAAGGAAGAGGAATACCGGCGGCACGAATTCACGCGGCGGGTGCGGGTGCGCGTGGACGACTTCGACGTGTGGGTGGTCGGCAAGGAAGACATTCTCTCCAATCTCGATTGGGCGCGCGAGCCGCACTCGCAGCGACAGCTCGCGGACGTGGAGAACCTCATTGCCACGGGTTGTGACATGGATGATCTGCGGGCATGGTCAGCAAGGTTGAGCCTGACAGATATGCTGACACGGGTTTCTCCGTGAAGGACACCGCGCCCGAGGTGAATGCGCTGCTTTTCCGCCGCATGATGAGCCTCGAACCCGGGGAACGCCTGTGGATGGGCATGGACATGACCGCGACGGCAAAAGCCCTGGTCCGGGCCTCGCTGCCCATCGAGAATTCGCCGCCGGGAATCCAGACCATCCCCGCGGGAGCGAGGCCGGGCGGCTTCGCGGTGTTTGGAATCGTCGGGGCGAAGGATCCCTACGAGGAATCCGCCGCGCCGCGCGTGACGGCGACCGCGGCGAGGGTCAGCGCGCAGCCGAGGAGCATGAATGCTTTGGTGCGCATGGGAGTGCGTTCGGTTCGAGCGTCGTCCTACGGTTCGGCGGTGGCGGAGTTCTCCTGGGTGGGGATTGGCGCAGGCCCGAAGATGCCGCTGAAGACCGCCTTCATCGCGGTGTCCACGAAAAGCGGCTTCGCGGATTCGGCGGCAAGTTGCGTGATGCGCTGCTGCAATGCCTCCAGCCGCGCGCCCTGCGCCGCGAGCTTGTCGAGATTCGGCGTCCGGATATCCGCGCATCCATGGAAGCCCACGTCTTTCCAGCCGAGATCGTCGGCGACGATGTAGAGGATATTCGGTTGCTCCGCCGCGCGTGCAGACGGGCCCAGGAGCGCGAGCCCGGCGATCAGCGCGAGGGTGCGGCAGGCAAATTGCCTGGCATTGCTCGGGAGGATTTCCATGTGAGCCTTTGCTAGTGGGCGGCTCTCCGTTGGGGAAGCGTTTCCTTCGCCGGCGCCATCGCGGGCCGCCCCGTGCAAGCGGCCCGCGCGTGGCCGGCTCGAAGCGGTCACTCCACGGCCGTCACGGCGGGAATTTTCCAGCTTCCGTCGATGATCGAGGGATCCGTCTCGCTCGGCCAGTAGAGGCGCAGCATGAGGATGAACTTGTCGTTCGGTGCGGGCAGCCAGTTCGATTCCTTGTCCGCTCCGGGGCTTTCATTCTGGATGTAGAGGTCCACGGAACCGTCGGCGTTCGGTTTCAAATCCTGCCGCGCGCTGATGCTCTGGCGGTTGATCGGGTTCTGCACGAAGAAATAATCCTTGTCGTACATCGTGAGCGACCAAAAGCCCTTCGCCGGCGGGAGCTGGCCTTTCGGAAAGTGCATCACGTATTTTTTTGCGCCGTTGTAGGACTCGAGAATATTGGGGCCTTCCGACGTCGGATAGACCGCATCCTGCGGGCGATTCGCGCCGAGACCGATGGCGGTGATGAGCGCGCGCTGGATGTAGTTCGTGCCGTAGAGGCCGGTCTTCGTGGTGAAGCCCCAGCCGTGCTCGAGCTTGAAGTCGCCATCGATGATGCCTTCCTTCATGTGGAGCATGATCTTCTCCTGCGCGATCTTCGGCACCGTGGAGAATGCCTCCTTCGCCACCGGGCCGAGCTTGCTGCCATCGAAGGGCTGACCGGCGACGATGCCGAGCTTCGCCAGTTTCTCGACCATCGGCTTGTCGGCGGCGTTCGGCGGGTTGTCCTTCATCAGCTTCGCGAGCAGCGTGAAGTATTCCTCGACGCTCAGCGCGTTCACTTGCTCGCGGACGGCGGTCTTCATGTCGATGGACGGGTCCACCTTTCCGGCCGGCGGCGTGTAGGGCTTGCCGTAGCTGCTGAGCGGCACCAGCGAGATCTCGTCCTGCATCGCATGCACCGCGGCGTAATCCTCCGGCGTACCCGTGCAATAGATGCGCCCGAGCAGCCAGACGAGGTTCGTCGGCGATTTGTATTCCTTCACGCCCTCGGGCAGCGTGCCTTTCCAGTGCGGGCCGGTGATCGCATACGTTTGCGGGCCGGTGCCGGTGGTGCGTTTGCCGGGCACCTGGAAGACATCCGTCCAGCCATCGAGCATCGGGAAAAGGTAATAGCGACCGCCGGCGTCCGGCAGGCTCAACACGTAAGGCTCGGCGCCCACGTCGATCCACGCCGTGGTGTAGAGCGTGTCCGCATTGGGCGCGGTCACATCGCGGAACGCCGCGCTGGGATACTCGCGCATCCGCACGATCTGCCCCATCGGCGCGCGCGTGCCTTCGGGTTTCTCGACATTCGTCATGACGCGCCGCGTCATTTCCATCGTGACCAATGGATAGCCGTAGATGTAAGCCTCGACGCCGAGCGGGACGGATTTGAAGGCGTTCTCTTTCGCCTGGAGCGCGCCGCCGCTCGCGAGGAGCGTCGCCGCGAGGCTGCATGCGGTGAGCGTTTGAAGGAAGGAGCGTTTCGTGTGTGGCATGGATGGTGTGTGGTTGGATGGATGAAACCGGGGGCGCGCGGACGTGTTGCGGCGCGACTGTAGGACCGAATCAGGGGACCGCGACATAGACCGTGCTCCCGCCGTAGAAGACCGGGCGGTAATAAACGCCCGCCGCGTAGTAGCAATTGTATCCGCCATAGACCACGGGCTGGGCGCCCACGGGCACGGTGCGGACGTAGCCGCCCGGCAATGGCGCGAAACCGGGCCGGGTGGTCGCGTAAGCCGCGCCATTTGGACCGCTATAGGCGGCCCCGCGTTGCGTGACGGCGGCTGTGCGGCCGTCCGCGCCCTGGGCGGCGAACCCGCGCGGTCCCACGTAGGCGCTGCCGCCGCGGGAGGTGGTGTAGGCCGTGCCCCGCCCGGCGGAATAGCTGCTCACGCCGTAGGGGCGGGCGTCGGCGATCGAGGCGGTGAGGACGAGAGCCGCGCCCGCGAGGAGCGCGC
>JAQTOP010000092.1 GCA_028713285.1 Terrimicrobiaceae bacterium
AACGGCCGCCGGATTTCACGGCCACGGAATGCACCGCTCCGGGAGTGACGAGGCTGCGAACGTGATCGACGAGCGCATTGGCGGCCGACGCCGCCGAGCTGGCTCCCCGGGCGGCGATGATCGCCGCCCCGCGCTTGCCCACCGTTTCCAAAAACGGTCCGCGCAACCACGCTTCATCCTGGATCACCTCCGTCGCAGGCCGGCCCTGGATGGTCGCATGCGCGAACGCCGGAAACATCGTCGGGCTGTGGTTGCCGTAAATGAAAATGTCCTTCACTTCCGTGAGATCCATGCCTGCCTTTTTGGCGAGCTGGCTCTGCGCCCGATTCTGATCGAGGCGCACCATCGCGGTGAACCGGTCCGCGGGCAGACGCCGGGCCTGGCTGGCGGCGATCATGCAATTCGTATTCGCGGGGTTGCCGACGACGGCGATCCGCGCATCGGCGGCGGCGACTTCGTCGATCACACGGCCCTGCGCGGTGAAGATCTTCCCATTGTCCTTGAGCAGATCGGCGCGCTCCATGCCCGGCCCGCGCGGCTTGGCGCCGACGAGGAGACACCAATTCGCATCCGCGAAACCGACCTTGAGGTCGCTCGTGAGCACGAGTCCCTTGAGCAGCGGGAAGGCGCAGTCGTCGAGTTCCATTGCCACTCCTTCGAGAGCCTGCAGCGCCTTTTCCACAGGCACTTCGATCAGTTGGAGGACGACCGGCTGGTCGGGACCGAACATCGCGCCCGAGGCGATGCGAATCAGCAGGGAGTATCCGATCTGACCGGCCGCGCCGGTCACCGCAATTTTAAGAGGAGATTTCATACGCGCCGAGCTAAGCAGAATGAATGGAATTTGAAAGGTTTGCGGGCCGGGCCGGCTTGATATCCCTCAAACAAAAAATGAGAAGACCCGTTTTGCCAAATGGCAAAACGGGTCTTCTCGGTGCGGGAGGGAAATCCGCGAAAGAAAAAATCCCTAGAGTGTCTCCTTTAGGGCCTTGCCGGCGACGAACTTGACGGTCTTGGAGGCCTTGATTTTGATCTTCGCGCCGGTCTTCGGATTGACCCCGGTGCGGGCTTTGCGGGAGGCGATCTTGAAGGTGCCAAATCCGATGAGCTGAACAGTCTTGGTCTTTTTGACTCCGACCTTGATCGAGTCGATCACGGCGTTCACCGCGCGCTCGGCTTCTGCTTTGCTGGTTTCCTTGCCGAGGGATTTTTGGACGGCTTCGACGAGTTCGACTTTGTTCATATTGGGAAGTGGTAACCTTCGAGTGTCGTGAAGCCTATTCGTGGTCGCATAAAGTTGTCAACCGCCTTCGCGCAAAAAATTTGCATCAATTCCCGCAGGGGCTGATGAATTGCTCCTTGGAGCCGGATCGCCGCGCGCTACCTTGGCGGAAGCATGGATTTCGACGACCAGATCGCCCGCTTCCTCGGCCAGCCGCCAAGGATTTCGCCGACCGCGTATATCGCGCCGCACACGTTCGTCGTGGGCGACGTGGAAATCGGCGACGAGGCGAGCATCTGGCCATGCTGCTCGCTGCGCGGCGACATCGCGCCCATCCGCATCGGCGCGCATTCGAACATCCAGGACGGCTGCGTGGTGCATGTCGCGGACGATTTGCCCGCAATCCTCGGCGAATGGGTGACGGTCGGCCACAACGCGACGATCCACGCCTGCACCATCGAGGACGAAGTGCTCGTCGGCATGGGGGCCATCGTCCTCGATGGCGCGCGCATCGGAGCGCGCTCGATCATCGGCGCGAATGCGACCGTCACGATGCACACGGAAATTCCGCCCGGTTCGCTCGTGCTCGGCTCGCCGGCGAAGGTCGCGCGGGCACTCACCACTGACCAGCAGGCGGGCGTGCGCGTCTGGGCCGAGCGCTACGTGAAGTTGTCGCGGGTGTATTTGGAGCGGGCGAATGCTTCCCGGTAGAGTGCCCAGGCAGTTGTCCGCCGCGCGGGTTGCTGCTACTAATGAGTGATGAGCAACTCCGTGGTCGAAGTTCGCGTGCGGGCTCTTATCCCCACCGGCACCGGGTGCGCCGTATTTCTCGGCAACGAAGAGAAAGTCTTCGTCATCTACGTGGACCCGAGCGTGGGCAATGCGATCGGGATGTTCATCAACCGGCAGGAAAAGGAGCGCCCGCTCACGCACGACCTCATGGCCCTGCTGCTCGAGGCGGTCGGCGCAAAGGTCGAGCGGGTCGTGATCAACGACCTGAAAAGCGGCACCTATTTCGGCCGGCTCATTCTCTCCGCCGAGAACGAGATCCAGCAGAAAAAGATCATCGAGCTCGACGCACGGCCGAGCGACTGCATCGCAATGGCCGCGCAGCAGCGGGCGCCGATTTACGTGAGCGACGCCGTGTGGGACGAGGTCGAGGACATGAGCGAGGTGCTGGAAAAAATCGAGCAGTCGCGCGAATCCGGATCGGGCGAGGAGTCGGAGTAGAGGACGCCTGTTGCAGCGATTTTGCTTTCCGAGCGACCTCCCCCGGATGCCACGCTCGCGCGAGTTGCGAAGGATTCAGGGATTGATATACACTTCCTTCGGATGACGAACGCGAACGCTCTCCATCGCCAGAAAACGAACGCTGCGGGATCCATCGCGTCGCGGATTCAAGAAACTGCAGAAGCCGTCGCGACGGTGCTTGCCGATCTTCCCGCGGCCGACAACGCGCCGGGTGCAGTCGATCACATGCTTCGTGCCAACGGCATCCTTCGGAATCTGCCGTGGCCGGAACCTTTTGACCGGACCGTTCATCGGCTTCATATCGGTGATGCGCGGGACCTCTCGTGGCAACCCGACGAAAGTGTCCACCTCGTAGTTACGTCACCGCCCTACTGGAACCTCAAGGAGTATGAGCACTCGGATGAGCAAATGGGTGACATCCACCAATACGAAGAGTTCCTCGTTGAACTGGATCGCGTTTGGGCCGAATGCGCGCGCGTCCTCGTACCCGGCGGGAGAATCTGCTGCGTCGTCGGAGACGTTTGCATTCCTCGGAAGAGAGGCGGCAGGCATTACGTCATGCCGCTCCACGCGGACATCGAGGTTCGCTCCCGTCAGCTGGGACTCGATTGCCTGACTCCGATTCTTTGGAACAAAATCGCCAACGGCGTCACCGAAGCACAAGGAAACGGCGCGGGTTTTTACGGAAAGCCTTACCAGCCTGGCGCGATCATCAAGAACGACATCGAATATATTCTCTTCCTGCGCAAAGGCGGCCAATATCGCTCACCGAGCACGCTTCAGCGCGCCCTCTCGATGCTCACCAAGGATGAAATGCAATCGTGGATGCGTTCGAGCTGGAGCGACATCAAGGGAGAATCAACGCGCCGCGGCCACCCCGCACCGTTTCCTGTCGAGCTTGCGGAGCGGCTGATCAAGATGTTTTCCTTCGCCGGCGACACGGTGCTCGATCCTTTTTCCGGCACCGGCAGCACCGCGCTCGCCGCACTGAATGCGGGACGCAATAGCGCGAGCAACGAGATCGAACCGATTTATCATCGCCTCGCCGAGCAGCGACTCGGCGAAGCCGCGTGGCTCCCACGAAGCACCGGGGCCGTGACTACAGCGGTGATTGTGCAATGAGCGGCAATGCCGCTGACTTTGCGCTGCTGCGCACCTTCCGCGAAGTCTTCGAGGGGAAGAAGTATAATCATCGAAATTCAACGCTCGGAGATTTTGTGGCGACCCAGCTTTACGAGGACCTCGTCGCACTGAATCGCTCGCCAGCGCTGACGGAACGCGTGCATAAGCATGAAAGGGTGGTTAACGCAGCCAACAAAACCGTCGGAAAGCCTTCTCGCCGTGGCGATGGCACCTTCGGCGAATTGGTCCCGACAGCAATAGCAGTGAGCGAGAACGGCCTTCTCGTCGCGCGTGGCGAAGTTGTGAATATCGAAATCGGGGCAGAAACCAGAATCCTCGCCAAGGCGATGATCAAGCAGATCGACCGCGTCATCGGTGACCTTGCTCGTCAGGTCGAGCAATTCAAGAAGACGGGGGGCAATCCAATCTGCGTCGGCATCGTCGGCGTGAACTTCGCACCGCGCTACACCTCATACGAAGGTGCTGTGAAATGGCCGACAGACGGAAAAAAGCACAAGCATCCGATTCAGGAAGCGCTCGACGCCGAGAGCCGCGTATTGGCACAAGCCGCGCCAGCGTTTGACGAATTTCAAATCCTGCGCTTTTGCGCCGAGAATAATCCGCCATTCGCGTTCGCATGGATGGACTACAAGAAAACGGCGAAGGAATACGGCGCACTACTCGTGCGTTTATCCCGGGAGTATGACCGACGGTTTCGATGACGACCCTGTCGCACGCCAAAAGTTCACCACACCAATTCCAAAGACCCCGCGCGAGACCCGTGCTGCTCCGGACGAGTCTCTTCCGGGCTCACAAGTCGTGTCCGGCGTAGGACAGGTCGAAGCTCTTGTTGCAAAGCGGGAAATCGGAGATGCCATTTTCGCGCGCGGCGAGGGCGAGGCCGTGCCAGTTGTGGAAGGACGGGTCCTTGATCTTCACCTGTGAGATGCGGCCGCCTGCGTCGGTGGAAAGAACGTGCGCAATCTCGCCGCGGTGGCCTTCAACGAGCGCGATGGCGAAGGCGTTGGCGGCCAGGCTTCCCGGCGGTCTTTTCGGCTTCGGAGTGGGAAGGTTGCCGAGCTGCTCGAAGAGGAACTGGATGGAGTTGCGGATTTCCAATGCACGAAGCTTGGCCCGCGCATACACGTCGCCGGAATCCAACGTGGGAGACGGGATCGAGGAGAATCGGTAGATGCCATAGGGGAAATCGGCGCGCACATCGCAGGGGATGCCGGAGGCGCGCGCGGCGAGGCCGACGATGCCGGAGGCGCGGGCCTGCTGCTCCGTCACGACCCCGGTTGCCTCCATTCGCGCGAGCGCTGACGGGGCGTTGAAAAGCAGGTCCTCGATGTCGGGAAACTTTGCGAGCACTTCGCCGAGAACGTGGCGGGCCCTGTCGATCAGCGACGGATCGAGGTCGAAGCGAATGCCGCCGGGGACGATCCAGCCGCGCCCGAAGCGGTTGCCGCAAATTTCGGCGGTGAGATTGATGATGGCGGTGCGCAATGCGCCGAATGCGGCGGCTGGCAGGGCGAAACCGATGTCGGTGGCGATGCCGCCCAGCGTGGAAAGATGCATCGCCACGCGCTCCAGCTCGGCGGCGATGCCACGCACAGCCTGCTCGCGCAATGAGGGCGAAATGCCGGTGAGCGCCTCGAGGGCGGAGCAGAATGCCGTGGTGTGGGCGATCACGGAGTCGCCGGCAATCGACTCGACGAGCACAAGCTGCCGCGCCGGGTTTTGCCGCGGGAGCATTTCCTCGATGCCGCGATGCTGGTAACCCAGCTGGATTTCGAGATGGAGAATCTGCTCGCCGTGGCACTGGAAGCGGAAATGCCCGGGCTCGATGACGCCGGCATGCACCGGCCCGACGGCGACCTCGTGAACTTCCGCTCCGTGGACACGATGGAAGGAATAGGGCATCCGGTTTTTGCGCCAGGCGTCCCCCGAGCGGACGGGCCGCAGCCATGCGTGTCGTTCCGGCACAATCTCGGTCTGCTCATACAGCTCGCACTCGAAATAATTCATCCGCGCGATGTCGTAGGAAAACGCGTCGTAGGCCCGCCGCTCGCCGGCGGCAAACACCGTGCTCGTCAGGCAAAGTCGATCCAAAGAGGCGGCGGCAAATGCCATCCAGACGCGAATGCCGTCGTTCGTCTCCCTGCTGAAAACCGCGACGGGCCGCGCGCCCCGGGCCAGCAGCTCGTGGGTCGCCGCGAGCCAGTCGGCGCGGGCGAGCGGAGGCTCCTGGTCGGAGCCGATCACCTCGAACGGTTTGATCGTGTGCCAGATCATGGATTCCCTCCGAAACTTGCGACGATCCCGCGCAGCGCATCGAACAGCACGGCTGGCTGGAGGATTGCCAGCGGCGCCGAAATCGCTAGGGCGTAGAGACTGAGCGCATGGGAAAGCTCGAAGCGCTCGCCGCTCGCGGGGATCGACTGCGGCGCCGGATCCGGCGATTGCAGCATGCGCATGGCAGCGCGGCCCATGCCGATGAAGATCACCATGAGCAGCGCGAGGAGGAGCGTGAGCGGCAGCCAGTCCGCGCCGCGGATCATCCCGAGCAGGAGATACAGTTCGCTGAAAAAAATCCCGAACGGCGGCGTGCCGACGATATAGAAAAAGGCGAACCCCCACACGAATCCGCTCCACGGCAGGCGGCGGGTGAGACCGGTGATCCGATCGATTTCGCACGAGCCATAGCGGTGGTGGATGTTGCCCGCCATGAAGAAGAGCGCGATTTTCCCGAAGGAGTTGAACAGCAGATGCAGCAGAGCGCCGAACAGCGCCACGCCGCCGATTCCGATGCCGAGCGCGATGATGCCGAGGTGCTCGACGCTCGAATACGCAAGCATCCGTTTGAAGTTTCGGCTGCGCCACATGTAGATGGCGGCGACGGCCATCGAGAGAAATCCCGCGATGATCAGCATCCGATCCGCAAACGGTCGCACCCCGGTCGGGGCGACGACTTGATAGAAGCGCAGCAGCGCGAGCACCGCGGTGCCGCGCAGCGAGCCGGCCATGAGCGCGGCGATGGGCGAGGGCGCGTTGGACGTGGCGTCGATATCACCCGGGTGCATCGGCGCAAGGCCGATTTTCGCGCTCAATCCCACGAGGGCAAAAATGAAGCTCGCCTTAAGCCAGAGCGGGTTCAGCCGCGGGGCGGCCTCGGTCATGCGGCTCACCACGAACGCGGCGTAGTCCACCACGCCGTGCGCGGAGACGCCGAGAAACAGAATGCCGACGAACAGGAAGACCAGCCCGACCGAGACGAGGAAAAGGTATTTCCAGACCGCTTCGAGCGATTCCTTCGTGCGGTAGAAATACATGAGCGGCACGAGGCTGAACGTCGTCAGCTCCATGACGACCCACAGCAGGGCGAATTGCTGGACGATGAGCACGAGCGTGTTCGCGAGCAGGTAGAAATTGAGCGCGGGATAGAACAGGCGCCGGGAGCGGGCATACTCCGGCGCCTCCATCCGCCGCAAAAAGCCCGGCGCATAGAGGACGACGAGCACGAACGTGTGCGAGAGGATGACGAGAAAGAATGCGCCGAGCGGATCGACGGCCAGCCACGAGCCGGCGGGAAACGGATCGTGCCGCGCGAGGAGGCAGTAAAGCGACGCGGCGAGGTGCGCGATGCCCCCGAGCAACGTGACGCGATGGCCGAGGCGCTCCGAACGGCTCCACGCGGCCAGTGCGGTCGCGAGCAGAGGCAGGATGAGGAGTGCGAGGATCGCCGGCATCGTTTACTCCCGCAGCCCGGTCAGCTCGTCGCTCCCGCCTTCGGGGAAGTGCGTCTTGAGTTGATTGATCGCGATGCCCATGAGGAAGACCAGGACGAAGAGGTCGAGGAACCCGGCCAGCTCGATCGTCCATGGCATCTCGGCCCGCACGCCAAGACCGAGCAGGAACAGGCCGTTCTCGATGATGAGAAATCCGACAACGTGCGCGAGCAGGAGCCGCCGGCGCACGATCAGGAGCCCGCCCGCCGCCATGCCCGCGATGGCCGCCCCGAGGGGAATCACATTCACCGGCGCAAATCGCGAGAGTTGATGCGAAAGGACAAACGCGCCGACGATCACGGCGGCCATTTCGATGAGAAAACCGGGATGGTAACGCCGCGTGCCGTCGCCGTGGCGCATGTCGAGATCCCGCATGATTTTGACGATGTAGGCGGGGATGAGGCCCGTGCGGACGATCAGCACGCCGGCGGCGACCGCGACGTGCGACCAGGCGAGATCGTGGAAAAACGCCAGCGTATGAACGCCCGCGACGAGCACCCCTTGCAGCACGAGAACCAGCACGTAAGCCGACAGCCGCGTGGTGACGGCAAGATAGATGAGCGTGAGGCAGAACAGGATGGTGAGCGCGTTGATCATGGCTGGCGCGAGAAGGTGAAGATGAGGAGGTTCAGCACGCCGATCGCCGTGGCGAAGAGGAGGAACTGAGGCACGAGCACGAGGCGAAAACGGGCCATGAGCGTTTCGATCAAGGCCAGCGCCGCCGCCAGGGCCACGAGCGTCGAGTCAAAGACAAGCAGGCCCGGCGCGGGCCCCAGCACGCCGAAGGGATTGAACAACAGCGCCGCCAGCGCGGCATAGAGCAGGAGTTTGAGCGAGGCGGCGTGTTGATAGAGCATCAGGTCGATGCCCGACGCGTCGAGGATCATGACCTCGTGAATCATCGTCAGCTCGAGGTGCGTATTTGGGTCATCGACCGGCATGCGCGAGCACTCCGCCATCATCAGGAAAAAGAGCGAAATCATGCCGACCGAGACGAACACGAGGAAGAGCGGATCGTCCCACGAGATGCCGGCGAGGATCGCCTCGAACGAATACCGCCGCGTGACGATGGCGAGGCTGCCGGCGGTGAAAAAGAAAATCGGCTCGGCAAAGACCGCGAATCGGGCCTCGCGGCTGGCGCCCATTCCTTCGAAGCTGCCGGCTGCGTCGAGCGCGGCGAGGATTTGAAAAAAGCGCCCGAGCGCGAGCAGGTAGGCGAACAGGATGATGTCACCGGGGAACGACACCGCCGCCGCGCGCCCGAGCGGCAGGAGCAGCGCGGCGAAGGCAACCGCGCTCCAGACGATCACCGGCGCGAGGCGGGAGATGAATCCGGCGCTCGTGCTGTAAACGGTTTCCTTCCGCGCGAGGCGCAGCAGCTCGCGGTAGGGCTGAAACACGCTCGGGCCGAAGCGTCCCGAAAGGCGCGCTTTGAGCTTGTTGACGATGCCGGAGAGCAGCGGCGCACCCGCGAGAAAGAGCGCCCACGCGAGCCAGGAGAGAGGATCCGAGCTTACCATACGAGCGCGCAGAGCAGGTAGAAGGCGACGGCGCCGAACATGTAGAGGACGTAGTGGCGGATGTTGCCGCTTTGGATCCACCGAAACGCGCCGAGCACGAGCCCGATGGCGCGGTGGAACGCGAGCCATGCAGTCTCCAGCCGGTCGGAGCAGTGCGAACGAAATCCGCTGGCGACCGGCACGATGCTGAGGAGCGGTTTCCAATGCACCGAGAGATCGAGCAGCGGGCGGCCGAGCTTCACCAGCTCCTCGGCGAAACTGGATGCGGTGTATTGCATGCGGGCGGTCACCGGCGCGTAGCCGCAACCCCATGTCTCGCGGAGGCGCACGCCCGCGCGGCGCTGCAGCCGGAGCTTCACGACGAAAACCGCAGCTGCCAGCGCGAGGAAGAGCGCGAACACGATCTGCAATTTCCCGAGCGGCGAGGCCCATCCGGCGGGCGCCTGCGCGGCGCCGGCGAGTTCGCCCAGGGCGGGCGCGAGCAGGCGCAATCCGGTTTGCGGAAAGATGCCAAGCAGCGCGCAGAGGCCGGCCAGGCCGAGCAGGACGACCGACGAAAGGACGGTCTCCTTTTCGCGGCGGGACGCGGCGCCCGAGCGGTTTTGCCCGAGGAAGACGATTCCGTGGAGTTTCGTGAAACACGCGACCGCCAGCCCGCCCATGAAGGCGAGGCCGACCGCCGAGCACAGCATCACCAGCGGCGCGTAGCCGCGCAGCAGATCGCCACCGCGGAAGAAGCTCTTGTAAATGAGGAACTCGCTGGCGAAGCCGTTGAAGGGCGGCAGGCCGCAAATCGAGATCGCGCCGACGAGGAATGCCGTCGCGGTGAACGGGATCACGCGGGCGAGGCCGCCCATCCTCTCGATGTCCGCGCCGCGCGCATGGAGGGTGACATTGCCCGCGCCGAAAAACAGCAGGCCCTTGAAAATCGCGTGATTGAGCGTGTGGAGCAGCGCGCCGGCAAAGCCGAGCACGACCAGCTCGGGCAGCGCGTAGCACCGACCCAGCCAGGCGACCGACAGGCCCATGCCGATGATGCCGATGTTTTCCACCGAGTGGTAGGCGAGCAGTTTTTTGATGTCGTGCTGCGCGAGCGCATACCAGACGCCGAGCACCGCGGAGACGACCGACACGGCCAGCAATCCCCAGCCGTAGGCGGCGTCGAGGGCCGGCAGCATGAGCATGAGCCGCGCGATGCCGTAGATGCCGGTCTTGATGTTGATCGCGGAGAGCAGGCCCGAAACGTGCGCGGGCGCGGCGGGGTGCGCGTTGGGCAGCCAGACGTGGAACGGCATGAACCCGGCCTTGATGCCGAAACCGGCGAAGCCCGTGAGCAGGACGACCGCGAGCGTTCCCGGATCGTAGGCCGCGTGGCGCGCGAAGTCGTCGAAGTTCCAACTGCCCGTCGCCTCATGCAGCGTGAGAAAGCACACGTAGAGCAGGAGCACGCCCGCGTGCGTCGCCACGAAATACCAGAAGCCTCCGCGCCGGACGTCCGCTTTGTCCTTCTCGAAAACGATCGAGAAGTAAGCGCCTACGGCCATGAATTCCCACACGACGAGGAGGACCAGCGCGTTGTGGGAAATGACCAGAAGCTGGAGCGACACGATGAGCAGCGTGAAAAACCAGAGGTGCGCGCGCACGGAAAGTCCGCGCTCGATGTAATGCCGCAGGTAGCCGATCGCAAAGAGGCTGCCCGCGAGCGAGAGAAGCTGAAACGTGAACAGGAAAAACAGCGACAGCCCGTCGAAGCCGATCACCACAGGCCCGGCGACCGGGAGCGCGAAACGGTATGCCGCGGGGTGATAATTCAGGAGCGCGTTCAGCGAAAAACCCAGGCCGCAGAGGAGCGCGAGCGCATTGAGCCCGTTGGCCGCCACGTTGAGCCGGCGGCTGTCGCGGACGAATGCCGGCAGCACGAGATTCAGCGCGTGCAACAAAAGCCCGATGGCGAACAGCGCGATCATTTGGGGGCCCTGCCGTTGGGCGCGGCGTGCTGAATCCACTCGACGATGGCTTCCGGCTTTTCCCGTTCGCCGAGGAGCGCGACGAATTCCGGCTGGCGGAAGAGGAACGCGAGGCGCGCGAGCAATTCGAGATGCTGCCGGGGCGCGAGGCTCAGCAGCAGGAAAAGCGTGTGCACCGGTTTGTGGTCCAGAGCGCCCATGTCGATCCGTTCGCGCGTGAAGAAGATGCCGAGCGCGGGGCGCGGGACATTCACGACCACCGGAACGCGCAGGTGCGGAATGGCGAGGCCGTCGCCAATGGCTGTCGTCATGAGCTTCTCGCGGCTGATCAGCAGATCGTAGATCAGCTCCTTGTCGGCCTCGGGCGGCAGCGCGAAGACGTCCAGCGCGGCGCGGAGCACCTCGGAAAACGTGCGCCCCGGCACGTCGTAGTGAAAACACTCCGGCGCGAAAAGCTCGGCGATGGGCGGCAGGCCGACGGGCTCCCTTTCCTCGACGCCGAAGTTCAGCGGGTGTCCGCGCCCCAGCGCCCATTCCAGGATGGCCTGGCGGTTGAACCGCAGGCGGCCTTGCGCGTCGAGATGCGGCAGCCGGCCGGCGTGCGCCCACTCGCGCACGTCGTGCTCGGGGATGCCTAGCAGCCCGGCGACTTCGCTGGAGTTGAGTTCCATAAACTTGAACGCAGATACTCCAGCAGCCCGTGGATGAAGGTGAGCGGGTGCGGCGGGCAGCCGGGAATGTAGAGATCGACGCGGTGCCTCTCGATGAACGCGCGCGCCAGTTGATCGGAGCCCTGGAAGATTCCGCCGCTGATCGCGCACGCGCCGAAGAGGATGAGGAGTCTCGGCTTTGGCACGGCTTCATACGCGGCTTCCAGCGCGTGGGCCATCGCGCGCGTGGTCGTGCCCGAGATGACGATGGCGTCGGCGTGCCGGGGCGACGCGACAAACTCGATGCCGAAGCGGCCCATGTCGAAGTTCACGTTGCCGAGGGCGTTTAACTCGAGTTCGCAGCCGTTGCATCCACCGGCCGAAACCGAGCGGAGCTTGAGCGAGCGTCCGAACAAACGCCGGACCTCGCGCGAGCAGGCTTCCGGCGCGATGTCGCGGCCTTCCCGCAGGAGCAACCCCTCGCGCGACGTGGCGGCCATTTTGTATTCGTTCGTCCAGGTGATCGCGCCTTCGGGACATGCATCGACGCAGATCGGGCAAAAGAGGCAGGCGCCAAGATCGAGCGTGAGCGGATCCTCAGAGATGGCGCCGGTCGGGCAGGCTTCGACGCAGATCGAACAACCCTCGGGGCAGCGCGCGGGGTCGAGCTTCGGTTTGCCGCGAAGCCGTGCGGGCAGCGAGGCATTCGCGACGTCGGCGATCACGGGCTGGCCCTCCGCCAGCCGGACCGTCACCGCGTTGGGAATGCGCCAGTTCATGAACCGCCAGGTGGCGCGAGCATGCCGCGTTCCTTCGGCGTCCGCGAGGGAATAGGTCTCTCCCGTCTGCTTTCGCGCGCTTCCATCACGATTTGCGCGAGGCGCCGGGATTCGCCGGCGACTTCAGGACTTGATTTGCGCGCTCCAGGGCGGTGGCTATCTCCTGGCGCGCCGCTTCGAGATCCCTCCTCTCCGAATGCAGCGGATCGGTCGGAGCGGCGGGCGGGAGGCCCAGGATTTCGCGGGCGCGATCCAGTGAGGCCGCGATGTGCGGGCACACGTTTTCGCGCCCGACCTGGTGGATGAAGCCGGCTTTCTCCATCATGAGGTAGGGCTGCGTGTGCGGGCCGCTCAGGATGAGATGCTGGCCGCGGCGGCGCAGCTTTTCGTGGAGATCTTCGAGCGCATTCAGCCCGGTGGCGTCCATCGCCAGGACCTTGCGCATGCGCAAAATCAAAACCTTCGGCTCCTGATGCGCGCGCTTGAGGGCGGTCTCGAGCCGGTCCGCCACGCCGAAGAAAAAGGCGCCGAACACGCGAAAGATCAGGACGCCGT
>JAQTOP010000093.1 GCA_028713285.1 Terrimicrobiaceae bacterium
GCGGATCGTGCCGCACCTCGCGGGACAGCGTGGGAATTTCCTCCGTCGGAATGTAGGGGAGGTTCGCGACGATCAGGTCGAACGTTTCGGGCGAATCGGGGAACAGGTCGCCTTCGACGAAGGCGACCGCTGCGCCGAGGCGGCCGGCGTTTTCCCGCGCGACGGCCAGCGCGTCGGGCGAGATGTCGATCGCGGTGACGCTCGCTTGCGGAAGAGCGAGGGCGAGCGTGATGGCGATCACCCCGCTGCCGGTGCCGACGTCGAGGATTCTGGATTCCGGATTTTGGATTTTGGATTCGAGGATCAGCTCGACGAGCTGCTCGGTCTCGGGGCGGGGGATGAGGGCGCGGGCGTCGCAGAGGAATTCGCGGCCATGGAATTCCGCGCTGCCGAGAAGGTGCTGGAGCGGGCTTCCCTGGGCGCGCACGCGCACGAGCTCACGCAGGGGCGCTCGCTCGGCGTCCGAGAGAGCGCGGTCGAATTCCATGTAAAGGTCGAGCCGCTTTTTCTTCCCGAGGGCATGGGCGAGGAGGTGCTCGGCATTGAGGCGGGGGTTCTCCACGCCATTTTTCTCGAGGTAGCCCGCGGCGGACTGGATGACTTCGAGAACGGTCATGGAACGCGCCGGTTCAGGCGAGCGTTGCTTCCTCGAGCCGTGTCTCGACGTCGGCGGCGTAGAGCGCCTCGATCATCCCGGTGATGTCGCCTTCGATGAACTGGTCGAGATTGTAGAGCGTGAGGCCGATGCGGTGGTCGGTCACGCGGTTCTGCGGGAAATTGTAGGTGCGGATCTTTTCCTCGCGCCCGCCGCCGCCGATGAGGCTCTTGCGGTGGGCGGAGTATTTCTCCTCCTCCTCGCGGCGTTTGTCCTCGAGCAGGCGGGAGCGCATGATCTTCAGGGCCGCCTCCTTGTTCTTCTGCTGGCTGCGGCCATCCTGGCAGCGGACGATGCGGCCCGTGGGAATATGCATCACCTGCACGGCGGAGTCGGTGGTGTTCACGCCCTGGCCGCCCGGGCCGCCGGCGCGGCAGACCTCGATGCGCAGGTCCTCGGGCTTGATCTGGATGTCCACCTCCTCGGCCTCGGGAAGCACGGCCACCGTGGCGGCGGAGGTGTGAATGCGGCCCTGGGCCTCGGTCGCTGGGACGCGCTGCACGCGATGGACGCCGCTCTCGTAGCGCATCTTTTGGAAAACGGATTCGCCGCTGAGGCGGAAGATGACTTCCTTGAGGCCGCCGAGATCCGACTGGCTGTTCTCGAGTAGCTCCAGCTTGAGGCCGTTCACTTCGGCGAAGCGGCAATACATGCGGTAGAGGTCGGCGGCGAAGAGCGCGGCCTCGGTGCCGCCCGTGCCGGCGCGGATTTCGATGATGGCGTCCTTGTCCTCGTCGGGCTCGGGTGGAAGAAGGGCGATGCGCAGGTCGAATTCGAGTTTGGGAATCAGCGCGCGCAGCGCGGGAAGCTCTGCCTGTGCCAGCTCAGCCATTCCCGCGTCGTTGGAGGAGGCGAGTTCTTCGTTCTCCCGCAGCTCTCGCCGCGACTTTTCCAGGAGGTCCCACTTGTCGAGGAGCGCGCGCAGTTTCGAGTGCTCGCGGAGGATTTCCTGCCCCCGCTTCGGGTCGTCGAAGAGGTCCGACGAGGCAACGGCCGCGTCGAGTTCCGCGAAACGGTTGCGCTTGCGGGCGACGAGTGCGGTGAAATCCATAAAAACAGAAACGGTGACGCCGGCTTGCGCGCGGAATCACCGTTTCCTGGGTGGGGAAAGAGTCAGGCGGACTTTCTGGTCGCGCGGGTGGCCTTCACGCTGCCGTAACGACGGGCGAATTTTTCGACGCGACCGGCGGTATCGACGAATTTTTGCTCGCCCGTGAAAAACGGATGGCAGGCGGCGCAGATGCCGATTTTGAGATCGCCGCGTGTGGACCGGGTGCGATAGGTGGCGCCGCACGCGCAGACCACAACGGTCTCGACGTAGTTGGGATGAATGTCAGCCTTCATAGAAAGAGGAACCGGAAACTATGTCCGGCCTGGCGATTGGCGCAAGCGGAAAAGCGAACGGCGGACCCTTCAGGCCCGTCTCATTGGCAATCGCGCGCAAAAAAAAGGCCACCGGCTGAAGCGGCGGCCTCCTGGCGCGTTGCGGCGCGATTATTCGACCGTGACGAGATGGAATGCGTCGTTTTTCGGAGTCGCTTCGATCGGTTCGACAAAAGGGACGAACGGAACCGCGGAGACAATCTCCTCAACGATTTCCAGGACGACCGGCTGCTCGATCGCGACGGTGGCGGGGAGTGGGGTGGCTGCCGGTGCGGGTTCGCCATAGGCGTAGAGGCCTGCGCCGAGCTTCGTGATTTGCGGGACCTTTTTGCCGGTGGTGGAGAACCAGACGTGGACGTTCGCAGGTGCGACACCGAGCTTCGCGGCGATGCTCGATACGGCAAGGCCTTCCGCGCCGGCGGCCTGCAACGCCGCAAGAATGCCTTCCTTCATCGACCCCCGTTTCGCACGGACGGGCGCCGGGGCGGCGGGGATCGGCGCGGGTTTTGGAGCGGATTTCACCGCTGCGACCGGACGCGCGGGTTTCGGAGTTTTTGCCGTTTTCGGGCTGGATTTCACCGGGGCTTTCCCTGCGACCGCCGCTTGCAGCGATTTGTCGATTTTTTCGATTTGGAGGAGGAGAGCCTGCTTCTTATCGACGAGTTGAATGAGTTCGGTGAGGGCTGCGGGTGTGAGTTCGGTAAGTTCCATTTTTGCGTGCGCACACGCTTGTTGCCTTCACGCCGGATGGCAAGATAAATCAGTCCTCCCGGACAATTGGCGCAATGCGATAGCGGCCCTTGCGCCGGATGAGGTGCAGCGGCGTCTCGAACGCAGTGGCGAGAATGGGTTGAGTGACCACGTCGCGGAGCGGGCCCGCGGCGAGGAGCCGACCTCTTTGCAATATGAGCGCATGCGTGAAAACGGGCAGGATTTCTTCGACATGGTGAGTGACAAGCACGAGTGGCACGGCGTTTCGGCGCGACCCGAGGCGGTGGACGAGAGCGAGAAATCGCTCCCGGGCGACGGGGTCGAGGCCCGCGCACGGTTCGTCGAGGAGGAGCAGGCGGGGGCGCGCCATCAGCGCCCGCGCGATGAGCACCCGCTGCCGCTCGCCCTGCGACAGGATTTGCCACGGTTTTTCGGCGAGATCGGGCGCGGAGAGATCGGCAAGAAGACGCCGCGCGCGGTTCCGGTCGTCCGCGGAGAGCGGTCCCCAATATCCCGCCATGGCCTGCCTTCCGCCGGCGACGATTTCAAGGGCGGTATCTTCATCGTGCAGGAGCTGGGCAATGCTCGCGCTCACGAATCCCAGCCGCGAGCGCAGCTCGCGCCAGTCGGTCTCGCCAAACGTCTCGCCGAGCAGGCGGACTCCGCCCTCGCTGGGCGCAAGGTATCCGCCGAGCGCGCGCAGGAGGGAGGTTTTGCCGGAGCCGTTCGCGCCCAGGATCACCCAATGCTCGCCGGCGCGAACCTCCCAGTCGATGCCGCGCACGAGGTGGGCCGCGCCGCGTCGAATCGTCAGATTTTCAACGGAGAGTATGGGGTGCATGGGACGTCGGAAAGATGCGCGGCGGCCCCGCCGCGGGCAGAAATGGCGTCACCGTAAAGGCACCGCGCCGGATTGTCAGCGTCACGGCGCCGGATTCATCCTGGCGGATCAGGTCGATCCCGAGCGCCCGCACGGCCTGCGCCCATTGCGGGCGAATTTGTTCCGAGGTCGGGAATGGCGCGACGGTGGTGATCAGGATGCGCGGATGCGCGGCGCGGAGGAAATCCGGATCGCCCGACAAGCCGGACACGTGCCGTCCCATGGCCACGACATCGCAGGGCAGCCGCCCTGCGGCGTGCGCGAGAAGCCACTGTTCGGCCGCGAGGCCGGAGTCCGAGAGCAGCAGCGCGGAGAAGCCGCCGGCCTCGATCCGCAGCACGAGGGATTTGTCGTCCGCGTAAACACCCCCGGCATTCGGCGGCGGATAAAGCACCGTCAGCCGCACAGCGTCATTCACGGCCAGGGTGGTTCCCGCATTCGCGGGCACGAGCCGCTCGCGCCCGGCCGCGAGCGCCGCGAGGATGCGCTTGCGCGTGGGAGAACGGTCGGCGAGGCCGGAATCGAACACCCGGTCTGGATGCAACGTCGCGGCGATTCGATCAAAGCCGCCGATATGTTTGATGTCGCCGTGGGTCAGCACGACGGCGTCGAGGTGATTGACTCCGCGGGACCGCAGAAAGGCAAGCGTGACCGCGTCCGCGAAGAACTCCGACCCCGGATCGATGATCCACGCATCGCGCCCGGCGAGCAGGACGCCCGCCCCTCCGGCTCCGGCATCCAGAAGGGTGAGCGTGGCGAGCGTGCCGGGCGGCTGGGGTGCGCCGACATAGATTGACGATCCCGGGAGGGAAGCGAACGCCTGGACGACGAAGATCAAAATCTTTGTGAGAAGAAAATTGGCCTGGTTGAAAATCTCCGCCAGCCAGGGCGAGACCGTGCCGGCGACGAGCGCGACCGAGGCCAGGCACAGGCAGACGCTCGACAGGGGCACCGCCAGCAGGTTTGCCGGGATCGACGAGAGGGAGACGAGGTGGAAGTAGTAAACAATGAGCGGCAGCGAAACGAGCCAGGCCGAGAGCGAGACGGCGACGAGTCCGGCGGTTCCAACCGCCAGATGGCAACCTGCGCGCCGAAGGGGTGAAATGAGGCGCGCGGGCAGGAAGGGATCGGGCGCGGTCAGCGTTTCGACGCGTCGCTGGAGCGGGGCGGCGAGCAGGATGATCGCCGTCACCGCGCCGAACGAGAGCTGGAAGCCGGAGTTGAAAAGCTGGCTGGTGTCGCCGAACAGGATCACCAGCCCGGCCGCGCCGACGCTGTTGAGCGGGACGTGCGGGCGGTCGAGCAGCAAACCGAAGGCAATGATCGAGAGCATGACCGCGGCGCGCACGCTGGCCGCGCTGAGGCCGGTGAGCAGCGCGTAGAAAAAGAGGCCCGGGATGATAATGAGCACGGAGCGGCGCTGGCTCACGCCGCACGCGCCGAGCAGGGTCCAGAGCATCACGGCCACGATGCCGACGTGCAGGCCGCTCACGGAAAAAAGGTGAAACGTGCCTGTTTCGCGGAACGCGTCCTTGATTGAGTCGGGCGCGTCCGACGTGTCGCCGATGGTCATCGCGCGGATGAGCTGCGCCTCGGGCGTGCCCGCGATCCCAAGGGAAATCGTGCGCTCGATCCACGCGCGCGAGGCAATCGCGAAGCGCACGACGGGATTGCCGCCGACGCCGAGCAGCCGGGCGTCGCGATCCCGCAGCACGCTCAGCGCCGAGCGGATGCCGGCGTTTGCAAGCCACGCGGTGTAATCGAATGCGCCCGGGTTGCGCGCCGCGGGGCAATTCGAGATCGATGCGCGAACGTCGTATCGACCGCCATAAACGGGCGGCTCGCCATTCCATGCGACGATCACGTCGCAGCCGGGCCGCAGCTCGCGCACGCCGAGCGTGAGCCGGTCGAGCCGTGCCGCGAACCGGCAGCGCCTTGCGGGCGACGTCGCTGCAAGGTGCGGCGCCTCGAGCACGGTGATCTCCGCCTCGCAGCTTTGCGGCGATTCGGAGAGGCAGGCGGCGAGGCGGACGGCAGGCGACTCGCGGTATTGCCAGGCCTGCGCGGCGGCAAACGTCAGCGCAACGCCCACGGGCAGCGCCGGGCGAAATGCCGGGATGCATGCGGCGACGAGAGCCCCCGCCGCACCCGCCGCAAACTCCCATCCCGGAATCGGAACATAGCGGCCGAGAACAACGCCGGCGGCGGCGCACAGAAACAGCCCGGCGCACGGGAGACGCTGGCGGAAGAAGGCGGCGCGGCTCACGGGACGGATCGTTGTCCGCCCGGGGAATCAAGGCAAGGTGCGGAACGATTTTCCCCCGACGATTGTGGTTCGCTGGGAATGAGGGCACGCGCGGAAGTTGTCTCGCGGCGGATTTGGCGGCATGGTGGGGGCGATGCCGCCGCCTGAATCCTCCGCCCGCACGACGCCCCGCGCGGTGTGGCCATTCTTTGCGCTGGTGGCTGTAATGATGGGGCTGTTTTGGGCGGCGACGATGGTT
Organism: Terrimicrobiaceae bacterium; assembly: GCA_028713285.1. Lineage (GTDB taxonomy): Bacteria > Verrucomicrobiota > Verrucomicrobiia > Chthoniobacterales > JAATET01 > JAATET01. The sequence continues at coordinate 6,134 of JAQTOP010000093.1, forward strand.
TTGCTCGCGGCGGGAGGCGCGCGCTGATGGAGGCGGGCGTGATTCTGCTCGTGCTGGGGCTCGCGCTTTTGAGCGGCAGCGCGCTGGCGGCTTTCGCGTGGGCGGCGCGGGATGGCCAGTTCGACGAGATCGAACGCGCGTCCGAGGTGATTTTCGACGACGCGGAGCCGATCGGCGCGGCGGGCGATTGCTTTCCCGACGCGGCGGGCCGCGCGGCGCGGGAGCGCGAGAGCGGCAGGGCATGAGCGCCGGAGAGCCCACCACGGAAAGCCGCGTCGAGCGCGCGGAAATCGACCGGTCGCTGCGCGGGCCGGTGCTGTTTTTCTTTTCATCGGGAATCGCCTGGCTGCTGCTCGGATCCGCGCTGGGGCTGCTTTCGGCGTTCAAGATGAGTTTTCCGCACCTGCTCGATTCCGCGGGCTGGCTGACGTTTGGCCGGGTGCGGCCGGCGCATCTGAACATCGTGATCTACGGCTGGGCGTCGTCGGTGGGCATCGGCGTGGGGATCTGGCTGATGGCGCGGCTGTGCCGGGTGGCGTTGCGCCATCGCGGGATGCTGCTGGGCGCGGGTGTGGCGTGGAATTTCGGCGTCGCGCTCGGCACGGCGGGCATTCTCGCGGGGCAGAGCCGGTCGATCGAGTGGCTGGAATTCCCCGGCTGGGCGACGCCGGTGCTCTTCGTCGCGTATGCGCTGATCGGCGGGTGGGGCGTGATCATGTTCCGCTATCGCCGGCCGGGGCACGTCTATGTGTCGCAGTGGTATCTGCTCGCGGCGTTCCTGTGGTTCCCGTGGCTGTATGCGACGGCGAACGTGCTGCTGATCTGGCAGCCGGTGCAGGGCTCGGTCGTGGGGGCCGTGAATTGGTGGTATGGCCACAACATCCTCGGCCTGTGGTTCACGCCCATCGGCCTGGCGAGCGCGTATTACATGATCCCGAAAGTCCTCGGGCGCCCGGTGCACAGCTATTACCTGTCGATTCTGGGATTCTGGTCGCTGGCGCTATTTTACAGCTGGAACGGGATGCATCACCTCATTGGCGGCCCGTTTCCGGCATGGATGGTGAGCGCGAGCGTCGTGGCGAGCGTGATGATGTTCATCCCGGTGATCGCGGTCGCGATCAATCACCACTGCACGATGCGCGGGCATTTCCACTATCTCAAATGGAGCCCGACGCTGCGGTTCACCGTCTTTGGCGCGATGACCTATACGGTCGTGAGTCTGGAAGGCAGCCTGATGGCGATCCCGTCGCTGAACAACCTCACGCACTTCACCGATTTCACGCCCGGCCATGCGCATCTCGGGCTCTATGGATTCTTCACGATGACGATGTTCGGCGCGATGTATTACATCATTCCCCGGCTCGTCGGCTGGGAATGGCCGTCGGCGGCGATGATCCGCTGGCATTTCTGGCTCGCGGCCTCGGGCATTGCGCTGATGGTCGCGGCGCTGACCGTCGGAGGCTTTTTGCAGGGACTCGAGCTGAACGATCCGCAGGTGGCGTTCATGACCTCGGTGGCCGTCGTCGCGCCGTTCCGCTTCGTGCGCGCGCTGTCCGGCATCCTGCTGGCGGCGGCGCATCTGGTCTTTGCCGTGCTGTTCGTGCGCATGCTGATGCGGCGCGGCGAGCGACGCGAGGAGGCGACGCTGCTGGCGCCGCAAGGGACCCACAGCGAACTCCCCACCGTATGAACAAGCTCCCGCAGTTGTTCGCCGGAATCTTTTTCGTCTTCGCGACCTCGTGGATCGGGCTCGTTGCGTATCCGTATTTGCAACTCGGGCACATGCAGCCCGTGAAGTCGGCGGTCACGGGCGAGGCGGCGCCGCCGCCGCTCACCGGCAGCGCGGTCGCCGGATCGCGTGTCTATGCGGCCAATGGCTGCATCTATTGCCACAGCCAGCAGGTGCGCCCGGCGTGGCTTTCGACCGACATCGAGAAGGGCTGGGGTCCGCGCCAGACGGTGCCGCGCGATTACCTGCGCGAGCGGCCTTCGTTCCTTGGCACGATGCGCACCGGTCCCGATCTCTCGAATATCGGCGTGCGCCAGCCCAGCGTGCGCTGGCATTTCGAGCATCTCTACGAACCCGATGTCGTGACGCCGGGCTCGATCATGCCGTCATTCCGATTTCTCTTTGTGCAGAGGCCGGTTCGCGGAAAGCCGGGCGTCGATGCGGTGGCCGTGCGCGGACCGAATGCGCCCCCGCCGGGCCATGAAGTCATACCCACGCAGGAGGCGCGCGACCTCGTCACCTACCTGCTTTCATTGAGGCGCAACGAGCCGCTGCCCGAGGCGGACGGCTCGCCGGTCCGGCAGCCATGAGCGATCCGCCGCCGACGCCCGGACCGTTCGCCGATCCGCCCGTGAAGCCGGACGAAATCGACCTCGGGAAGGTTCACGGTTCCATTCTCCGCGAGCACGAAGAACCCGCCGAGGGCCGCGAGAGCGTGCCGCTCTGGTTCGTCACGCTCATCATGATGCTGGTCTTCTGGGCAGGTTTTTATCTCGCCAACCATAGCGGCGGATTCCGCGCGAATGTCTTCAATCCCGTTCCTGGCAATCAATCTCCGGTGCCGCCCGATCCCGCGACGCTGGGCCGGCGCGTGTTCGTGCAGAATTGCGTGATCTGCCACCAGGCAAGCGGTCTCGGCGTGGCGAATCAATATCCGCCGCTGGCCGGCAGCGAGTGGGTGCTCGCGCGGAATGGACATGCCGACAATTATCTTGCGGCCATTGTGATTCACGGCCTCGAAGGTCCGGTGATCGTGAACGGCCGGCTCTACAACGGCGCGATGCCGCCGTGGAAATTCCTGCGCGACGAGGAAATCGCGGCGGTCCTGACTTATGTGCGCAGCCAGTGGGGAAATGCGGCCGCCTCCATCGGGCCGGACTTTGTGCGGCAGGTGCGCGAGCGGACCGCCGACCGCGCGGAGCCATGGACGCAGAGGGAATTGCAGGCGATCGAGGGCCGAACGGCGCCGAAGGCCGCCGGAAATGCTTCGCCTGCGCCGTAAGCATTGACCGAAGCGGTCCGCGGCAGCATGAAGAGGGCATGGCTGGAGCGATGACGATTGCCGCGATCCGGGGAGCGGTGAAGGAAAAGCCGGCGTTTGCCGAGCTGCATGCGCAGGTCGAGCAGTGCACGAAGAAGGAGGGCTCGAACGGCAAGCCGTTTTGGGAGCTGCGGCTGCGCGACGCGAGCGACGCGCTCACGCTGCGGGTCTGGTCCGACTCGGCGAACGTGCGGGTGTGCGAGTCGCTCGAGGATGCCGATTGCGTGAGCGTCGAGGGCGAGTTCCACCTGAACGGCAGTTTCGGGCTCGATGCGCGGCGATGGGAGCTGCGGCGATTGATGCCGGATGAGCGCACGGCGCTTTTCGAGGGGAGCGAGGCGGAGCGGGCCGCGGTGGACGAGGACTACGCCTCGGTCGAGCGCGCGGCGGCCGGGCTGCGCGATCCGCGCCTGCGTGCGCTGGCGGCGCGGTTCCTGGAGACCGGCGGCGCGCGCTTTCGCCGGGCGGCGGCGGCGCGGATGAACCATCACGCGCGGCGCGGCGGGCTCGTGCAGCACACGGCGCAGATGCTGCGCGCGGCGGCGGCGCTGTGCGACGTCTATCCGGCCTTGAATCGCGATCTGCTTCTCGCGGGCGTGCTGTTTCACGATTGCGGAAAGCTGTGGGAGACGTGTCCGCCGGAGGAGGGCTTTGCCATCCGGCCCGATCCGCGAGGGGAATTGATGGGGCACATCAGCATCGGCGTGGAGGTCGTGAACGCGCTCTGGCGCGAACTTCCGAAGGCCGACTGGGAGGGCCTCGCGCCGGCCTCGGACGACGTGCGGCTGCACTTGATCCACCTCATTCTCTCGCACCACGGCGCGCTCGAGTTCGGATCCCCGGTGCTGCCGAAGACACCCGAGGCCATCGCGCTGCACTACATCGACAACCTCGATGCGCGGCTCGAAATGATTGCCCAAGCCTACGCGGGCGGGAAGGAAATCGCGCCCGGAATTTTCGATCGCGTGCGCCCGCTGGAAGTCGGACCGATGAGATCGCTCGGGATCTTTGACGACTCCGATTCGCCGCAGGGCAAAAAATTTGTCCCATCGGACGAGGTGGCGTAGGGTTGGCGCCGAGGCGCTGCCGCGCCGACGGGCATGGATCGCAGAGCAACCCCCCGCCTCTCGCGCCTGCTGCGAATTGTTCTCGCGACGGTTTCGGCTGGCGGGGCATTCGCGGTTTGCGAATGCGACGCGCGCGTTGCGACGGCATTCGACCTGAGGTCGGTTCCGACGGACGCGCTCATTGCCCGGCTGCGGGACGTGACCAGCCCGGGAATCGGGACGCACCCGACCGCGCGGGCGAGCGGATTCCTCGCGACCGATGACGAGCCGCGGTTCGACGGCGGCATCCTCGGATCGGCGAAGCCGGAGGCGTCGAGCGTGATGCGCGAACTCGTCCGGCGGGGTTGCGCGGCGCTGCCGGAATTGATCGGGCATCTCGAGGATTCGCGCCCCACCCGGATGATCGTGGGCAGGGGCCTCATGGGAAAGTGGTTTGGCGCGGAATATGACCCGCGCAATCGCAAGTCCGGCAAACCGCCGCCGGGCGTGCAACCGCTGTATGACCCGGCGATTGGCGGCAGGCGCTTCGAGACCTACGCGGTCAAAGTCGGCGATCTCTGCTTCGTGGCGATCGGGCAGATTGTGAATCGAAACCTCAGCGCCGTCCGCTACCAGCCATCGCTCTGTCTCGTCGTCAATTCTCCGATCGAGTCGCCGGCACTCGCCGCCGCGGTGAAGGCGGACTGGGCCTGGCTCGGCGCCGCGGATCACGAACGTTCCCTCGAGAACGACGCGCTTTCGCCAGTCAATCCGCCGGCAGAGCAGTGCGCCGTGGAACGACTGGCCTTTTACTATCCGGACGCCGGCATTCCCCTGGCGATCCGGCTGCTGAACCGGGAATTCTATGACCCGGCGCTGGCATACAGGTTCTTCACGAAAAAACTCGCGCGCTCGGGGAGTGAGGCGGAATCCGACCGGCTCCTGCGTGAATTCCGCGAAAAGCACGGCGACGCAAACTTCGCCGGACTGCTGCAGGTGCTGCGTGATGCGTCAAATTTTCCGGAGTCGCAGATGACGCCGGATCGCAGGCGCGAGAAGGAATGTGCGGACCGCCTCCTCGGTCGATGTCCCAGAGGAGGGGACGGGAATTCAGCGAAGCTTCCCGACGTGGTGGACTGGTCCTCGCAGAAGCGTCTGGTCGAAGGATTGTCTGGAATTCGCTCGAAGCCAGTCGATGCCGCGATCCTGGATGTCATCCGAAGATTGACGCGAATGCCTGCGGATGAAGCGAATTCCGTGTTCGCGCAGTATGATCTCGCCGAGGCTTGCGTGAAGCGGCTGAGCGGGCCGGCCACATCCGACGCCGCGCTGCACGCATCGCTTGCCCCGGCGCTTGCGGCGTTTCGGACTTCCCGGCCGGTCGGCAAACTGGAGCGAGGAGTGGCGGCCATTGATGGTCGGCTTCGGAAAATTCAGAGCGGGCTCGAGTCGTGACCGGTGCATGCCGCCGAGGTTCCGACGAACTCGCCGGAGGGATGAAGCAAAAACGCCGCCCGGCAGTCCGGGCGGCGTTTTATTTTTCGGGATCTCTCTCTTATCCCGATAGCCTCAGGGTGTCGGCACCGTGGCGATGGTTTGAAGGATGCGGCTGGCGATCTTGTAGGGATCGCCTTGCGAGTTCGGACGCCGATCCTCGAGGTAGCCCTTGTAGCCGTTGTTGATGAAGCTGTGCGGGACGCGGATTGACGCGCCGCGGTTTGCCAGGCCGTAGTTGAACTTGTCGATGGACTGGGTCTCGTGGAGGCCGGTGAGGCGGAGATGATTGTCCGGGCCATAGACGGCAATGTGTTCGTTCTTGTATTTGTCGAACGCCGCCATGAGCGCCTCGAAGTAGTCCTTCCCGCCGACGGTGCGCATGTATTCGGTCGAGAAATTCGAGTGCATGCCCGAGCCATTCCAGTCGAGATCGGCGCCGAGGGGCTTGCAGTGGTAATTTACATCAACGCCGTAGCCTTCGCAGAGGCGCTGGAGGAGGTAGCGAGCGACCCACATCTCGTCGGCGGCCTTCTTCGAGCCTTTGCCGAAAATCTGGAATTCCCACTGGCCCTTGGCCACTTCGGCATTGATGCCTTCGTGGTTCAGGCCGGCATCGAGGCAGAGGTCGAGGTGGGTATCGACGATCTCGCGGGCAATGTCGCCGACGGAAGCGTAGCCGACGCCGGTGTAGTATTTGCCCTGGGGCTCGGGATAGCCCTCCTTCGGAAAGCCCAGCGGGCGGCCATCCTTGTAAAGGAAGTATTCCTGTTCAAACCCGAACCAGGTGCCGGGGTCGTCGAGGATGGTTGCGCGGGAATTTGTGGAATGGGGGGTGCCGTCGGGATGCAGGACTTCGCAAAGGACGATCGCGCCGTTTTCCTTCGTCGAGTCGGGATAGACGCCCACGGGCTTGAGCACGCAGTCGGAACTGTGGCCCTCGGCCTGCCGGGTCGAGCTGCCGTCGAAGCCCCAGTTCGGGACGTCGCCGAGGCCCGGAAAGCTGTCAAAATCCTTGACCAGCGTTTTGCCGCGGAGGTTTGCGACAGGCTCGTAGCCGTCGAGCCAGATGTATTCCAGTTTATACTTCGCCATATTG
>JAQTOP010000094.1 GCA_028713285.1 Terrimicrobiaceae bacterium
GTCGTATATGCAGGCCGTGCGCGAGTATCCGGATAACTGGACATCGGAACAGAAAGTGAAGCGATTTCTCACGGACGAGGCGCGCCGTGGAGTGGCTGCCAGCACGCAAAATCAGGCGTTGAATGCCCTCGTGTTTTTTTATCGGGTCGTTCTTGGGACTCCATTGGGTGAGATCGACGCCGCGAGGGCGCGACGGCCGGCGCAGGTGCGGACGGCGTTGGGGCTGGAGGAGACCGCGGCGTTGCTGGGGGCGGTCGGGGATTGCGGGGGCTATCCGACGCGGTTGATCGTGCGATTTCTCTATGGCTGCGGCCTGCGGGTGACGGAGCCGCTGGAATTGCGAATCAAGGATGTGGATCTCGCCGCGAGGCGGCTGATTATTCGCGGGGCGAAGGGGGCGAAGGATCGCGTGGTGGAGGCGCCCGTTTCGCTGGGCGGGGAGCTGGCGGCGCAGTTGCGGATGGCGCGCGCCGTGTGGCGGGGAGATGCGGCGGCGGGATTGCCGGTGGCGATGCCCGGATGGCTCCAAAAGAAATCGCCGCGGCTGGCCCTCACCGAAGGCTGGGCCTGGGTCTTCCCGGCGCACGCACCGGCGAAACATCCGCGGACGGGCGAAGCCGTGCGCTGGAGGATGCACGAGGTGAACGTGCAGCGGGCGGTGCGCGCGGCGGCAGGCAGGGTGGGCCTCGCAGGGCAGGTAACTCCCCATGTGCTGCGGCATTGCTACGCCACGCATGCGCATGCAGCCGGTGCGGCGGCGCGGGATTTGCAGGAGCTCCTCGGTCACGCGCATCTGGATACGACGATGCGTTATCTCGCGCCTTCCGTAGCAGGGGTGCCCAGCCCGCTGGACCGGCTGGCGGCCCGCGAAGGATGACCGCCGTGGGGCATGGGAACAGGCCTTAATCCACCAGCAATCCCTCGAGTTCCTCGACGCGGCGGGCGAAGAGGGCGAGGGCGGCATCCACGGCGGCGGGGGTGCGCATGTCCACGCCCGCGTCGGCCAAAGTGTCGATGGGGAATTTCGTGCCGCCGGATTGGAGGAAGGCGAGGTAGCGGGCGGCGTCGCCGGTTTCCAGCACCTGCTGCGAGAGGGCGACGGCGGCGCTGATGCCGGTGGCGTATTTGTAAACGTAGAAGGCGTTGTAGAAATGCGGGATGCGCAGGCACTCGAGGGAGAGCTGGGAGTCGAGCGCGAAGTCGGGGCCGAAGTAGGCGTCGAGCAGCTCGCGGTAGGCGGCCTGCATCGTGTCGAGGGTGAGGGCGTCGCCGGCCTCCTCGATGGCGTGGATGCGTTTCTCGAACTCGGCGAACATCGTTTGCCGGTAGAGCGTGCCGCGGAAGTCGTCGATCTGCCGGCTGACGAGGTAGGCGCGCATGCGCGGGTCGCTCGTCTCCTCGAGGAGGTGATGGGTGAGCAGCATCTCATTGAAGGTCGAGGCGACCTCGGCCAAAAAGATGGGGTAGTGGTAATCCTGGTAGCGCTGCGCGCGGGTCGAGTGCCAGGTGTGCATCGAGTGGCCGGCCTCGTGCGCGAGCGTGAACACGTCGGAGAACACGTCGGACTTGTAGTTCATCATGATGTAGGGCGGCGAGGCATAGGTGCCGTAGCTGAAGGCGCCGGAGCGCTTGCCCTTGTTTTCGTAACGGTCGCACCAGCGGCCGTCGCGGAGTCCGTGCCCGAGGGTGGCGACATATTCCCCGCCGAGCGGGCGCACGGCGGCGAGCACGCGGTCCACCGCGCCGTCCCAGTCGATGTCGGTCTCGATGCCCTCCACGAGGGGCACATACGTGTCGAAGACGTGAATCTCTTCCAACCCGAGCACGCGCTTGCGCAGGCCATAGTAGCGGTGAAGGGCGGGAAGATTTTTCCGCACTGAGGCGATGAGGCTGTCGTAAACGCTCAGCGGCACGTCGTCGCGGAACAGCGCGGCCTCGACGGCGGAGGGGTAGTTTCGCGCGCGGGCGTGGAAGACGTCCGCGCGCACCGAGCTGGCGAGCGAGGACGCGAGGGAAAACTGGTGATCCGAGAACTCGGCGTAGAATTTCGCAAAGGCCTCGCGGCGCACGGCGGGGTCGCGCTGGATGAGGAGCGAGGAGAACGAGCTCTGCGTGAGCTCCACGTCGCGGCCGTTCGCGTCGCGCACGACGCCGAATTTCATATCGACGTTCGTGAGCTGCGAAAACGTCTCCTGGTGTCCGGCGAGGGCGGCGGAGCCCAGGGCCATCAGCCGTTCCTCGCTGGCGCTCAGCGTGTGCGGCCGCAGCCGGCGCAGTTTTTTCAACGCGATCCGCCACTCGGCGAGCGCGGGGTCGGCGAGGAAGGCGTCGAACGTCGCGTCGTCGAGCGCCTGGATTTCCGGCGAGAGAAACGAGAACGCCTCGCCGATCCGCACCAGCAGGGCCTGGAGGCGGGACTCGCGGGCGAGGGCGGCGGAGTCCGCGCTGTCCTCGGTCGTGCGCAGCGCGGCGAATTGATTGAGCGTCTCGATGCGCGCGTCGATGTCCTTTTCGCATTCCAGCGCGTCGCGCAGGGTGGCGGCGGATTCGCCGACGCGGCCGCGAAAGCCCGCGATCTGCTCGTAGTCGGCCGCGAGCGCCTGGAACTCCGTCTCCCAGGCCGCGTCGTCGGGAAAAAGCGGGGTGAGGTCCCAGGTGTCCGCGGGGCGCACCTCGGAACGCAGCGGGGTTTTCCTGGCGGGTGCGGGGGGTTCGGCGACGGCGGAGGTCTTCATGCGCGCAGCATAGCGCAGCCAGCCCGGCGCACAATCGCGCACCGGGCCCTCGGGCGCGCGGCGCGGCCCCCGCATTGACCCCGGTTCCCCCCGGTGGTATCCAAGGCCGTTTCTCGATGAGCGACTACAAGAACACGCTGAACCTGCCGAGAACGGACTTCCCGATGAAGGCCGGGCTCACGACGCGCGAGCCGGAAATGCTGGCGAAATGGGAGGCCGCGGGGCTCTACGCGCAGATTCAGCGCAGGCGTGAGGGCGCGCCGCTCTTCGTGCTGCACGACGGGCCGCCCTTCGCGAATGGCGATGTCCACATGGGCACGGCGCTCAACAAGGTGCTCAAGGACTTCATCGTCAAATCGCGCACGATGCTCGGCTTCCGCGCGCCATTCATTCCGGGGTGGGACTGCCACGGGCTGCCCATCGAGTTCAAGGTCGTGAAGGAAAGCGCCGGCCTCTCGCCGGTCGAGGTGCGCAAGCGCTCGGAGGCCTACGCGCGCAAGTTCATCGACGTCCAGCGGGGGCAATTCCGCCGGCTCGGCGTCTTCGGCGATTGGGAGCATCCCTACCTCACGCTCGATCCCGGCTACGAAGCGGAGATCCTCCGCTCGTTCGGAAGGTTCGTCGAAAAGGGCCTCGTCTATCGCGGCAGGAAGCCCGTGCTGTGGAGCACCGGCGCGCAGACCGCGCTGGCCGAGGCCGAGGTGGAATACGCGAAGCGCACGGACCCGGCGATTTACGTGAAGTTCCCGCTTACCGCGGCGCCGGGCGGGCTGGAAGGCGCGTCAATGGTGATCTGGACGACCACGCCGTGGACGCTGCCCGCCAACGTCGCCATCGCGGTCGATCCGCGCGCGGAATACGTCGTGGGCGATTTTGGCGGCGCGAAGCTCGTCGTCGCGCGGGCGTTGCTCGAGGCCTTCGTCGCGGAAACGGGCCTTGCGCTCGCCGCCGAGCTCGCCGTGCTCCAGGGCGCGGCGCTGGCCGGCCTGGAGGCGCAGCATCCGTTCCTCCCGCGCACGTCGCGCGTGATCACCGCCGATTTCGTCACGATGGAAACCGGCACCGGCCAGGTCCACATCGCGCCCGGCCACGGCAAGGACGACTACCTCGCCGGCCAGCAGAACGGCCTGCCGACGCTCTCGCCGGTCGATGACCACGGGAAATTCACCGAGGAATGCGGGATGCCGCAATGGGTGGGCAAATACGTTTTCGACGCGAACCGCGAGATCGTCGAGTTCCTGCGCGCGCACGGGGCGCTGCTGGCGGCGCACGATTACACGCACGACTACCCGCATTGCTGGCGCTCGAAGACGCCGGTCGTCTTCCGCGCGGTCGAGCAATTTTTCATTCGTGTCGATGAACTGCGCGCGCCCGCGCTGCGCGCCATCGACGAAACAACGTGGCACCCGCACTGGGGGCGCAATCGCATCGCGGGCACCGTCGAGTCGCGGCCCGACTGGTGCATCTCGCGCCAGCGCACCTGGGGTGTGCCGCTGCCGGTGTTTTACGACGCGGCGGGCGCGCCGATTCTCGACCGCGCGGTGATCGAAAAGGTCGCGGATCTCGCCGCGGAGCACGGGACGAACTTGTGGTTCGAGCGCGACGACGCCTGGTGGGCCGAGGCGCTCGGTTTGCCGGCCGGAACGACGCGGCGCAACGACACGCTCGACGTGTGGATCGACTCGGGCGTTTCGCACGAGGCTGTCCTGCGCCGGCGGCCCGAGCTGGCCTTCCCGGCGGATGTCTATGTCGAGGCGACCGATCAGCACCGCGGCTGGTTCCAGAGCTCGCTCATGACGAGTGTCGCGCTGAACGGCTGCGCGCCCTACCGCACGGTGATCACGCACGGCTTCGTGGTGGACCGCGACGGCAAAAAAATCTCGAAGTCCGCCGATTACAAGAAGCCGATGCATGCCGGGCATTTCGTGGATCAATACGGCGCGGACATCCTGCGGCTGTGGGTCGCGACGGTGAATTACACGGACGAGGTGCCGTTCGGCGAAGAGGTGTTCAAGCAGGTCGCCGAGCGCTATCGGGGCTTCCGCAACGTTCTGCGCATTCTGCTCGCGAATCTCTACGATTTCACGCCGGCGGACGCCCCGCCGAGCGGCGCGACGACCATCGACCGGTGGGTGCTCAGCCGCCTGCAGGAGGTGATCGCGAAATGCCGCGCGGCCTACGAGGCCTGCGATTTTCGCGCGGTGTTCGAGACGCTCAACCAATTTTGCGCCGTCGATCTCAGCGCGCACTACATCGACATCACGAAGGACCGCCTGTATTGCGACGCGGCCGGCAGCCCGCGCCGCCGCGCCACGCAAACCGTGATGCACGCATGCTTCGACACCGTCACGCGCCTGCTCGCGCCAATCCTGGTTTTCACCGCCGACGAGGCGTGGGAATTCGCGGGCAACGCCGCAAGCGTGCATCTGGAGACCTTCCCGGATGCCGGCCCGCGCGACGAAGCGCTCGAGCGGCAGGTCGAGGAATGGCTCAAGCTGCGCGCCGCGGTCTATCAGCAGGCCGTCGAACCCGCGCGGCAGGCGAAACGCATCGCGAAATCGCTCGAGGCCCTCGTCACGCTACAGGTCCCGGCGGAGCAGATCGCGCGGCTCGAGGGCACGGTCGCGGAGCTGGAGGAATTTTTCATTATCGGCGGGCTGCGGCTCGCGCCGGGCGCCGAAGTCGCAGCCACGGTCGAGAAGTCGCCGCATCCCGGCTGCGCGCGCTGCTGGCGGCATCTGCCGAGCGTGGGCGCGGATGCCGCGCAGCCGGAGTTGTGCGACCGTTGCGCGGAGGCGGTGTTGACCTGCGTGCCCGCGTGAAACATCCGCTCCTCGCGCTCACGCTGCCGCTCTACGCCTTCGATCAATTTACGAAGTGGCTCGTGCTGCGCTTCATCGGCCCGGAGGACATGATCCCGGTGATCCCGGGGTTCTTCCAGCTCGTGCAGGTCCACAACACCGGCGCGGCCTTCGGAATGCTCGCCGACAACAACCGTTTTTTCATCGGGCTCTCGACGGTGGCGCTGGTCGCGCTGGCGATCTTCTGGCGTCGCGGCGCATTCCGCGAGCGGTGGGTGCGCATCGGCGCGGCGCTGCTCGCGGCGGGCATTCTCGGCAATCTCACCGACCGGTTGCTCCATCGCTTCGTGGTGGATTTCCTGCTCTTCGACCTGCACGTGCCATTCGCCAATCCGTGGCCGGCATTCAATGTCGCGGATTCCTGCATCTGCGTCGCGGCGGCCCTCTTCGCGATCAGCTCGCTGTTCGAAAACAAGGCGGCGGGCGCGCGGAGACACGGGGAAGCCGAGACAAAATAATTTCCCCTGCGCGGCCGTGTCTCCGCGTGGTAAATTTTCCGCATGAAAGTTCCCAAGTCCCCCTACGTCAGCCTCAACGGCATCGTCTATCTCCCGCGCATGCTGGAAAAAATCCGCCTGCACGCAGCCGGCGAGCTGCGCGAGGATTTGCACGCGAATCTCGGCAGCGGCTTCGATGAGCGCTGCTGCGATTTTTTGCAGGTTGCCTATGCCGACGTTGCCGCCCGCGTGCGGGAAGGACTCGACGACATCGCGGTGCTCGACTGGTGCTTCCAGCAGGGGTTCCGCCCGACGGAGGAGCAGATCGACGTGTGGAGCGAATTCATGCGCAAGCGCGGTTGGAATGACGAACTCAGCGGGCGGCTCGCCGAACGCAAGGCCGAGGGCGGATTCAGCGATCGGGACGACATCGTCGTGATGTTCGACTACATCGACGCGGACGAGGGACGGCCCACCGGCGGCCGCGCGGTCGAGTAGCGGATCACCCGTCGAGCGTGAAGCCGGCCTTGATCGTCACCTGCCAGTGCGCGATTTTGCCATCCTCGACGTGCCCGCGCGTCTCGACGACCTCGAACCAGCGCAGGTGGCGAATCGTCTTCGCCGCCCGGGCCAGCGCATTTTCGACGGCCTTTTCGATGCTCTCGGGCGCGGTGCCCACCAACTCGATTTTTTTGTAGATATGGTCCATGGCTTTTCATCCGGAGATCGCATGCGAGCGGGAACTTGACCGTGTGCGGGCCGCTTCGCAGGATGCTGCGCCTTGAATGCCTATCAGCCCCTCGATTGGGATATCGATTTTCTCGCCACCAATCCCGTCGTGCGCACGAAACGCTTCGGCATGCCGAAGGAGGCGAAATCCGTCCGCTATCCGATCCGGCTGCTGCGCTATTGGTTCGGCTATCATCTGCTGCGCATCGCCGCGGAGCAGGCGGGAAAGGCGCTCGATGTCGCCGAGATCGGCGTGCATACGGGGCAGTTCCTCGAGTTTGTCCGTTCCGCGCCGGTTCAGCCCCGGCTGGCCCGCTGGACCGCCGTCGATGCGGTGATGCTCACCGACAAGCTTCGCAAGGCGGGCTACGACGATTTTTACGAGGCAAACCTCGAGGATCCAGCGTTCGACCTGCCGCAGGATTACGACGCGGCGGTGCTCCTGCACGTGCTCGAGCATCTTTTCGAACCCGAGGCGGTGCTCGCCAGGGTCGCGCGGCGCATCCGGCCCGGCGGCGTCCTGATCGGCGGCTTTCCCGTGCTGCCCGATTTCCTCGTGCGCAGCCGGCAGGCGGCGGTGCGCAAAACCGCGAAGCCGATGGGCCATGTGAGCGTGTTTTCGCCCGAGCGCGTCGTGCGCATGGGCGAGGCGGCCAACTGCACGACGGAATTCCTCAGCGGCGCGTTCTTCATGCGCAGCAAGGGCAGCGCGCTCGAGAATTCCGCCGCGTGGATGCGCTTCAACCTGCGATGGGGCGGCACCTTCCCGTGGTGGCCGGGCGAGGTTTACTGGCTGATGCGCAAGCGCTGATGCCGACCGATTTCCCTTTGGCCCCGCCGCATCGTGTGCTATCCGCCCCTTCTCTTCGCATGAAAGTTTTCCGCCGTCTCGTTCCCGCCCTCGTTGCCGCCCTGCTCGTCACCGCATTCCAGGGTTGCGAGACGATGCAATCGGACCAGAGCGCGCAGCGGGCGGCGATGAACGCGGCGATCCGCGCGGAGGCGCCGGGGAATTACTTCATCGGCCGGCGGTTCTACAAACAGGATTACAAAATGTGGGGCTGGGTGCGCCAGCCGGGCCAGCCGTGGAGCACGGCGAAGCTCGTGATGATGAACGAGCAGAAGACGCTCGCTCCCGACCGCCAGCAGGGCCACCTCGGCGCGGACAATAATTTCGAATACCGCCTGTCCGGCTATTTCTCCGGCGACACGGTGTATGAGCCGGCAAGCGACCGTTTTTATCCCGAGTTCGTTCTCACCGGCTACGAACTGCGGGCGACCGAGCCGCCGCTTATTTTCAAGGATCCGCGGTCGATCAAGCCCGACGTCCGCCTCCTCACGGCGCCGATGTAGCTGGGAAATGGCGCCGAATCCTACGTGCCGTAATATCGGTCGCCCGCGTCGCCGAGACCGGGGACGATGTAGCCGCGCTCGTTGAGCCCCTCGTCGATTGCCGCGAGGTAAATCGGCACATCGGGATGCGCGGACCGCATGCGCCCGACGCCCTCGGGACAGCCGACGATGCAGACGAGCCGCAGACTGCGCGCGCCGGCCCGCTTGAGCTGATCGATCGCCGAGACCGCGCTGTTGCCCGTCGCGAGCATCGGGTCCACGCACACGACGTTGGCGCCCTCGATGCCCGGCGGCAGCCGCAGATAGTAGGCCTGCGGCTCGAGCGTGATCTCGTCGCGGAACATCCCGATGTGGCCGATGGGCGCGTCGGGCAGCAGCTCCGCGAGCGCCTCCGCCATGCCGAGTCCCGCGCGCAGAATCGGGATCAGGAAAATCGGATCGCGCACCCGCGATCCCGCGCAACGGCTCAGCGGCGTCTCCACGCGGACCGGTTCCTCCTCCAGGTCGCGCAGCGCCTCGTATCCCACGAGAAGGCTCAGCTCATGGAGGGCTCCGCGAAATTCCTTCAACGGCGTGCCGGCGTCCCGCAGCACGCTTAATTTCGCCCGCACCAGCGGATGATCCACGATGTGGCAGCTCATGCCTGCGCCTTATAGCAAGCCGCGGCGCGCGCGGGAACGCTTTCCCTCGCGGCGCGGCAGTTTGACAGAACCGGGGATCGGGCCGAAAATTGGCGGACTCAAGGTCGCTGCTCTCCGTTTCGGTTCGCCGGTGTGGATTCAGGTTGTTTATGAAAATCCATCCCACCGCCATCGTCAGCTCCAGGGCACGCCTCGGGGAGAACGTCGAAATCGGCCCCTACGCCATCATCGAGGATTACCGACGATCGGCGACGATTGCACGATCCAGGCCCACGCGATCCTGACGAATCGCACCACCCTCGGCGCGCGCAATTTCGTCGGCTACGGAGCCGTCATCGGAGCGGCGCCGCAGGATTTCGCGCACGACGCCTCGATCCGGAGCGAGGTGGTGATCGGTGACGACAATGCCTTTCGCGAATACGTCACGGTTCACCGCGGCACGAAAGCGGGATCCGTCACGCGCATCGGCAGCCGCAACCTGCTGATGGTCGGCGTGCATGTCGGACACAACAGCACCGTCGGCGACCGCAACGTGATGGCCAACAATTGCCTGCTGGCCGGCTACGTGCGGGTCGGCGACGACGTCGTGCTCGGCGGCGGCGCCGTGTTCCATCAATTTTTGCGCGTCGGCGGCATGACGATGATTCGAGGCGGAACGGCATGGAGCAAGGACATCCCGCCCTTCACCGTGGGCAAAATCCTCAACATCGTTTGCGGGATCAACTCCGTCGGCATGCGCCGAAAGGGCCTCACGACGGAAGCGCGCCGCGACGTGAAGCTCGCCTACAACCTGGTCTATCGCAGCGGCCTCAATGTGACGCAGGCAATCGAGCAGAGCGGTTCGATGGAATGGACTCCGGAAGGCGGGGAGTTTATCGATTTCATCAAGGACCGCAGCAAACGCGGGCTGTGCAGCTCGCGCGGAGCGGGGATGGCGGCGGTCGTTGAGGACGACGACGTGAGCGAGCTTGGAAAATATGGTTGAGCCGGCCGGCGGACTGTGCATTCTTTGCGGTCCCGGTCTTGTGAAGACCGGCGTTCCTGCCGACGTAGCTCAGGGGTAGAGCAGCTCATTCGTAATGAGCGGGTCGCCGGTTCAAATCCGGCCGTCGGCTCTCCACCTTCGTTGTCCTTTCAAGGGGCTCAGCCTTGGGAATGGTCCTTCGAGAGCGGGACTTTTTCCGTGTAAGCGGAGTCGAGCGTGAGCGGGGATTTCAGCCGGATGTCGCGCGATGAGGCGCCGACCTCGATGTCGTAGGCGCCTGCGTCGGCTCTCCACTGGCGGCCCGGAACATCGAAATAGGCGAAGTCGCGCGGCGTGAGCGTGAACGCCACGGTTTTGGTTTCGCCGGGTTTAAGCGAGACTTTTTCGAAGCCCTTGAGTTCCCGCACGGGCTTGTCGATTTGCGGCTTCGGATCGTGGATGTAAAGCTGTACGACTTCGCTGCCTTCGCGCCTGCCGGTATTCGTGACATCGACGCTTGCGAGGACCGAGGTCCCCACGGTCCCGTGGGATTGGGAGAGCTTGATATTCTTGTATTCGAAGGTCGTGTAGGACAGCCCGTAGCCGAACGGGAAGACCGGCTCGATGCCTTTTTTGTCGAAGTGCCGGTAGCCGACGTAGATGCCTTCGGCGTAGTCCACCCTGCCGTCCTTGCCGGGAAAATTTCCGTAATCGGGATAGTCCTCGCGCTTCCCGGCGAACGTATCGGGCAGCTTGCCGGAGGGATTCACTTCGCCGAAGAGGATGGCCGCGATGGCCGCTCCGCCTTCCTGGCCGGGGAACCACGCCTCGATCACCGCGGAAACCTGATCAATCCAGCTTTTCATCTCGACGGGCGCACCGTTGTTGAGGATGACGATGGTCTTTTTATTGGCGGCGGCGACGGCGTGGATGAGGGCGGCCTGGTCGTTCGGGAGGTTCATCGACGGGCGGTCGTGGCCTTCGCCATCGGTGGGGAATGTGGAGACGGCGACGATGGCGGCGTCGGATTTCTTCGCGGATTCCACGGCGTCGGCGTAGGGACTTTTCAACGGAGTTTTCCAGTTCAGCTTCGCGACGGAGTCCCCGGTAGTCTGAAAAAACTCGACCCGCAGCTCGTAGGTCTTTCCTTTTTCGAGGGACGCATCGGCGGTGAAGGTTCTCGCGGCGCCGGGCTGCCAGTGCTCCATCAGTTGTTTGCCGTCGAGAAACAGGCGGAACCCGTCGTCAACGGCAAAGATGAATCTGTAAGCTCCGGTAGCGGGCGCGGTGAGCATGGCCGTCCAGCGGATGCTGTAGCCGGTGGCGGAGATGCCGGGCGCGGGCGGCCTCTGCGTGTCGAGCTGGATTTGTTCCTCCTCGCGGGTGAGGGCTGGTTTCCCGTCGAGAGTCGTGTTTTTGAAATACTCGGCCTTGAAGCCGTGGGTAACCTTCTCACCGGGTGGCTTGACGGCGGACGCAGGCAGCGGATCGCCGGTGGAATCGCCGGTAGCGTAGCGCAGCGTGATGCCATCACCGGCGGCATTCCGCAGGCTGTCGAGAAGCTCAGCGGTCTTGAGAGGCTTGACATCGGGGCTTCCCCGCGCGCCGATTTGCATTTTCTTCGCGGGCTCGCCGATGACGGCGATGGACTTGATGGCCTTGCGGTCGAGCGGGAGCAGTCCGCCTTCGTTTTTCAGCAGCACGATGCCCCTGGCCGCGGTCTCGAAAACGAGCGCCTTGTGGTCCGGGGAGTTGACGAGCTTCGGGTCGGGCGTCATCGGCCCATCGAGCAGGCCGGAGCGAATCACGGCGCGCAGGATGCGCCGCACGGAGTCGTCGATGGCGTTCTGCGTCATTGTCTTGTCCGCAAGGGCCGCCTGGACTTTGGGAATGGTGACATCGTGGCCGCCCGGCATTTCGAGGTCATTGCCGGCCTGCGCGACGGCGGTCTCATGCACGCCGCCCCAGTCGGACATGACGACGCCATCGAAGCCCCAGCCATTTTTCAACACATCGGTGAGCAGGTAGGCGTTCGCGCTGGCGTGGGGGCCGTTGATCTTGTTGTAGGAGCTCATCACACTCCAGACTTTGCCTTCCTTCACTCCAGCCTCGAATGCCGGCAGATAGATCTCGCGGAGCGCACGCTCGCCGACTCTTACGTCCACGGAGCGGCGATCGACTTCCTCGTTGTTGCAGGCGAAATGTTTGATGCACGCCAGGGTTCCGGCGCCCTGCATGCCGCGGATGTAGGCGACGCCGAGCCTTGCCGCGAGATACGGGTCTTCGCTGAAATACTCGCCATTGCGTCCGCCGAGAGGCGAGCGATGAATGTTCACCGCCGGCCCGAGCAGCACCTGCACGCCGGTGCCCTTGTTGTGAGCCTCTTCGCCGATGGCCGCACCGACTCGTTTGATGAGAGCGGCGTCCCATGTGGCCGCCATCGCCACTCCCGACGGGAATGCGGTGGCCGGTCCGTGTGTCGAGTCAGCGCCACCCCGCACGCCCTGGCCGGCGTCCGCCATCGCCATCGCCGGGACATCGAGCCGCGGGATCGGATGCGTGGTGAAACCCGTGCCGGTGAGCAGGGTGATTTTTTCCTCCGGCTTGAGGCGGTCGAAAAGATCGGATACGCGATCCTCCAGCGGCGCCTTCGGATCTTTGAAAATCTGCGCAAACGAGCCGGAGACGGCCAGCAGGGCGAGGCCGAAGACTGCCGCGGTGCGAAGAAAAAGGCGGCTGGGTGTGGCGGACGAAAACAATGGGGGGGCGGTATTGAAATGGCTGCCTGGCATGGATTCGAACCATGAAAAGCGGCTCCAAAGGCCGCTGTGTTACCGTTACACCACCAGGCAATCGCAAAACGACTTACGCAGTTTTCCGGGCCGCCGCAACGCGCAAAGTTGCC